>NZ_CP046444.1:3324285-3626493 GCF_014083945.1 Granulicella sp. 5B5 | reverse complement strand
GCGGTCAGCGGAGCAAGCTCCTTCGTTTGCCGTTGACGCTTCGCGGCTGGCGGCACTCCGGCAGGAGACCGAACAAGTCAGCTTACTTGCTCGCGAACGTTTTAAAATCTCCCGAGGTGTGGTGAGAATAACGGCCTTCGGTACGTCCTTGTAATACTCGATCGACCTGGATTCATCCCGGTCAAAGGAGATGGGCGCCCAAGAGTTTTATCTCACCGCTGGCTATTCAACGCGATAGGTCATGACAGGGACCTTGGAGCTGCGGATCACATGCGCCCCAACGTTATCCGACGTCATCGAAGAGAGCCGCTCACCCCACCTGAGGGGCATCAAAATAAATGGACTGTCCAACTCAAGACTTCGTCCCAAGATGACCTCTACCGGCCTCCCACGGAGGACGGACCAGCCCAGTGAGACACCTTCTCCTCTTAGTCGAGAGGTCAACTCTCCCCAGTCCTGCTCAGTATCCCGTACGTCCCGCGGTAGATCCGATATGCCCCCAAGATCTTCGACATGTAGAAGCTCGAGTTTGGCACCGAACAACTTTGCGATCGCAATGGCCTGTTGCAGCTCGGCGTCGTTGCTGGGCAGAGAAATGGGAACCAGGATCGGCCCATTGTCTCCAATGGACGAGAGCGAGGAAGTAACACTCGGTCCATACGTCAATGCCGGACACGGGATGGCGCGGAGCAGGTTCTCCGCAGTGGACCCCAGCGTCGACCGGTCCTGAGGCCCGTAGCCATAGGCGCCGAGCAGCAGAAGGTCAACATGCTCATCGCAGCAGATATTGAACAGCGCATCCCCAACTACCCCGGCGCGAAGTATCTCCCGATTTTTTATACCGTCCGCGGTAAGAAGACTTCCAACCGTTCCGAGATCGATATGGTCGTCCGCGCTCTCCTCTCGAAAAACCTCGTCGCCCATCGATTCGATATGTGCGACGAGGATCTCCGACTTGAATTTCTTTGCCAGGAAGATCGCATCGTTCAGCGCTCTTGCCGATGCCGCGGAGGCATCGTGGGCAACCACTAATTTTCTCAGCGCGTACTCCACAGCTACCCGCATCGCTGGAACCTTGGCAGGAATCGGTCGTGCGGCCATACGTTCGCTCTCCGTTCAAGCAGAACGATATCCTCTTCTCTCGGCGTCGTGCTGTGACGCGCATCACAACGAAACCCATAGCTAATCTTTTCTCAATATCGGAGAGCATAACGCGGTTATTTGGAAAGCTCCGAATGATCGAGCCGTAATCGGAAGGAGGTTCTCTTGATCGATAGAGGACTGACGGTCTCAGCGGCGTCGACAGCCCAGATCAGCGATCCCCGATCAGCTCTCTCTGCCGGGAAGGGAGCACATTCCGTTCACAGGAACCGTGGGAGTACCACGCTTCACGAGTCAGCGGAAGACGGCTATCGCCTCGATCCGGACGGCTCAGAAGAAGTTGATAGACACCGAGATCGCCTCGACGAAATGCTGCCGCTGAACCTGCCATGTACAAAAGCCACGTGCGATAGGTGCTTTCGGATACGTGCTTCAGTACTGCAGCCGCATCCCTCTCGAGTCCATGCACCCAATGGCGCAACGTCAGCTCATAGTGCTCACGAAGATTCTCCACATCACGCACTTCAAAGCCGGCGCACTCCGCGGCCCGAATAGCCTCGGACAGCGTGACAAGCTCACTATCCGGGAAGACATGCTTATCTATAAAGGAGGCCTTTCGTGGCGGCGACCCCTGCGAACGTGCAATCCCATGATTAAGAAACACCCCGCCGGGTTTCAGTAACCGATGGGCGATCTCGAAGTATCGAGGCAGTCCCCTGAGACCTACATGCTCAAACATACCGATGCTTGCGATCTTGTCGAATCTCGTTGGGAGACTTGCCTGGTCGCGGTAATCTCGCAGCGCTACCGTACAGCTTTGCCCTAGTCTTTCCTGTTCGATCCGCTCCTTTGCAACGTTTGCCTGACAACAACTCAACGTGATGCCCAGGGCCTCTACCTGATAGTTCTCAGCCGCAAAAAGAACGAGGCTCCCCCAACCGCATCCGATATCCAAAACTGAGTTAAGTGGCTGCAAGCGCAGTTTCTGACAGACAAGGTCAAGCTTCTGAGTTTGCGCGGCATCGAGAGTATCGTCAGGGGTTCGAAAGTAGGCACAGGAGTATGCCATTGTTCTGCCGAGCCACGGCCGGAAGGATTCAAGCGGCTGATCATAATGAATAGAAATCGACGACCGGTCCCGCCCGAGAGAGTGCCGCGACCCCCGTCCGATCCATTGCCGTAGACTCAAAAACGTCCTAGCGAAGTTTTCAAGCAGTCGTTGCCGGAACGCCCGAGGGCGGTTGAAGACATGTTCCGCGAGCGAGAATGCGGCGAAGATGTCGCCTCGAATGCTTATATCGCCACGAACAAACGCTTCCCCTAAGGTAAGCTCGCTCGGCTCAATCACCAGCGCATCTAACGCTCCTGGAACTTCAAAGACCAAGGAAAACACTGGTACTTCTTGCTCGCGGAAAGACCAACTCCATCCGTTCCACACACGGATCGAAAACGGTGGGCCATCATAGCCCCGAAATAGATCGGCGAGCATCTTGGCTCTCTGCGACTCAGTAGCGCTCGACATCCTCCACATGCCTCCGTCTGAACGAAGTGCGAGCGATGAAGATTCCATCGCTCATGCATTCTAAAAACTACTTTGATCGCAGTTCAAACGCTTCTGCCGCTGAGATCAACACTGTCTCGATAGGGATCGATGCCGATGTCTTTGAAGTGAGAAGCAACGAAGCTCAGGATGAACGTTCCAAGGGGTTTCACGATTCTTTCTTACTATGTAGCGCCCGGAAGGCCTCCAGTAAAACGCGCGGCTTGTGTTGTCCCTTGTAGACAGCTGGCGGTGCTCGTTTGAGCCCGAGTAAAGAATATGCGGCCGTTTGCGCGGAGCGAACGGAGTATTCGACGGTGAAGACCACATCGTCCGGCAATTCGCAAAATTGCCCGATAAAGGCAAGGTTCTTCGATCGAGCCGGGACCACTGCCGGTCGGTCGCCCTTCGCGCGACGCAGAAATTGGCTGGTCACGAACGGCATCATGCACGGGATACAGATGCAGGTCTCAAGGATCCTGGGTGCTTCCGCCTGAATTCTCAGGTGCCCTAGAATCTCTGTCAGAATCTCCCTGCCGGTACACGTCGACATCGGCTTCTTGACGAAGTCGCCCGGCTTGTCCACCAACAGACCATAGCCCCAGAGGACCTCTACGTTCTCCGGCTGGCCGATGAAGTGAGGCTGGTGAGGCAATACGATCGATACTAACCAACTGGACTCCTGAAAGGTGATGAGTCCGCCCTCCCCGGGCACGTTTCCGGTCAGGTCCCGGATAAGGCGAAAGAAGGTTGGGTCGTGCAGGGTCGCGGTGAAGGAGACCCATTTCGATTCATCAATGTGGTCGCTAAAATTAGCGGGACGACCAAACTGCGGCTGGGTCGCGGCGATCTTCTCCCACAGCATCCAGGAACCGCCGTCCGATTTCCCTCTCAGCGGCGGAGCCGAATCCATCGAGCCTAGGCTGGACGCCTCGGTCATAGAGCCCAACGTAACCACGACGCAGTCCTTCTGACCTACCCTTATCTCATCCCGATGCCCGGCGCGTTCGAAGACGATGAGCTCGACCGCATAACCCGAAGCGTCATAACAGAGATCAAGATCGGTGACACGAGTGTCAAACTCAAACCGAACGCCACGCTCCACCAGCCATTTTTTAAGAGGACGCACCATCGAGTCGTATTGGTTGTAGACGGTTCGCATGATCCCGCCCAGGGTGTTGAAGCCCGAAACCATGTGGGTGAAGCGCAACAGATACCGCTTGAACTCAACCGCGCTGTGCCAGGGCTGGAAGGCGAACGTCGTGCACCACATGAACCAGAAATCGGTTTCAAAGAACGACGGATCGAATTGCTCTGAAATGCTAGCTCTTCCCAGCAACGCCTCCGACTTCAGACCCAGTCGCTCGATCGCCAGAATATGCCGTTCTGTCAATCCGAACCCCGGGGCCGTGACCCTGTGGCCATCGCGGAACAGTCTAGCTTTGGACGAAGTCTTCATCACCTCGTTCCATTCGAAGATCTCCTGGGTGACGGTCTTGCGCTCGTCGACGCCCGGAATCGAGGAGAACAGGTCGAAGGTGCAAAGATATTTGCTCTCGATCATGCGGCCTCCCCGCATAACATAACCCTCTTCCGGACTTCCGGCTGCGTCAAGGCTTCCGCCGGTCTTGCCCGATTCCTCCAGGATCGTGATGTCCCTGCCCAGGATGTCCCCATCACGGATGAAGAACGCGGCTGCGGCGAGCGAGGCGATGCCGCCTCCAATCAGATAAATTGCGGAACTACTGTCGGCTCGTCTTGTAGCCATGGGACTCACATCTCTCGCATGGATGGGGCAGATGATGCCTCTTAGCTGGGGCACGGAACTAGGTTCAGGCGATGCCCGAGGTGACATGACATCTGGTGTCGCTCAATGCCGGGTAATCTGTATAGCCTTTCGCGCCGCCGCCGTAAAGCGTTGTCGCGTCGGTCGAACCAAGTGGCGCATGCGCACGAAACCGTTCCACCAGGTCTGGATTTGCGATAAAGGGTCTCCCGAACGCGACCAGGTCGGCGGTTCCGGCGGCGATACTTTCGGCAGCTAGCTCAACGGTGTAACCATTGTTCGCTATATAGGTTCCATGAAATTGCTTGCGCAGAGCCGCAAAGTCGAAGCTGGGATCAAAGTCCCTGGGTCCTTCCGTCTGCCCCTCGATCACATGGAGGTAGGCCGGTTTGAGACGATCAAGAACCTCCACTACGTGGGTGAAGAGCTTCTCCGGCTGGCTGTCATGAGCATCGTTGACCGCGCTCACGGGCGCGATCCTCACACCGACCCGATCCTCCCCCGCTTCCGCGATCACTCCCTGCACGATCTCTGCAAGAAAGCGGGCACGGTTCTCAATCGACCCTCCATACTCGTCGGTCCTCATGTTTGATCCATCGCGCAGAAATTGATCGATTAAATATCCATTCGCGGCATGCACTTCAACCCCATCGAATCCCGCCCATAATGCGTTGCGAGTCGCCAGCACGTAGGCCTCCACAATCTCTGGGATCTCATTGCCTTCGAGCGCCCGGGGCTCGGAGACGTCGACATACCGCCCACCGATGAACGTCTGCGCCTTCGCGCGAAGCGCAGACGGCGCCACCGGGGCGCGGCCGCCAGGCTGCAATGACGTATGCGAAATGCGCCCGACATGCCAGAGTTGAAGAAAGATTCTGCCGCCACAGGTATGCACGGCATGTGTGAGCAACTCCCATCCTGCAATCTGCGGCCCGGTATAGATCCCAGGTGTACCCTCGTAACCCTGCCCTTCGGCGCAAATCTGCGTCGCCTCTGCGATGATGAGACCCGCCGAGACGCGTTGCGCATAATATTCCGCCATAAGAGGGGTGGGAACTCCGCCCTCCGCGGCGCGACTCCTGGTCAGTGGTGCCATGACAATCCTGTTTGGAAGATCCAGGCATCCGAGCTTGTAGTGTGAGAACAGTAGTTCCGTACTCCGCTGTGACATATCTTCTCCCCGAAACCCGACGCCTCCGATCAGGCCACACGGATCAGTTTCTTGTTCACAAATTCTCCGATACCAAGATCCGAGAGCTCCCGGCCGTAGCCGGAGTTCTTAACCCCACCGAACGGAAGATCGGGCGCGGTCCACGTCGCTCGATTGATAAAGACCATGCCTGTCTCGATCTGCCGTGCGATCCGCTTGCCGCGTTCAATGTCCTTGGTGATCACCGAACCCCCGAGCCCATAGGGAGAATCATTCGCCAGTTTGACAGCCTCTTCCTCGTTCTTGACGCGGAAGATGAGAGCCACCGGAGCGAAAAACTCCTGATAGTAAGCTGGGTTATCCGCTTTGATGTCGGTCAGAATGGTGGGCTCCAGAAAGTATCCTGGCCTGCCGAGGCGCTTTCCACCCATCATCACCCTTGCACCGCCCTGAATCGCATCTCTGATCTGCTTCTGAACAAGATTGAGAGCGCCTACCGTGCAGAGCGGTCCCATCGTCGTGTTCGCGTCCATAGGATCGCCCGGAACCAGTTTCTCCAACTCCTTCTTGAAGCGGTCCAGAAAGGTATCGGCGATCTTCTCGTCGAGGATGAACCGTTTCGCGGCGACGCAGCATTGGCCGGTGTTGTTCATGCGCCCCCACAGACCCCATTTCACTGCTGTGTCCATGTCCGCATCATCCAGCACGATAAAGGCGTCACTTCCACCAAGTTCCATGGTGCTCTTCTTGAGCGCGTTGCCAGCTTCAGATGCGACCGCTGCGCCGGCTCGCTCGCTCCCAGTCAGAGCCACTCCTTTGACGCGCTTGTCCGCAACCGCCGCTGCGGCCTGTTCGTTGGACAGAAACACATTCGTGTAGGCGCCCGCTGGAGCGCCCGCGTCGAGGAGCAGCTTTTCAAACGCCAGCGCGCATTGGGGAACATTGGGCGCATGCTTGACGACCAGCGTATTGCCCACCATCAGGTTCGGCCCAGCAACCCGCGCCAACTGGTAGTAGGGAAAGTTCCACGGCTCAATGCAGAAGATGACTCCCAGCGGCGCATTCTCGACAACGGCCTCGCCCTCATCGACCGCCAGCTTTTCGGGAACCAGGAATTTCTCGGCGTTGTCCGCATAATAGTCGAGGATATCGGCGCTCAGATCGACCTCGCCCTGCGCTTCGCGAAAGAGCTTGCCCATCTCGAGTGTGATGGGCTTTGCAAATTCGTCGCGCTTCTCGCGCATGATCGAAGCCGCCTTCTTGACGATAGCTTTACGCTCCGCCAGCGGCCTGAGACTCCAGGCGTTCTGAAAGGTCTCCCGAGCCTGCGCAAGGACTGCTTCCAGCTGTTCGTCAGTGTGCTCCGGAAACGCCTTCACGAACTCTTCGGTGTACGGATTGATTGTCTGGTAAGCCATTGAAACTCGATCTCCTTCATCGTTCGTCGTACGTTATCTGCCGGAAGCAGGCAGTTCAGAGATGAGTCTGACGCATTGGCCCCAGACTCATCTCCATCAACCTCAGGTTCTAGCTCGATATCGCGGACCATTTGTGATGGGGGCCTGCGATGCGTTATGCCTTCGCGATTTCCATCACGATGCGTCCATCGATTTTGCCGGCCTTCATCTGGTCGAAGATATGGTTGATATCCTCGAGCGGCGCAGTCGTATACGTTACTTTGACCTTGCCTTCGGCCGCGAAGGCAAGGCATTCGGCGAGATCGGAGCGCGTTCCAACGATGGAGCCTCGAACTGTCTTGCCGTTGAGAACCATGTCAAAGATCGAAAGCGGGAAGTCTCCAGGTGGTAGCCCGCAAAGAGCCATCGTGCCGTGGCGACGCAGCAGATCCACGCCCAAAGCGAACGCCTTCGGCGAAACCGCGGTGACCAGCACCCCGTGAGCGCCGCCATCGGTCTCCTTGAGGATGCGCTTGGCGGCATCCGGTTCCAGCGCGTTCACGACGATATCGGCGCCCAACGATTTTGCGAGTTCCAACTTGTCCGCCGCGATATCGACAGCTGCTACATGCAGCCCCATGGCCTTGGCATATTGAACCGCGAGATGTCCTAAGCCACCAACGCCGGAGATAACGACCCATTGGCCGGGACGAGCTTCGGTCTGCTTAAGGCCTTTATAAACGGTCACCCCAGCACAAAGGATGGGTGCGACGGGGGTGAATTCCAGGTTGTCCGGTATATGTCCCACATAGTTCGGATCGACCAAGACGTACTCGGCGAAGCTGCCATTGACCGAATACCCTGCGTTCTTCTGAGCCTTGCACAGGGTTTCCCAGCCCGTCAGACAGAACTCGCAGTGACCGCATGCACTGTAAAGCCATGGAACGCCGATGCGGTCGCCTTCTTTCACAATACTGACCCCCGTGCCGACGGCTGCCACGTATCCGACTCCCTCGTGGCCGGGAATGAACGGAGGACTGGGCTTGACCGGCCAGTCGCCGGTGACCGCATGAAGATCGGTGTGACATACGCCGGTGGAGATCACTTTGAGAAGCGCTTGTCCGGGTCCAACTTCGGGAATCTCGACCTCTTCGATCATGAGGGGTTTACCGAATTCTCTCGCTACCGCTGCCTTCATTGTCTTTGCCATTTTCGTATCTCTTTCCTTGTCGAGTCCGAAACGGCACCTACGAACTATGCTTCCCGTTTGGAGTTGCGTGAACGGCTCGTTGCGTAACGTCCTAGTCTGTACTATTGACGTTTGCCGACTATCGCGCAGTGATGGCCGTCACGGTGGTACAGAGAACTGTTGTTACTCTTGCCTCTGGACCAGCAGCAGCGTCACGCATTCCGGGGATAGTTCGAAGAAGACTGGAGCCCCAGGCTTGAGATGGCAGCAGGCTCAGCCCACTTGGGGAACTCAAAAACCGCTGAACTAAATCGACGAACCCCATCGCCCAATCCGGTTCCCACTCCGTGGATGATGCAACTCATCCATGACCTTCAGTGATTGCCTTTATCGGAAGGCTTACCCACCCAGTGAATCGTCGCCGGTCTGCGGCTGTACCCCTCAGGCCAAGCTTTCGGATAGCCCATCACGATCGGAGCGACGACACAATCGGATTCCGGAATCCCGAGTTCCTTCTTCGTCGCCGGCAGATTGAACCATGGGCGCGCAGAACCGATCCAGCAGGTTCCGATTCCTGCATCGCGCGCCGCCAGCATCAAGGCAAACGCCGCCAGACAGGAATCCTCGTTGGCCTGCTTCTCAAACGACTTTGCGACTACCAACATCAACACCGGGGCGTAATACAGCAGCGAGAGTCCCGGATCAGAGAGATGTTGGCGCTGATCGACCGCGCCGGCCGTGGGATCGTGTGCCACCTTCTCGAGCAACCAGCTTTTCGCTCTGTCGGAGAGGCTATTGATCCGGTCGCGTCCCAGCACGACCCAGAACTCCCAGGGCTGCGTGTTGACCGCGCTCGGTGCGAGAATGGCGGCGTCGATGAGGGCCTGGATGATGGAAGGTTCCAGCGCCGCATCCTGATAGCTGCGTACCGAACGCCTGTTTTGTAGAGCTTCTCTAAATTCCATGACTTTCTCCACTACGCAGCGAGGATGTCGTCGGTCAGTCTGAATGAATCAGCCGAGTTTGAACGTCTCGCAAGAGTTCGATTCACGAAACCCTACATCACTCAGGGGAATCCCCGCTGTGACAGAGGTCACAGCGGGGGCCCCTCCTTCTTGTCTTTCTGCTATCGGGGAGTCGTCCTCATGCGCGCCTATGGACAGACCAAGATGGTGCGCGATCCTAGCAAATCATTGGATCCCGAGGTCAGCTAATAGTTTCGGTTTGGGCTCATCGACGGCGAGCAAGCTATGGCAGGTCGAGCAGTCGTTGGTGATACTCTTCCCAGCCTTTGTATTGTGACTGCCATCGTGGCAGCGGAAGCACCCCGGAGAGTCGTTGTGCCCAATATTATTGGGATGCGTACCCCACGTGACCTTCATGAAAGGGAAGACATTTCTGCTGTAGATAACGGCTAGCGTCTGCGCGGCCCGATCAATCTGTGCGTGTTGTCCGCTCCAGACAGCCGGGTACTGCGATCGATAAAAGTTCTTGAGGCCTGAGGTGATTTTGGAGTTCGCGTCTTCCTGGGAACTATAGGCTGCTTTGAGAAGAACGAGACTCTCCTTATGGACGAAGGGCAAGGACGCATTCGGACTGCCCGCCGCCATGTCCTTGTTCAGCGCTTGTTCTGGGGTGTCGAAGGAATGGGCTGCACGGTTGTGGCAGTCGATGCAGTCCATGACATGTTTTTGCCCCGCAATCGGCCCCTTTGCGTCGGTAGAAATGAACTCGGTAACAGAGCCATCGTCGTTCGTCTTGCCGACCCATGGAATTACCTGATGATTCGAATCCGTGGCGATATATTCGATCTTTCCAAGATGCGCGCCGTGAATACCGCTCAGATGCCCGAACTGGTCTTTGCCTCCCACATACATCATTACGAGCGAACGGGTCATCGAGTTCTTCTCGTCGTCACCATAGGAGGTCGTCACCAGGAGCTTATCCCCGATGTAATGATCTGCGTTGTGGCAGTTGAGACAGGTCGTACTTGCGGGCGGAAGCTTATCTCCCGCCATAATCGGTGTGGGATAGTTGTGGGCCACAACCATCACAAGTTGCTTGGTCCCGTTGACCTTGGCGTGGATAAACCCTGGGATCCCCGCCGCGATATGGCATTGCGTACAAGCGACGCCGGAATGATCGGAGACGGGGTAGGCGCTCCACTCCGGGGCCATGACATGGCATGCCTGGCCGCAGAAATTTGGCGTGTCCATGTAAGCAACACCACGATAAGTTGCGGTGCCCACGATCACAAAGTTGATGAATGTGGCAACGATCACAAAGTCGATGCCATGCCGGAACACCGGATCGTGAAGATCGATCTCCGGATAGATCGAAGGAACCTGGCCGATCGCCTTAAGATGCCTTTGTCTCCACAGCATTCCGATCGGGATGAGAATGAGGCCGAAGATAAAGACTCCGGGAAGGACCAGGTCGAAGATGATCCCCAGATAGGGGTTATCGGAACCTCCATGCCCGAAGATATCGACGACCCAGAACCCAATCAAGACGAGGGCGGAAGCGCTGGTAAGCGCCCCACCGATGAGGCTTATGCGGTTATTCCCATAGAAGAGGAAGGGCCGGAGCCAGTTCTTCTTGAATGTATCCAGGTCTGCCATCTCTACCTCTATTACTTCTGCAACGTGCGAATGTAGGCGATCAAATCCTTGATCTGCGGGTCAGTGAGTTTGCCCGAATACGCAGGCATCTTCCCTTTTCCATTCTTCGTTGCGGCAATCAGGTCCGCGTCGGAGGCCTTGACAAGATCGGGCGAGCTAAACGGCACCGCCTTCATGGCTTTTCCGGCCGGGGTATTTCCCGAACCATCGGCCGCGTGACACATCGCGCACTTCGACTTGTAGTTGTCGGCTCCTGAGCTCTGTGCAAGAGCAGTGCTCGCCGTCAATGCCACGACGATGCCGATAAGGGCAAGTTTGAATTGATTCGTCACGATGGATCTCCTTTTCCACTTCGTTGTGTCTCGAACCGCGAGAACGACCGGTCCTGTCTCTTCGTGTATCTACTTCCTCTGCAGTGTGCGGATGTAACCGACCACGTCTTTGATCTCTGTTTCTGTCAGCTTGCTCGAGTATGCTGGCATCTTCCCCTTCCCATTCTTTGTGTACCCGATGAAATCGGCGTCCGACATCTTGAGCATCACTGGAAATTTGAATGACGGCGTGGCCGTCGCCTTTCCTGCCGGCATGTTCCCGCTGCCGTCGGCGGCATGGCACATCGCGCACTTGGTTCTGTATGTGTTGGCTCCGGGTGCCTGCGCCAACCCCGCTGCCACGGTCGATGCGGCCGCCACGATGGCGATGAGTGCGGTCTGGATGCGATGCGTCAAGGTTCCATTTCCTTTCGAATTGGTTGCGTCCTGCTGCCGCAGACGATCAGAACTCATAGTGCATCCCGAGCGTGACGACATTGCTATGAAACGCTCTGGGCGATGTCGGCCCGATGGGGCCACCTTCTCCGTAGCCGTAGTAATTCCAGTCGCCCCTCCATATCCATCCCGGATGGACCGTCCAGGCGACGTTGGCATAAGGAGACTGGTACTGGGACTGGAGCGAGCCGGAAACCTGACGTGGATTGAGGAACTCCGTAGTGCCGCTTATGGCACTCATGCGGTATCCCACGCTGGAGCGTAACTTCGTTACCGGCGCGAGGGTGATGCCGATTGCCCCATACTGGGTGGGAGCGTCATAGTAGCCATTGCCCAGATAAGTATTGGTCCCACATCCTGTCCCCGAAGGAACGCCGACCGCCCCCGAGGGGACTGGTGTTGCGGTGTAGCACAAATCGGTTCGTGAAAAGAAATCGACATAGCCGTAGTTGAGTTCGACTCCATAGTGAACATTCGGCATCAGGGACGCGCCAAAGGTCACGCTCCGGCTGTGGTCCAGGTGGTCGACATATTGAACATTGTTACGCCGTTCAAGGTCGTTGAAAGCACCCGAGATCGTGGCCCAATCCTTTGGCTTGTAACTGGCGCGGACCTGATAGTGCTGGAGCGCTCGCGGACTGATCTGGGTGTAGGTCTTATCGGCGTAAGAGGCTTCAATACCTCCGTTCACCCGCCACCTCGGCGTTGGTCGCAAGGTGAATCCCAGAATCCCTCCGTTCTCGTGGATATCCAGCGTATACGCGGTACCGTTTGGTAAAGCGTCTGTCACTGCGGTCGAAGAACGGTCGATGGCGCGAGAGCGGTAGCGATAGCCGAGGGAAATGCTGGCCTCTGGAGAGGCCTGCCATGCCGCAGTCACCGTGTTAGTCTCGGTTTTTTGCCCGAGGAAGGCGCTGGCGGAAGTAACGGCGGGTGCCTGAGGTGCGCCGGGCGCGGCCAGCATGGAGGCGCCGGATTGGTCGACCTCGGACAAGGAGTTGTACGCTGGTTGGCGAAAATCCCAGAAATCGTACTGATCCGACAGGCTGAACTTTCCGGTGACCTGCCACACGAACCCATAGTCGGCCGAGACGTTCACTCGTTTTGCCGTCGAGTAACCTGTGGTGGTAGCCGCACGCAGCGTCGTCCTGGATTCGAGCCCGCTGAAGTATTCGCTGTAGTTGGGCAGGTTCATATTCGCCCCTGTGTAGCGAATAAGGCCGTTCATCCGAATATTCTTAATCGAGGCGCTCTGAAACCGGAACTCTTCGGTCGGAAACAATGTACGCGTTGGTTCATCTCGAGAGTACTGGAGATATCCGTTACATCCCGCATTCGCGGTTGCCGGTGTCGTTATGCTGCTGACAATCGGCGCTCCACCGGTGCAGCTTGGAACAGAGGTGTTGTCAAAACCGATGCTGACCGGGGTTCCGTTCGAGAGTTGGAGGTTCAGTCCGGCGAGCCGCCAGTTGGTGTCGCCTTTGTAGTGACTTATGTGCTCTTCAAAGGTCAATTGCGTTCTCGCGATGGGCTTCCAATCCACTGCGCCCGTCCAACTGTCCGTATTGTTGCGCCAATTCTGCAGCAATTGGGCTTCGGTTCCCATATGGATGGAGCTGTAACTCGGTCCCTCGCTGAGGTTCTGCGAATACCCCGCCCGGAAGCTGACCTTCGACAGTGGGAGGAGGGTCAGGTTCACGTCTGTCATTCGCCGGACTGTATTGAAGAGATGCGGAGAGTTCTCGACCTGCGGGAACGTATAGCCGTTCGACGTCACTCCTGCCGGAACCAGCGGGTTGTCGAACAAGTCGTAGTCCATGTATTGACGGTCGCGGCGGAAGAGGCCCTGAAAGTCATAGAGTTTCCCTTTGGATATGCGGAGCGTCACAAAGTTGTTCGGGTCGCCACCGTAACCGTTACTAGCAGCGAACAGCGTATCGAACAAAGGATGCTTCGTACCCGGAAGAGCATGCATCTCGTACGTTTGGCCGAGAACGCGCGGACCTGTCTGGAGATTGACCAGAGTATCGTACATGGCTGCACTTCCAGCCTGCTCGGCGATATGGCCGCCCAATTCGGTGGTTTGGTGAATTGTATAGCCGTCCTTCACCACCCCTTTCGGAACATCTCCGCTCTGCGCACAGGCGCCGATGGCGGTCAGCAGCAGAAATACGAGTCCTATTAACCCCGCAATACGCAGAACGCGTGTTCGGGAAATAAGTTCATCGGGCACCCAATCGAGGCAAATAAAGGTCATGGCGTTCCCTGCTCACTTGAAGAACTGCGGGCTCGCATTCGAGCCATGGATCTGTGTGTGGCAGTTTGTGCAGGCAACATATTGCGCTGCCTGGTTGTGGACGGGGCCTGTTGGTGAGACTGCATGTGGAAATGCGCCCATGTTCGTTCCCGAATGGCACTGCAGGCAAAGTGTGTTGATGTTGCTGACATTCAGGAGACGCGCGTTTGGCGACCCGTGCGGAGAGTGACACGTGGTGCAGCCTTCGGTCTTGATCACTGGATGCTCGTAGACAAACGGCCCCGCCGTTTCCGTGTGGCACTTGGTGCAGACAGCGTTTTGATCCGGAGTGGACTTGAGCTGCTTGTCCTCGAATGTGCCATGCGGGTCATGGCAATCGCTGCACTGCATCAGACCCTCATCCACTTTATGGTGAAAGGGTTGCGCGAATGCCGGTTTGACGTCGGTGTGGCAGGTATAGCAGAGCGTCGGCTGCGAAACCTTGAGCAGACTCGCCTCACTCGCAAAGCTGTGCACACTGTGGCAGCTGGTGCAGCTTAGGCCGGCCTTGCCATGGGGTGAGCGCTCGAAGTCGGGATGGGCTCCTTCATGACAACCTAAGCATGTAGCGTCGATCTGCTGAGCAGACGCCTGGCTGAACCGAAATATCTTTGTGATGTCGCCACCACTGTCGACGTGAGCCTTGCCCGGCCCATGGCAACTCTCGCAGGTCGCCCCCTTACCGTTATGCATCAAGGCCAGACGGGAGTGCGGATTCGTGCTGAATCTGTTAGCAACATCCGCGTGGCACGTGGCACAGGTCTCCGACCCAACGAAGTCAGCAGAATTGGGGGCGGCCATCTTTTGAGTCAAAGTGGCCCGCTGCTTCTTCCCGCTCGCAGCGTCGACTGATCCCGTTTCCCAGAGGCAGGGTATCAGCGCAATCAGCGCCACACATACGAGGAATCGCTTCATTCAGCCACCTACGGAAAGAGTCCGCACAGATTTTTGTTCGCCAATGTGCTACATGTTCCGTCTTCCGTCGAGTACTTGTTCGAGTTGAGCAAGCATAGAATGGCCCCCTTCTTTTCGCTGTGATGCGTGTCACAGTCGAGGATAAATTTTCACGACAGTAACTATCCTCCGGGGAAGCCAGTGAGACCGAGCGCGAATACGCCGGATAGCGGAATCACTTATCGGCTTCTCGACACGCCGTTGTGTCCGTTCAATGCCCACCGGATCGTAGGACCCTATGAGCGGCAATCGCAGCTTGCCCGAGACTCAATCCACCATCACCGCACGGCACTTGAGACTGGGTGTGCACACTTAGGCCGCGCCGCCTCAGGGAGCCTTCGAGCCCAACCCTGAGGGGCTTATTGAGAAAGCAACCTCCGCTCAAACAGACTTGCTCAACCCCGGTTTCTCGAGAGATCCTGAGAACCACATCGGCGAGCGTGCTTGTGAGCCCTTGGTGAAATCGCCTGCTGATCGTCTCCCGTGAGACGCCTCGTTTGAGATCGTCGACGATTTGCTCGAACAGTAAACCTGTTCCGATCTCAAAGCACTCGTCTTCTTTGATTGCGAAACGGTATTTATCGATGTCGATACCGTCTGAGCAACATGCTTCGAGCTCGATCGCGGCCTGGGCTTCAAAGTTCACCTTCGTGCGCAGGCCGATCAACGCCGCAACGGCGTCGAAGAGCCTGCCGCAGCTCGAGGTCAGGGGAGATCGAATACGACATTCCACCATGCGCCGTACTACTTTCATCTGATGAACAGAGACCCCTTCTAGGAATGGAATCGCTGCGTCAAGACGGTTTACCCCAGCATGATGCAAGTGAGCAACCGCCATTCGCCACGGCTCCTGAACGGCTTGCGCACCTCCCGGCATCGATACGTATTCGAGGTGGGCTGCCCGCCTGAACCCATCGAAGTCCGCGACCAGAACTTCCCCGCCCCAGACGTGGCCATCCGTCCCATAGCCCGTCCCATCGAGCACAACGCCAATCACCGGGCCGGTGAGATGGTTCTCGGCCATGCAACTGGCCACGTGCGCGTGATGGTGCTGCACGGCCACGATCTGGACGTCCTTTTGCTTCAAAGCCCATCCGGTAGAGAGGTAGCCAGAATGAAGATCGTGAGCGATCGCCGTAGGTTTCCATTCCAGGATGTCTTGGAGGTGAGACATCGACTCTTCAAAAGAGCGATAGGCCGCGAGGTTCTCTAGATCGCCGATGTGTTGCCCGAGAAACGCCTCCCTCCCCTTCGTCATGCAAACAGCATTCTTCAGCTCTCCTCCGACCGCAAGAACCGGCGGTAGTTCCGCCTTCAGACGAACAGGTGTGGGAACGTAGCCTCGCGAACGGCGCAGAACGGTCGTCCGTCCCTGAATACTTCGAACCACGGAATCATCGCAGCGCAGCAGAATATCCCGATTGTGAACGAGGAAGAGGTCGGCGACGCCCCGAAGTCGTGCAGTAGCTTCATCGTTATCGATACATATGGGCTCTTCGCTCAAGTTGGCACTGGTCATGACCAACGCGGCGAAGTTTCCACGCGCGAAGATCAGGTGGTGCACGGGGGTGTACGGGAGGAAGATTCCAAGATCGGGAATTCCCGGAGCGATCGTATTGGGAAGACGTGAGTCTCCGCGAGCGTGCATCAGCACAATCGCGCGCTCCACTGAAACGAGTGTGGCACGGTCCTCTGGACTGACTAAGCAAAACTGTTCCGCATGAAGCAGGTCAGGCACCATCACTGCAAGCGGTTTTTCAAAGCGCCTCTTCCGTCGTCGCAACGTCGCTATGGCCACCGCATTGGTTGCGTCCACGGAAAGATGGAATCCACCGAGCCCCTTGATGGCGACGATGCGGCCTGCCCTGAGAAACTCGATTGCTCGGTCGAGCGGATCGCCAACAACGACATCTGCCTTTGCATCCATCAATGTAAGCTGTGGGCCGCACTTCCAGCAGGCATTCGCCTGTGCGTGAAAGCGGCGGCTAAGTGGATCGTCATACTCGGCCCTGCAATCACGGCACATGGGAAACGCCGCCATCGAGGTATTGGGCCGGTCATAGGGAACGCGCCGCAGGATCGTAAACCGCGGTCCGCAGTTCGTGCAGTTGATGAAGGGATAGAGGTAGCGACGATCTGCCGGGTCGAACAGTTCGCGGAGGCAGTCAACGCAAGTGGCTGCATCTGGCGCAATCAGCGTATCCCCATGCCCACCGCTATGACTACTAACAATGGCAAAGACAGTCTCAGGCAAGAATGCGGCTTCTTCCACTGACACGGAGGTTATCCGCGCGAGTGGTGGTGCTTCGGACCGAAGTGCCTCGAGAAATTTGCCGAAAGCCGCCTGCGAACCCTGTACCTCAATGGCCACGCCGGAGCCAGTGTTCTTCACCTGCCCGGTAAGTCCATAGCGGTTTGCTAAACGATACACATGCGGCCGAAATCCAACCCCTTGCACCCTGCCACAGACGAATATCTTTCTGCGCGCCTTCACGCTATGCCCTTGCGGCGCAAATGCGCTGTAGCGCGGTTTCGCGGCGGCGAGATAGGCAGGTCCGCCACTCCTCAAGCCCCTGGCCAGTCGCGCAGGATAGTTCGAGAATCTCAATGCCTGGATGGACCAGCCGGGCGTTGGCTCGAGCCTCCTCCATCTTGAAGGGGACGTGTGGCAATAGATCGACCTTAGTCAATACGAGCAGCTCCGACTTGGCAAAGATAGACGGATACTTGAGAGGCTTGTCCTCGCCTTCGGTAACACTCAAGAGAACGATCTTCGCCTCCTCTCCAAGGTCATAACTCGATGGGCAGACCAGATTGCCCACGTTCTCAATAAACAGCAGGTCGATGGCATCGAGCGACCAGCGCTCCAGAGCGCGTTCGATCATCTTGCCGTCGAGATGGCAGACGCCTCCTGTCGTGATCTGCTGCACCGGGAAGCCATAGCGGGCCAGACGTTTGGCGTCGTTCTCCGTCTGCAAGTCGCCAGTCAGAACGGCGACTCGTTCTTCCGGGCGGAAACCGCCAAGCGTCTGTTCAAGCAGCGTCGTCTTCCCTGAACCCGGTGAACTAATGAGATTGAGGCATAGCGTTCCATGGTCTTCAAAACGATCCCGCAGAGACGCGGCAATGCGCTGATTCTCACTTAGCACTTTCTTTTCCACCGGGATGACGGTCATGGTTCCTCCACTTCAACGTAAGCCAGATCCAACTCTTCACCACCAACCAATACCGACGTCTCCGAGCCGCAACGGGAGCAGGGATCGCTGTAGAGAGCGGTTACGAACACCTCGTCGCAGTCCAGACAGCGGTTGCGCCGCGGACAGCTCTGAATTTCGAAATCGACGTCATCCAGCTCCGTGCCTTGGGTAAGAGCAGTGAGGGCAAAGCGCAATGCATCGCAATCCACTCCGGCGAGCGCCCCGATCCGGATACCGACACGAACCAACTTCGATCCTGCGACGCGTGCGGCTTCTGTCTGGCCGGCTTCGATGATCGAGTTGGCAATCCCAATCTCATGCATAGCGTCAGCAAATCCGTGGCAACGGATCGTTGGCGAGCATGTCCACGATCCTGACGGCGCCCAGTGCTGTGCGCATGGTGAGCAAACCAGGATTTTCGCTCGTGACCCTGCCAATGATGCTGGCTTCCCTGCCCAGGGGATGCCGTTGCATTGCAGCCAACAGTTGACCGGCATCTTCGGGAGCACTGATCGCCAATAGCTTGCCCTCGTTCGCAATGTAGAGAGGATCTAATCCCAGCAACTCGCAGGCCCCGCGGACCTCATCCCGAACCGGAATGGCTCTTTCTTCTAGCTGGATCCCGACTCTGGAGCTTTGTGCGATCTCATTGCAGGAGCTGGCGACACCGCCGCGAGTCGGATCGCGCATGCAACGAATCGTCGCTCCGGTCGCCAACATCTCTGCGACGAGCGAATGCAATGACGCGGAATCGCTCACAATGTCCGTCTCGAAGGAGAGCCCTTCCCGTTCCGCAAGGATCGCAATACCGTGGTCTCCTATCGGTCCGCTGAGCAATACCAGATCTCCAGGTTTCGCCTGGTCAGCCGACAGGGGCAACGTGGTTGCTACGAGCCCGATTCCGGCCGTATTGATGAATAAGCCGTCACAGCTGCCCTTTTCGACTACTTTCGTATCGCCGGTGACGATCTGCACGCCGGCCTGCAGGGCAGCTTCCCGCATCGAGGCGACCACCTTACGCAAGCTCTCAAGGGGAAATCCTTCCTCAAGGATGAACGCGGCGCTAAGAAAGAGCGGCGTCGCGCCGCCTACCGCAAGATCGTTCACAGTGCCATGAACGGCGAGGGAACCGATGTCGCCGCCACGGAAGAAGAGCGGTTTGACGACGAAAGAGTCTGTCGTAAATGCGAGCCTTGCACTACCTAGGTCGAGGATCGCCTGGTCATCGGCCCTGCCGAGGATAGAGTTGCTGAATGCAGGAAGAAATACGTCTCGGAACAGATCGGCTGAAAGCTTGCCGCCGCCGCCATGCCCCAGCAGGACGGTCTCTTTATCAACAATAGGGAGAGGACAGTTTAGGGGACTCATTGGATAGCCACCAAGCTGTGCCGACGGTACTGGTAATACGCAGAACATGCGCCTTCGGAAGAGACCATCGGTGCGCCGAGCGGACTGGCTGGTGTGCAGACCGTGCCAAATGCAGAACAGTCGGTCGGCTTTTTCAAGCCTTTGAGTATCTCCGCGCTGATGCAAACCGAAGGCGCCTCTACCGGGAGTACATTCAGATCGAAGACTTTGTCCGCGTCCCAGGCGGCAAACTTCTCGCGCAGCCGGAGACCGCTTTGGGGAATCTCTCCGAGGCCGCGCCAAGACTGATCCGCAACTTCGAAGATCTCTCCAAGGATGCGCTGCGCCTCGAGATTCCCGCGATAGCTCACGGAACGGGCATACTCATTGGCGAACGCGGGCCGGCCTTCCTCAAGCATGGTCACCAGCGCGAGAATGGCTTGTAACAGATCGACCGGCTCAAATCCACCGACGACGATCGGCACATGGAACTCCTGCACGAGATCCGCATAGTCCGCGCAGCCGACGATCGTACAGACATGTCCCGGCGCAATAAAGCCCTGCACGCGGTTGTCGGGCGAAGCCGCCAAACCACGGATCGCCGGAGGCACAAGAACGTGGGAGGCGAGCAGAAAGAAGTTATCCAGTCTCTCGCGATGCGCCTGGTATACGGCCATGGCGTTCGCGGGAGCGGTGGTCTCAAACCCGACAGCCAGGAAGACCACCTTGCGATCTGGATAAAGCCGCGCAACTCTCAGCGCATCGAGCGGCGAATAGACCATGCGCACGTCTGCGCCGCGTGCCTTTGCGGAGAAGAGGTCTGTCTTTGTGCCGGGAACACGCAGCAAGTCTCCATAGGAGACCAGGATCACGTCATCGCGTTGCGCAAGCTCAATGGCGCGATCGAGAATGCTCGCCGGCGTAACGCATACCGGACAGCCCGGGCCATGCACCAGCTCGATCCAAGACGGAAGTAATTCATCCAGCCCATAACGCATGATGGTGTGGGTCTGTCCCCCGCAGATCTCCATCAAGACCCAGGGCCGGGTCGTCTTTTGTCTAATCTCCCGCAGCAGGCCCTGCGCCAGCTGGTTGTCGCGGTATTCATCCACGTACTTCATGGTAACCCTCCGCGTCTTCAGCCTCTTCGCCCGGTGGGAGCTCGCCCTCGAGCATCCCCATCTGTTCCAATGCCCGATAGGTCTGTTCGGCTTCTTCCGCGTCCACGCGGCTGATGGCAAAGCCAACGTGCACCATCACGTAATCCCCGACGACAACCTCCGGAACAAAGTCGAGAGATACGGGCTGCACTACGCCGGCGAACTGCACGCGCCCGATACGCAGAGCGTTTTCGGTTCCGATCGAGATGACTTTTCCGGGAATGGCAAGGCACATCGAACACCTCCCTATAATGCGGCCAAGGACAGACTCGCTAAGGCGCTGAACGCACGGATCTCTTCCCCCCACTGTGTGATCTGTCGGAACGCAGCTTCGACTAGGTCAGTCTGCGCAGTCGCAATCGCTGGAGTGAGTTCCGTTCCCCAATCCGTAGAATCAGGCTGTACGCCCAAAAGAACCACCTCAATCGGAGAAGCTCCCATCAGGCGCAGGACATCCATCAGGTCTGCGAATCCGAGAAGGTGAACGCTCTTGGATGTGGGCAGCCCCGCAAGTTCATCACCGGAAAATTGCGTCACCGTTCCCGGGGCGACACCACTATCGACTGCATCCATCACCAACAGGTGCGAGATGCCATGGACGGCGTGCAAGAGGTCGAGGCCGAGCGTTCCGCCTTCGATCACTTCGATCCCCTGTGGAAACCGATCGTCGTCCGCCAGCCGGCGTGCGGCGAGCATACCAATCGCGTCATCGGTGCGCATCAGGTTCCCGAGGCCCAGAACACGGATTTGGAGGGGTTCCGTGCAGCTCATCGTCCGTACTCCCCCAGAAGATCCTGAGAAGAGATCAAGTGGGCGAATGTTGCCATGCGTCTCCAAGCCATTCATCAGATCACCAGCGCTTTCCTGCCGTAGTTGTCTCCATTCGCCTGCACCACATGCACGGCGCAGGCCATGCACGGATCAAAGGAGTGCACCGTACGGAGAACTTCCAACGGTCTCTCGGGGTCGATCAAGGGCGTGCCTAGGAGCGCAGACTCGTACGCTCCTCGCTGGCCCTGTGCGTCGCGAGGCCCAGCATTCCAGGTCGAAGGAACGACTGCTTGATAGTTCACAATCTTTTTATTCTCGATCTCAACCCAATGCCCCAGCGAACCCCGCGGCGCCTCGTGGAACCCGAAGCCCTGACAGGACTTCGGCCAGCTATTCGGATTCCACTTCTGTCCGTTGTGAATAACGACATCTCCATGAGACATGTTGTCGTCCAGCTGGGCGACCCAGCCGGAAAGACGACCTACCATAATCTCTGCCTCGATCGCCCGCGCCGCAATGCGTCCCATGGTGGAATAGAGAGCAGACGGCGGCAGGCTGAGCTTCGCGAGCGCAGCATCGACGATTTTCTTAACCTGGTCATCGCCGGACGCGTATGCGACTAGCGTTCTCGCCAGAGGACCCACCTCCATCGGCACGCCGTCGTACCGGGGCGATTTCACCCAAGAGTATTTTGCATCCGTGTTCAGAAACTCAAAAGGCGGTTTCGGCCCACTGTACCGAGGATTGGTTTCCCCTTGCGATGGGTGTTTCGCCACCAGATCCCCTTCTGTGTAGGTGTACCAGGAGTGCGTCACGAACTCCGAGACGTGCTGGGGATCGAGAGGATGCACGGTCGAGAGATCGCGCCCGCGAATAATCCCGCGCGGAATCATGAATCCGGCCGGGTCTTTGACACTGCCATTGGCGTAATCCCCGTAGACCATGTAATTGCCAATGCCTTGCCCGTACTGGAACCATTCCTTGTAGAAGCCGGCGATGGCCAGCACGTCAGGCATATAGACCTGCTGCACGAAGGCCCGAGCATTCGTGATCAGCTGGTTGAGAAGCGTGATGCGTTCGGGGTTGATCACCGCATCCGGTTCATTTCCATCCATGGCTGTCGCCATGCCGCCAACCAAATACGTCTGCGGATGCGGATTCTTGCCGCCGAGAACAGCCTGCACGCGGGCGAATTCCCGCTGCACATCCAGCGCTTCGATGTAGTGTGCGACCGCGAGCAGGTTTACCTCGGGCGGCAACTTGTATGCCGGATGCCCCCAGTCTCCACTGCTGAAGAGGCTGAGTTGATTGCTCGCGACCAAGGCCTTGACCCGGTCCTGCACCCCTTTGAAGTAGGTCGCGCTCGACTTCGGCCAGTCGGAGATGGATTGCGCGATCTGAGAGGTCTTCGCCGGATCGGCTTTCAGCGCGAGGGTTACATCCACCCAGTCCAGCGCGTGCAAGTGATAGAAGTGGATGATGTGGTCGTGAACGTTCTGCGTGCCGGCAATGATGTTGCGAACGATGTTCGCGTTTTCCGGCACCTCGATTCCGAGCGCGTCCTCGACCGCTCGTACCGATGCCAGCGCATGCACGGTCGTGCATACACCGCAGATGCGCTGAGCCCATATCCAGGCCTCGCGCGGATCCCGTCCTCGCAGGATCTGCTCGATTCCCCGGAACATCGTCCCTGAACTCCAGGCGTCGGTGACCTTATTACCCTCGACCTCGACCTCGATGCGAAGGTGGCCTTCAATCCGCGTCACAGGATCAACCACAACACGTGCCATCTTTTACTCCTACTTCTCCGCAGATCCTGCCGGCTTATCCACTCCAGCGAAGTGGGTTGAGAGACGAGGCGCACTTCACTCTGGTGATCTTCGAAGACTCCAGTGGGTATTGCCATGTGACGCTAGTGAGAAATGTATTCCTGCGAAGATCCTTTTGTATGTGATTCCTGTCACATCCCAGTTGATTTTGTTGGTAGCTTCAGACGCTCTTCGTGCACCATCCACTGTTCAACGCAACAGCAGGATGGCTGCGCCGGCGAGCGAAAGGTCCTTCAACATGTGCGCAAACTCACTAAGCCGCAAATACGAATCGGTTTCGTTCCAGAATCGATGGAGGAAGAACGGAGCTGGAAAGATAATGCCGAAGAGCAAGGCCGGCCCGATCCAATCATGCCAGTCGAAAAGCACGAAGAGACCGCCCGTGACCATCATCACGACAGTCAGGACGGTGGCCGCCCGTGGCAACGGCACGCCTTTCCGCTTGAGCAGCGCGGAATGTTCGCGAAAGTTGAGGAGATGGCTCATGCCCATCGCGATGAAATAACTGACGAAGAGTATTCGTCCCAGCAATACAAGCGGAAAAGGCAAATGCATACGCACAGACTCCCTCATGGTGACAATGGCAAGACGCTGTCCTTTAAAAAACGATTTTGCTTCTCAGGTCCGGCGCCACGAGGTCGATGCGGCGGGAGAGTTCCGGCAGATGGCAGGTTGGCACACGCGGAAAGAGATGATGCTCGATGTGCAGGAACATGTTGAACGTGAGGGCGTTCTTGATGCGATTATGTAGCGTTCGCGCCAGATGGTGCGTCCGATCGCAATGGTGATGGACGGTCCACACTGCGAAGAAGGCAGTCATGCATTGACCGACCAGCATAGCGCTCACGTGATACCGCAGGACACTGCTATGCAAGACGCCGAAGACCAACACGATCCAGAACGCGCTCAACAATAGTTCACCCCAGACGATTCTGCGCAATCTTTTGTTGCCATAGCGGAGCGCAGTCGCGTGCAAGAGAACAGGAAATATCGGCCCATAGAGCAGCGCGCGCCACGCCGGCATCTCCGCACTCCGTCCTTCCACATCGCCTTCGCTCAAGTTGAGCTTGTGGTGGCGCAGATGGTTGAACTGCACTGCGTGCATCGAGCCGAGCATGACCAGGCTCATGATCCAGAGCACCGTGTCCGTGGTTCGGCGAGACAATCCGAGCGCGGAGTGAAAGGCATTGTGGACAAGCCGCAGACCTGTCAGAAAGAAAAAGAACGAGCACCCAAGCGCGATGACATAGTGCCCGAACCCTGCTAGGACCAGCGAGACGGCAAGCCACGCCGCGGGCAAGAGAGGCTCGGCGAAGACCTCCAGACGATGCACAGTCACCAGATCACGCCACTCAACGGACTTAAGCCTTGGGTCGTGAAAGACAACTGGCAACGGCGAGGGTCCAGGTTGATCCCCGATAAAAGTTCTGCTCTTCTCCGAAAGATGCTGACGGTCTGCGGTCCATCCCCTCCACGCACGCTGCGCCATCGCTTCCCCCACGTTGAGTTAGGACACGCTCTATCTATAGCAGTGAAATTTGTTTTGGTATGTGACGCCTATCACAGCGCCGGACGCGATGGAAGATCAATAATGTCGCCAGCCTTGCTACTCGCTACTCGAGTAACGCAATACTCTGCCAGATCCAAAAGGAGGTTCCTCCTCATGCTCGGAACAGAACGCTCTCACTGGCGGCGCTTGGCTTCCCTACCCTCTCTTCTCATCGAGAAGCGTCACACTGCACAAGGTCCAGCAGGAATTTCGTGTGTTCACTTGAGCGGAATGGTCTTGAACGATTTCCAGCCATCCATTCGGCGATGCAGCAGAGATAGATCCAGCGACACGGCACAGATCTGGCAACATTCGGAGGATCGAGGATGAATGCACTACCTGAAATCGAGCTGCGTTCGGCTCTCGAGGCGCGGGGTATCTCCAGGCGGCAGTTTGTAAAATTCTGCAGCACGATGGTCGCGACCCTGGCATTGCCACCTCGCTACCTGCACGCCGTCGTAAAGGCGCTCGATCAAACAACTCGTCCCGTTCTGGTCTGGCTGGAGTTTCAGGATTGCGCGGGCAACTCTGAATCCATGTTGCGATCGGGGTATCCTTCCGTCGGAGACTTTGTACTCGAGCTTCTCTCCTGGGAGTATCACGAACTGATCATGGCCGGAGCCGGCAAACGGGCCGAAGAGACACTGGAACGGGTGATGCGCGATCATAAGGGCGAATATATCGCTGTCATCGAAGGTTCTATCCCGATGGCGGAGGATGGGGTGCACTGCACAATCGGAGGCAAAACGGCGCTCGACATTGCTACCCGCGTTTGTTCCAACGCCGCCATCAATATCGCCGTCGGCGCCTGCGCCTGGGACGGCGGAATCGTTCGCGCAAGCCCAAATCCGACCGGAGCGGTGGGTCTCGCGGAAGCAGTCCCCGGTATCAAAAACCTGGTGAATCTGGGTGGCTGCCCCCACAATCCCGCCAACACCGCCGCAGTGCTCGTTCATTACCTGACCTTCCATGATCTCCCGGCTCTCGACCAATATCACCGTCCTTTGTTCGCCTATGGCGATATCATCCACGACCAGTGCGAGCGCCGCGCCCATTATGACGCAGGCCGGTATGTCGAGGAGTGGGGAGACGAGGGGCATCGCAAAGGCTGGTGCCTTTACAAGATGGGCTGCAAAGGTCCTGAAGCGACGTACAACTGTCCAACCGTTCGCTGGAACGAAGGAACTAGCTGGCCCGTAAAGGCCGGTCATGGCTGCATCGCCTGCGCCTCACCTCGCTTCTGGGATACAAAATCACCGTTTTACGATCGATTGCCGAAGGTCCCTGGATTTGGCGTGGACGTCCTGGCAGAGGAGATTGGATGGGGCGGCACCGCGGCGGTCGGTATCGCGATGCTGGCTCAGGTGGCCGGCAATATTGTGCGAGACAAGACCAGAGCAAAGAATGTGCGGGCTGAAGAGAATCCGCCGCCGGATCTCAATGCTGGCGGAAGCGCATAAGCCACGGCGGATGCGGTCTCAGCAAGGAAGGAATCGGTGCCCGTGAGCGACCCTCAAAGGCAAGGATTCGGAGCAGCGGAGAGAGCCGAATGAAAAAGACACAACGGACGGCGGGCACTGATGCCTCGTGGAAGAACCCGGTACCCGGACAGGTGCGTGTCTACGTCTGGGAATGGCCGGTGCGATTCAGTCACTGGGTCATGGTTATCACGATCATCTCTCTTTCGATTACGGGCTACTACATGCATGCCCCTTACGTTGTCGCGCGGGGCAGAACCGCCTACGTCATGGGCACGATGCGCTTCATCCATCTGGTCTCCGGTTTCGCGTTCATGGCGGCGATTCTGATACGGATGTACTGGTTTCTTTTCGCTAACCGCTGGTCGCGCTGGAACCAATACATCCCGACAACCAGAAAGCGTCTGGCAAATCTGGTCGCGGTAGGCAAGTATTATGCCTTCATGGCGTGGTCGCCGGTCCGGTATATCGGTCATAACCCAATGGCCGGGGCCGCTTATGCCGTCGTCTATGCGATGGCGCTTGTCGAGATTCTCACAGGCCTGGTGCTCTTCTCTCAAATTGTGGGGAGCCGTGTTCTTCTGTTCCTGGTGGGCTGGATTCCACGCTTCATCGATATCCAATGGATTCGCGAGATCCATTTCTTCATCATGTTCGGGTTTTGGATGTTCTTCATCCACCATATCTATACGGCCATCCTTGTTTCCGTTGAGGAAGAAAACGGCTTGATGGACAGCATCTTCAGCGGGTATAAGTTCGTCCCCAAGGCAGAACTGCTGAGGGACCCCGCGGTGGAAGAAATGCGGCCAGATGGGGAGGCAGCCCCAGTAACCTCCGATCTGGAGCAAGAGAAACACACTGTGGCCTGAGCAGAACAGGGATTAGTACAAACAGCAAGCGACCAGATCGATTCCCCACCGCATTTGAGAACATGCTGGCACTGAACACGAATGCCATAAGTTTGGCTGCGGGGTTCCGCGATCTACCTTTCCGGCCAGATCCGCACGACGCGGCTTATTACGTGGGACACACGGGTCACAGCGGAGAATCTCTTTACCAGTCTCAAAGGACGACTCTCGGCTTGTGTGGCTCTCTCCCGTAAAGAGGGCTGCTACGGATACTAGCAGATGTGATGCTCATCACACGCCTGAGTGTTCCACGCCACAGTTTGAAAGAGCCGGAATACGAGAGACTCGGTTACAAGGAAAGATACGGAGATTGCGATGCAAACCCACTTCGAAAAACGTGCCTTGGCCGCGCCCGACCGGATTCTGGTTGCCACTGATTTGTCGGACACGGAGTATCTCGTCCCTCACGCCATCGCGCAGGCCAAGGCCAGCGGCGCACAGGTCACGTTAATCCATGCCCTTCCTCCTTCGGATGTGGTGCCGATGGACGCTGCGACAATTCCATATGTTGATAAAATCAAGATTGTTCGGGACCTGCGTGTCGTGCTGCTCGGGCTCGCGCGCGAATTTGAATCGCGGGGAATCCCCTGCGAGAGCGCCGTACGGGATGGCGACCCGGCGGATGTGATTCCTCAGGAGATCAACCGCACCCATGCAACCAGACTGATCATCGGTTCACATGGACGCGGAAGACTGGGACAGCTCACCTTGGGTTCCGTGGCACGCGATCTCGTTCCCGCAGTAAACATACCTGTCTTTGTGGTCGGCCCGCACGCTCAAACCGGCGTCAGGCATGCGACACCGCAACGGATTCTCCACCCGGTCTCGCTCGGTTTCAACTATCGAGAGAGCCTTCATCTGGCACTCGACATCGCACAGGTCTACCGGGCCGAGCTTATTCTCCTGCACGTTCTGGATCCGGACGTTGCTGAGAAGGTCGATCCTCAACGGACCATCGACTGGGCGGACGATGCCTTGCGTGCGCTGATTCCGGACGCAAGCAAACTGGCTCCTCCAGTGCGTACGACCGTGGTGTCGGGCAAGCTGGCGGAGGTGATTTTGAAAACCTCCAACCAGACCAAGGCAGACTGGATCGTGTTGGGTGCCGACGGTGCGCCGCGAGGGTGGCCGTTCCACCAGAGCGTGGCCTATAAAGTTCTCTCTGCGGCGAGTTGCCCCGTGATTACGCTTCGCCACGAACGGGCGCGAAATGAGAATGCGGTAGATTTCAAAGAAGTGCATTTCACTTCTTACTCTTGAAACCGAGGGGCTATACCGGACAGCCCGATGGCGATATGAGCCATCGGGGAATAACTCGACGGCAAGGTCGTCAAGTGGATAGAGAAGGTCAGCGATGCATAGTACGGCGCGCCGCTCGTGGCTCAGGAACGAATAGCAACGTCGGAGCGAAGCACCCGCCCCCCAGGGTTGATGGTGTTCGGTCTCCAAAACCTTTCACGAGAAGCTGGCCAGATAACCATCCTTGCCGGCGGAAGAGATAACAGATACAGATTCGGTCGCTACAGTATTTCTGGCAAAACCGAGCACATCGGGGTTCCGTCCCCGAGCGCTTAGCATAAAGACGCGCGCGTCTGCCAGAGCCAACGGGTTTCCCGAAGCCAACAGATGCAGTTTCCGTTAAAGACGAAAATCAAGGCCGCCCGACATCACTTTTATTAGGCAGAGCTCTATTCAGATCAGAAGACCCGAACAACATCCGAACCTTGTAAGTAGAAATGATCCTATTTCGCTCTAAGTGAAAGACGTCGACCTTCAGACGCCGCATAACCTTTTCTGCATGACGAGAAGACTTGCTGGCGTCCCCCTCTCCCACCATTTGCGGGCGGCATTCTCAAAACCTATTTGAGAAGTCGCGCTGTCGTCCCTTCGGCCTCGCTCTGTTTAGTCTCAAACTTAGCCTTGCACTCAACCATTGGATCGATGCCTGCAACCAGCGACTTGCGGCCTTCAAAGTGAAGCTCGCGCGCAGGAAAGACTCACAATCAGATATTCGCCCAAGGCCATCAGCTTCTCTTTACGGTTGAAGCGATAGCGCCAACACCACAATTTCGATCCTCCAGGATTGACCAGCAAGAATAAACCGTGGCCGTCGAATAACTTGAAGGGTTTGTCCCGTGGCTCGCCGCCTTGATAGCGAGGTTTGTCAGCTTCATACTGATAGCAGGAGCATTTATTTTCAATGACTTACGAAATTTATTACTGCCATTCAGGGATTCGAACTAAGAAATTATCTTCTTTATTTTCAAAAACTTACAGATAGGTGGTGGTTGCCCCCCAGGGATTCGAACCCCGATCGAGCGAGTCAGAGTCGCTAGTCCTACCATTGAACGAGAGGGCAATGCAGATTGTGCGTTAGCTGCAGGTCCAGGGGGGAACCACAATCAGCTGACTTATTGAGTGTACGTGGGTTGAGGGGTGGGGGTCAACCTTCCGGAGAACGTGAGCTGTGCAAAGAAGTATGCTTACTCCTCGCGGAGGACTTCGAGGGGCTTTTGGCCGAGGACGCGGTGGCTGGCCAGCCAGCCTGCGGCGACAGTGAGAATAGCGATGCCGGCCACTGCAGTGAGGTTAAGCCAGGGCTGGAAGTGGTAGTCGAAGTGAAACTGGTGGAGAAGCAGAGCGCGTCCCATGATGTTGGCAAAGAGCAGACCTGTGACTGCGGCGATGAGGCCGAGAACGGCGAATTCGATGGAGAAGATGGTGGCGATGCGAGGGCGCGTGGCGCCGAGGGTCTTGAGGACGACGACCTCACGGATGCGGCGATAGCGCGTGCCAGCGATGGCGCTCGCCAGGATGACGATGCCGGCGAAGATGGAGAATGCCGCGAGGAACTGAATGACGTAGGTGATCTGGAGCAGTACCTGTCGGACGGTCTCGAGAGTGGCTGCGACGTCGATGACAGTGACGGTAGGGTAGTGCTCGTAGAGGATGCGGCGCAATTGAGCGGTGGAGGCTGGGTCGCAGTGGATGCCGCCGTACCAGACGACAGGGAAACTGCCGAGGACAGACTGTGGGAAGATGAAGTCGGCGCGGGAGTAGGCGTGGCGACTGTCGGTGTCGTAAAGCGCCGCAACAGTGGCGGTGAAGGGCTGGTCCTGCGCCGAGAAGGTGACGGTGTCGCCGACGCGGACGTCAAGGCGAGCGGCACGGTTGCGTTCGATGGCGACGAGTGGGTGTGTGGCTGAGCCTGAGGCCTGTTGCGAAGTCCACCATTTGCCTGAGGTGACCTTGTCGCCGGGAGGCGGGGCATCGGGTGTGGGCGACCAGGTGAGGTTGAGGCCCTGCAGCGAGCGACCGAAGCCTCGGCGGCGCTTGTTGAGTTGATCGGCGGGAACCTTGTTGATGGCGGTGAGCCGCGAGGTGACAACGGGGACGAGCTCGGGTGTTCCCTTCACCGCTGGTTGATGCGCGAGGAGGGCGCGGACACCGGAGACCTCGTCGGTGGTCATGTCGATGAGGAAGATGTTGGGGAGGTTCTCGGCGACGGCAACCTGCATCTCGTTCACGATAGAACGCTGGACAATATAGACGGCGGCGATCTGCATGACGCCGAGGCCGAGTGCCGCCAGCAGAGCGGCAGAGGGGTTGCCGGGGCGGTAGAGGTTCGCGAGGCCGTGGCGCAGCGACGACGGGAGGTGCAGTCTCGTGACCGAGAGCAGGGCGCGCAGTGCGAGCATGAGGAGCTTCGCGGTGAGGTAGAGGAGGAGGAGCGCGAGGACGAGGCCTGCGCCAAAGACGAGACCCACCTGGCGGGAGTCCGAGACGCGTGCGGCGAGCGCGACGAGGCCCAGGACGATGATGCCTACCGCGCCGAGTTGCAGCGCGAACGATGGCAGATTGCGTTGGAGGCGGGAGAAGAGGTTGCCTTCGTTGGTTTCAACGGCGCGGCGCAGGATAAGGATAGGACGGATGTTGCGCACGGAGAGCAACGTGGGCAGTGTGAAGAGCAGTGTAGTGAGCAGGCCGGCGATGAGACCCATCGCGATGGCATGGCTGTTGATGCGGAAGCTGGGTGTGAGATGCAGGAGCTTGGCGAGAAAGAGAGGGAACGCCAGTTGTACACCGAGGCCAAGGATGACGCCGAGGAGACCTCCGGCTAAGCCCAGCAAGACAGTTTGCAGCAGGTAGATCTTCATGATCTGCTGCGAGCCGGCGCCGAGCGACTTCATGATCGCGATGGAATCGAGGCGCTGCTGCAGATGGGCACGCATGGCCATGGCGACGCCAACTGCACCGAGAACGAGCGCGACGAGTGACATGAGCGAGAGCAGACCGGTGGCGCCATCGAGGGCGCGGGTGAGGGCGGGGTTGGCCTCGCGGTAGTCGGAGACCTGAGACTCAGGGAGGAGAGCTTCGACCTTGGTTTTGAGGGCGGCGACGGCGTCATCGGAGAGTGCCTGGCCCGGCTTGGGGGACGGGAGTTTGAAGAGGTAACGGCGCGTGGCGCGGGAGCCGGGAGCGAGCAGGCCCGTGGAGTCGAGCGCAGCATTGGAGAGCAGGATGCGTGGGCCGGCGGCGAAGGAGCCGGAGAGACGGTCGGGTTCGTCGATGACGACAGTGGCGATGCGGAAGAGTTGTGTGCCGAGTTTGATGGAATCGCCGACCTTGAGATGAAGGCGAAGGAGGAGATCGTCGCCGACGGCAACTGAGTTGCCAGTGAGCGCCTGGGAGAGGGGAATCGCGGGGTCAAGGACAACGTCGCCATAGAAGGGATACTTGGCGGGGTCGACAGCTTTGAGGGAGACCAGCAGCGGATCGAGCGAGGTGGCGGAGGAGGCCATCGAGAGGGTCTCGGTGACGGTGGCCTCGTCGTTGCCGGCGGTGCGGAGGTCGTCGATTCCCTTCTGCTGGTCGGGTGTTGGAGCAACGTTGGTGCGGGCAGAGAGGTCCGCAGCCATAATGCTGCGGGCGCGGAGAAGAAGAGTGGCACGGAAGGCAGAGCTGAAGCCACGAACGCCGGTGAGGGCGGCTACTCCGATGGCAACGGAGAGGATGACGAAGGCGAATTTACCGCGCGAGGAACGGAGTTCGCGGCTGGCGATGCGGGCGGCGGTGGCGTAGGAGAGCGCAGGCATCGGCTACGCTCCCGGAGTCGAAGAAACAGATGTGGCGAAGGTGTGCGGTGCGGGCGTCTGTTGCTCATCGGCGATGACGAGACCATCGCGGAGGGTGATGCGTCGTGAGGCGTAAGTGGCGAGCACCGGGTCGTGCGTGACGAGAACGAGTGTGGTTCCCTCTTCCCGATTGAGGTGCAGGAGAAGGTCGAGGACGTGGCTGCCGTTGGCGGTGTCCAGGTTGCCGGTGGGTTCATCGGCGAGGACGATGGGCGGGCGCAGGATGAAGGCGCGGGCGAGAGCAACGCGCTGCTGCTCGCCGCCGGAGAGCTGCACAGGGTAGTGGTCCATGCGCGCGGCGAGGCCGACGGAGCTGAGCAGCTGACGGGCGCGCTCGAGGCCATAGGCTTCGTCGGTGTGCTCAGGCGAGCCGTTGAGCTCGTAAGGGAGTAGTACGTTTTCCAGCGCGGTGAGCGTGGGGATGAGCTGGTAGCTCTGGAAGACGAAGCCGATGGTGCGGCCTCGGAGCTGCGCGAGCTTGTCCTCGGCGAGATTGTTGATGACGGTGCCGTTGAGCGCGACTGTGCCGGAGGTTGGATTGTCGAGACCGGCGAGAAGACCGAGGAGCGTGGACTTGCCGGAGCCGGAGGCGCCCATGATGGCGGCGAACTCGCCACGGGCGATGGTGAAGTCGATGCCCTTGAGGATGTCGACGGTGGAGGCGCCGGTACGCAGGGACTTGCGCAGAGCAGAGACGACGATCATAGAGGAGTCAGCGGGCGAATCGTGCGACGCGGGTACGGCGATGGTCAAGGGGCGGAGACCTCTGGCTACAATAGGTGGTTAGAACCGGGATGCCGAATGCGAGATACGAATGCTCTGGTAAGAGTGACGAGAGGAGTGCTGTGGATATTGTGATTCTATCGCGGAAGATGAGAGCACACCGTGCAGGTGCGATGTGCTTCGGGACTCTGATGGGCTTGTCTTTGTGCATAGCACTGAGCGGGTGCAAATCGTCCACGAGCAGCGCAGAGACGGTAGAGAGTGCGCCAACAGGCGCTCCGATTGCGGCAGAGGCGCCGGTAGTGCCCGTCGCAACCGATACAGATGCCCAGGACACGCGGCCAGTGATCGCATGTTTTGGGGACAGTTTGACGGCGGGATATGGGGCGGACCCGGGGCAGAGCTATCCGGATGACCTGCAGAGACGGCTGGATGCACAGGGGTATCGCTACCACGTGGTGAACGAGGGAGTGAGCGGCGAAACGACCAAGGACGGCCTGGAGCGCGTGGACCGCGTGGCAGCGCGGCATCCGAAGATTGTGGTGCTGGAGTTTGGTGGCAACGATGGACTGCGGGGGCTTCCGCTGGAGCAGACGCAGAGCAACCTGGCAGCGATGATTGAATCGCTGAAGAAGAGTGGCGCAGAGGTGGTGCTGGCGGGGATTACTCTGCCGCCCGAGTATGGGCCGGATTACATTGCGAAGATCAATGCGATCTATCCTGCGCTGGCAAAGAAGTACCACGTGCGGCTGCTGCCGTTTCTGCTGCAGGGGGTGTATGGGACTCCGGGCGATATGCAGGAGGACGGGCACCATGCGACCGCGCAGGGGAACAAGCAGGTGGCGGCGAATGTGGAGAAGCTGATTCAGCCGATGTTGCGGAAGTAATGGAGGAGGATACCCCCACCCCCCCTCCCCCATACTTTTGGGGCTAAAATCCTGACGAATTGGGGCTTAGCGTTGGACTTGTGAATGTCTCAAGAATGGTGCAGTCGCTTTGGTTGAGGCTAACCGAGGACGACGGTGGGCTGAACGAGCGTTCCGGCGACCCGCTGGGCGATGGCGAGGAGATCGGCGGGGGAGCTGAAGAGCTTGAGGAGCGGTGCTGCGGAGAAGTCCGGCACGTTGACCTGCATGCCGTTGCGGATGCGGCCAGCGGTCTGCTCGTCGACGATGACGGAGGGCATCTCCGGCAGTAAGGTGCGTGGGTGCGGGAGGCGGGCTGCGATCTGTGCCGGGGTAAGTGATTTGAGCTCGTCGAGGGTGATGGACTGGGCCAGCGTGAAGTCGCCTGCCTGCGTGCGGCGGAGCGTGGCGAGGTGAGCGCCGCACCCTGCGAGAGCCCCGAGTTCGTGCGCGACGGAGCGGACGTAGCCTCCGGCGGAGACGTGCATAGTGAACTCGGCTGTGTCGTTGTGGAACGCGGTCAACTGGAAGTTGTGGATGGTGATGCGCGCGGGTTTGACGGGGACATCCTTGCCGGCGCGGGCTAGTTTGTGTGCGGGGACGCCATTGATCTTCTTCGCGGAGTAGACGGGTGGAACCTGGTCGATGGATCCGTGGAAGCGTAGAGCGAGTGTGCGGAGCTCGTCCAACGAGCAAGTGAGAGGCGCTGGCGTGGTGGTGGGCTCGCCTTCGGCGTCGAAGGTGTCGGTGGCGAAGCCGAAGCGGATGGTGCCGGTGTAGTGTTTTTCCGCCTTGCCGAAGAACTGCGCGAGGCGTGTGTGCTTGCCGAGCAGAAGAGGGAGCACACCGGTGGCCATGGGATCGAGCGTGCCGAGATGGCCGATGGAACGCTCGCCAGTGGCGCGACGCACGATGGCTACAACGTCGTGGGAGGTGAGGCCGGTGGGTTTGTCGAGGATGAGAAGACCGTTCATTGCAGAGGCTATTGTCTCGCACTTGAGCGCGGGAAACTTTTATGTTGTGGGGTACGCTCGCGCCTTCGGCGCATCGCTACGGCAAAAGCGGAACGCAGAGGACGCAGTGTAGAAGCGCGCAGAGGGCGCGATGTAAAACAAACAACGACAACTGCGAATACAGGGGTTTCTCCGCTTCGCATCGCGATAAAGCCGCGATGCTCCGGTCGAAATGACAAACGGTTTGGATGGGCAAGAGTTTTGTGCAGAGCCGCGCGCGAGGCTTCCCTCCGCGGCTAAAGCCGCATTCTATTGCGACACTTTACGGCGGGGCTGAAGTCCCGCCCCTTCAAAACAAGACAGTAAGTACTATCGCAGGACTGAAGTTCCGTCCCTTCGACGCAAGACCCTTATTGAGTGCCTTGTTAGCGCGGCGGGCGGACGAGAGATAGGAACTCGCTGCGGGTCTGCTGCTGTGTTTTGAAGACGCCTAGCATCGAACTGGTGACGGTGCTTGAGCTTTGTTTTTCGACGCCGCGCATCATCATGCAGAGGTGTTGGGCTTCAATAACGACACCGACACCCTGCGGGTGGATGGCGTCGCTGATGGCCTCCGCGACCTGCTGCGTGAGGCGTTCCTGCACCTGGAGACGGCGGGCGAAGACATCGACGATGCGAGGGATCTTGCTTAAGCCGACGACCTTGCCGTTGGGGACGTAGGCGATGTGGGCCTTGCCGAAGAACGGGAGCATGTGGTGCTCGCACATGGAGAAGAACTCGATGTCCTTGACGATGACCATCTCGTCGTAGTCGACGTCGAAGAGTGCGTTGTGGAGGACATCGTCGATGCTCTGGTGGTAGCCGCGGGTGAGGAACTCGAGGGCTTTTTCGACGCGCTTGGGCGTGGCGAGCAGGCCGTCGCGCGTGGGGTCTTCGCCGATGCGGGTGAGGACTTCGGTGTAGATCTGCTGAAGGCTGGCATCCGCAAGACGCATCTGGCTGGCTGGCTGGACACTGGAGATGGAGACGGGCTTGCCGGATTCGCGGGTGATCTTGACGGGTTCGAGGTTGGGCTTGGTGGACATGGGGACGGACTGCCTTTCCAAACTTGCGGTGGCTACGACAAGTGCTGCTATTCGATGCTCCACGGCGCGGCTACGTTACATGAACGCGGGAACGGCGGCTGATTCATTGCCGAAGTAGTCGAACGAGTTGTTGCCGGTCTCCTCAATGTGGACCCGGCGCAGAGTGGCGTGGGGATACTCGGCGAAGATACGCCAGACCTCCACCGCTAGATTCTCGGTGGTCGAGACCTGATCGAGAAAGAGCGGCAGCGTGTTGAGATTCGCGTGATCGAAGAGATCGAGCAGATTGCGCTGTGCGAACGAATCGAGATCGGCGAGGTTGGTGACCATGCCGGTGGCGGGGTCCACGGGGCCAGAAAAGGCGACCTCCACGACGTAGTTGTGGCCGTGGCCGAAGGGGTTGTTGCATTTGCCGAAGGTGGCGATGTTCTGCTCGGGCGAGAGGGCGTCGACATGCAGGCGGTGCGAGGCGGAGAAGTGATAGCGACGCGAGAGGTGTGCGATCGGAGTGCTCATACATGTTCTCCGTAGTAGTCGGCGAAGAGGTCGAGCATCTCGTAGACGCGGACGCGATGGAGCTTCGCGCCGGGGACTTTGCCTTCGAGACGATGCCAGATAGCGATGGCGATGTTTTCGGTGGTGGGAATCGCTGTGACGAACTCGGGAACCTCATAGTTGAGGTGGCGGTGATCGTAGACGGAGACGACTTCGCGCTCGAGGATGTCCTTGAGCTGCTTGAGGTCGACCACGAAGCCTGTGACGGGGTCGATCTCGCCTGCGACGGTGACTTCGAGCGTGTAGTTGTGGCCGTGTCCCTGGCGGTTGGCGCACTTGCCGAAGATGCGTTCGTTTTCGGCGTCAGAGAATGCGGGATTCCAGTAGAAGTGCGCGGAGGAGAAGTCGGCTTTGCGGGTGAGAAGGATCATAGAGGCAGTGGGTAGGCGGTAGTGGGGAGACAGTAAAAAAAACGAACTGTGCTGCATTTTAGATGCGTGCTCTTGCGCGTAGATGCTGCGGTTCGACGCTCGTCTTATCTTCCGGTGCGGTATTCCCTGCCCTTCCATGTGACGTGATGAAAGAGCTTGTGGTTCATCCAGCTACGGAGGAGCAGAACGATGAAGAGAGGCAGGCCGAAGATGGAGAGAATGTACGCTGCGATGCCGAAGTGGGAGCGGGCGACCCGTTGAAAGACGCGTACGAGGACGCGGACCCAGAGGAGAAGGATCGCCGCACGCTGCCAGAGGACGAGATTCGGCATGAGCCAGAGAAGCAGCGGCAGGAAGAGCAGAACGAAGTCGAGGAGACGCGTGGCGGCGAGAGTGAGCGCATTGGGAAAGAGCAGGGCGAGATTTTTTGTCCAACCTTCGAGCATGTCGGAGACGCCGGTGTACATGCGGGCGCTGAGGGCGTCCGGCGCGTAACGGAGGCGGATGCCGCGGCCATTGTTGCGGGGTGCGGCACGCTTGATGTTGAAGGCGAGGTCTACGTCTTCGAGGACGGAGCGGCCGACGGCGCGGTGGCCTCCGACGGAGAAGTAGATGGCGCGGTCGACGAGGATAAACTGGCCGTTGGCGGCGGCGGTGCGGCGGGCGGGGTCGTTGACCTGCGAGGGTGGATAGGCTGTGGCGAGCTCGGAGTAGATGACCGGCATGAGAGCCTGTTGCACGATGCCGGTGAGGACCTGTCGCGGCGAGTAGGAGAGCAGAGCGACGTTGTGGCGCTCCGCTTCGTGGAGGGCGCGGGTGAGGTCGCCGGGCTCGTGGATGGTGTCCGCGTCGGTGAAGAGCAGCCAGCGGCCTTGCGATTGCTGCGCGCCGAGCCAGCAGGCCTGCGTCTTGCCGGTGAAGGCACGCTGGCGGTCGTTGAGCTCGAGTGCGGGAGCGTCGAGGACCTTGAGGCCGGGATGCGTGGCGGCGAGGTCGAGAGCGAGGGCGCGGGTGCGGTCGGTGGAGGCGTCGTCGATGACGAGGATCTCCCAGTCGCGGCCGAGCTCAAAGTGCGTGTCGCTTTGGGCGAGGAGCGAGGCTAGACAGGCGGGGAGGTTGTGCTCCTCGTTGCGCGCCGGGATGATGACGGAGAGCTGCAGAGTGGGCTCGGGGCCGGTAGCGATGGAGGCTGGTGTGGCGGCCGTATCGTCTACCGGCAAGCCGAGGAGGGGGCTGAGTTTCTGGGGCGGATTGGGGGAGTCGGACACAGGCCACTATTATATGAATAGCGACGAGGTTTGATTGGAAGCGATGAAACGACGGCTAACGATGCGTGGTGTGACGAGAGTTGCGATGGTGCTTGCGCTGGCGACGCTGTGTGGGGCGGGATGCGACCGCGGCGACCATCCTGAGCAGCTGGGGCGGACGGCACCGGAGTTCAAGGTGAGCGATACGCAACGGACGGTGGACCTGGCGCAGTTTCGCGGCAAGGTGGTGGTGCTGAACTTCTGGGCGAGCTGGTGCGCGCCGTGCCTGGAGGAGCTGCCGAGCCTGGAGGCCCTGCAGCACCAGATGCCGCAGGTGGTGGTACTCGCGGTTTCGACCGACGATGACAGCGGGGCGTACCAGAACTTTCTGGTGCAGCACCATGTGGACCTGCTGACGGTGGACGATGTGGCGCAGGACTCCAACAAGCTGTTCGGGACGTACCGGTTTCCTGAGACGTATGTGATCGACAAGAGCGGCGTGATTCGCAGGAAGTACATTGGGCCGCAGGATTTTACCGATCCGGACATCCTAAACGGGCTGAAGCGGCTGGTTGCACAGTAGCGTTGCTCTGGCCGCTAGTGGCTGGGCTGATATCATGGGGACATCTATGACGCAGCTTGATGTGATGTATCGCTATGACGCCGCGCCCGCCGAGGCGACGATGATGGCCATGGGACGTGTGCGCGAGGTGTATGGTGTACGGCGTGTGACCTGCGACGAGACCGCCAAGACGGTCCGCGTGGAGTATGACGCGACTCGGCTGACAGAGGCTATCGTGCATCAACTGCTGCGTCGTACAGGGCTCGATGTGGTGGAGCGGGTATCGCTGCTTCCGCCGCAGCCGGAGCCTGAAGTCGCAGCACCGGCGGCGAGCTAGTTGATTCACAGGGCGGTATCGGGTATTCTTACCTAGTTGCAGTCCTGCAATGTGCGCCCGTAGCTCAGCTGGATAGAGCGTTTGGCTACGAACCAAAAGGCCGGAGGTTCGACTCCTTCCGGGCGCACCATTACTTCCCTACAAGTTGATTGGTTCTCACCTCGTTAAGCGAGGCTGTTTGTGTTGTGCCTGCGACAGTTCTCTGCGACAAGCTGAGTCGAAGTGTTGTGCACAAGCATCCGTGCATGGCGGTTCCAGTTGTCGTATAGTAAAGAGGACTGAGTTGGTCGCATATGCAGGGTGAGATGGACGTCACAGCACTGAGTAACGCGAAGGTGGGGAGCATGGGGGTGGTGGAGCGCATCGACCTGCCAGAGGATGTGTGCCATTACCTGGCGCATCTAGGGTTCCTGCCGGGGACGACGATTGAGGTGTTGCGTAGTGCGCCGGCAGGCGATCCGCGGGTGTATCGGCTTGATGGGGTTGAGGTTGGGCTGCGGTTTGAGACGGCCAAGCACATCTACCTGAAGGTGGCTGAGGCGGTTGGAGCCTGGCGATGAGCTGCCATACGCCGGTGATGGATATCCAGGAGCCCGAGGCGCTGACGCCGATTGGGCCGAAGCCGTTGCGGACGGTTGCGCTGATTGGGCCGCCGAACTGCGGCAAGAGCACCCTGTTCAACCGGTTGACCGGGCTGCGGCAGAAGGTGGCGAACTATCCGGGGGTGACGGTGGAGCACCACTCGGGCAGGATGAAGGCGATTGGCCGGAGCGATCTGACGCTGATTGATCTGCCGGGGATTTATAGCCTTGCAACGTACTCCGAGGATGCTCGCGTTGCCGTTGAGGTTCTGACGGGCAAGATGCGCGGCGTTCCGAAGCCCGACTGCGTGCTGCTGGTGCTGGATGCGACGCACATGAACCGGCAGCTGATGCTGGCTGCGCCGGTGTTCTCGCTGGGACTGCCGACGCTGGTGCTGCTGAATATGAGCGACCAGCTGGAGGCGCGTGGCGGCAAGATCGATACGCTGGCGCTGGCGCATGCGCTGGGACATCCGGTGGCGCTGATCTCGGCGGCGAATGGGACCGGGCTTGAGGTTATACCTGACTTCTTGCAGCGGATGGGCAACCGTCCTGAGGATGGGTCGCGGCCGGTGCAGTTGCCGGTGCTGCAGAGCGCGGCGAGCTGCCGCAACTGGGCGACGCAGGTGTCGCAGCGGACGAAGTATGAGGCACCGCAGGCGGCGCTTTGGACGCGACGGCTGGACCGCGTGCTGCTACACCGCATCTGGGGGCCGGTGATCTTTCTGGCGGTGGTGATTGGCGTGTTCCAGGTGGTGTTTGCCGCTGGACAGCCGCTGAGTGACTGGCTGACGAACATCCTTACACGCGCTGGGGCACATGCTGCGTTGATGCTTCCTGATGACTGGCTACGGCCGCTGCTGCGCGACGGGTTGTGGAACGGCGTGCAGTCGGTGCTGGTGTTTCTGCCGCAGATCCTGCTGCTGTTCTTCTTTATCGGCATCCTTGAGGACTCAGGTTATCTTGCACGGGCGGCGCTGATTGCAGACCGCGTGATGCGGTCGATCGGGCTGAATGGCAAGGCGTTTATTCCGCTGCTGAGCGCGTATGCGTGTGCGGTGCCGGCGATCATGGCGACGCGGACGATCGAGAACAAGCGGGAGCGGTTTGCGACGATCCTGATTGCGCCGTTTATGACGTGCTCGGCGCGGCTGCCGGTGTATACGCTGATCATCGCGGCGTTTATTCCGAACCGGCTGTTTCTGGGCGGCGTGATTGGGCTGCGCGCGATGGTGATGCTTTCGCTGTATGCGCTTGGGTTCCTGGCGGCGATGGTGACGGCGAAGCTACTGAACTCGTCGGTGATGAAGGCGAGCCATGCACCGTTTGTTCTGGAGCTGCCGCAGTATCGCTGGCCGACGGTGCAGTCGTTGTCGTTGCGGCTTTATGACCGAGGGAAGCTATTTCTGAAGAAGACCGGGACGATCATTCTGGCTTGCACCTTTACGGTGTGGCTGCTGAGCGTGCTGCCCTTGCATGCCGGGCAGTTCTCGGAGCTGACATCGAGCGTGATTGGGCACCTGGGGCACTTTATCGAGCCGGCGATCCGGCCGCTGGGGTTCAACTGGAAGATCGGCATTGGGCTGCTGAGCTCGATTGTGGCGCGTGAGGTGATTGTGGGGACGCTGGGGACGCTGTATGGCGTGGACCCGGCGACGCACTCGGTGGGGCTGCAGGCGGCGCTGCGGCACGATATGACACTGGGCGGTGCGATTGCGCTGGTGGTGTTCTTCGCGTTCGCCATGCAGTGCACGTCGACGCTGGCGGTGGTGCGGCGCGAGACGAACAGCTGGAAGTATCCGGCGGCGCAGTTCCTTTACATGAGCGGCGTGGCGTATGTGGCGGCGCTGATCACGAACCAGGTGCTGACGCGGCTGTTTTAGCCGGGCACCCTCCCCCGGTTTTGGGGCTATGATCCGCAGCCGATTGGAGTTAAGGTTGGATACCCCTTAAGCTTCCCTGGAGAAATAGGATGACTGGTCGCTACTGGGCGTGACGGGCCTTTTGTGCACGGTAGCGGCGGTCGAGTGCTTCACGGATCATGGTCTTGATGACGGCCTGACGACTGATGTTCAACGTCTCCGCCTCTCGATCCAACTCCTGGAGCATCGGAGCGGCGAAGTCCACATTGACCCGCTGAACGGCTGGTCTGACGATCGTGAACTGATTTGTAAAGTGGCCTGAGATGTCCTGTCCACGATCAGCCATCTCCGCGATTTTCTCTGCAGGCATCGGTCTAGTGAATGTTTTCGGCATATGCTCTCCTCTCCTCTTTTGTGGCCTTCCATAAAGTCACAAGGTGGTAGAAATCACCTTCTTTGTCGTGGCGCACTTCATAAATCACGCTATAGAGGGTGCCATCCACCCATCCGATGGCACGGAACTGCTCGGGATCATCGGAGCGACGGTCGGTGATGTGCTCCGACTCAAAAAGCGCCTGCACCTCCTCAAAGCCGATGCCCCGCTCCAGGTTGGCCCTAAGTCTCTTGCTCTTCTCGGGATCGAAATGGAAGCGCATGGATAACAGTTATACCACTATTGTACCGATGACCATTTTATCGCTCTGCGCTCTCCGAGACATTCTCCTCGTTCCACGACAAAAGCCCGGCGGCTGCCGGGCTTTGCTTTTTGCTGACATCTTTAATTGTACGGGGCGTGTCAAGGGGCGTCAGGAGAAGAGGGCGATGAAGGTGGCGGCGTTGGACTGGACGATCCACGAGGCAAAGTTGGAGAGCAGGTTGACCTGAGTAGCGGAGAGGTCAGTCTTGAGGGTGCTGTAGCTGGGAAAGTGGTGGGTAGCAACGTCGAAGTCCACTGCGACACGGACGAACGGGTCAGTGATTGCGTCGTACCAGGCGGTGTCGTAGTTGAGGTAGACCCAGACGACGGTGACGGACTGGCCGCCAGGGACGCCGAACCACGGATTTGCCACGGTGGTGAGTTGCTGCGTATAGATTGCAGCGGCCGAGTGCTGGCCTGAGCCTGAGGCGCTCCACAGCCCTTGCTGCAGATCCGCAAAGGCATCCGAGGGAAAGACCTGATTGAACTGAAAGGGCGCAAAGCCCTTGCCGATCGGTTCCCCGTTGCCGTAAGGGGTGTAGGCGCCGTTGGAGTAGGGCTGATAGCCGAAGAGAGGCGGGAGGCTGCCATCTACCTGAACGGGGCCGCCGGTCGCCTGCGCGAGGGGATGTTCGGTGTTGATAAAGGCGACGATACGGGTGACGTTGGAGTAGGAGAGCATGGAGGCAACGCCGGTGTTTTCGAGCGAGCCGCCGTCAGTGAACTGATTGGGGTTGAGGGTCTGGCCGATGGGCGGGTTGAGCGGCGACCAATAGTCGTAGACGGGGATGATGTCCTGAACAGCGCTGGGCAGGGTGGCAATGGTGGCGGGGCCGCCAGGCGCGGAGAGCAGGCCCGCAGGATTGTGGACCATGCCAGCTTTCGTGAGCTTGCTGAGGACAGCAGGACTGTGGACGCGGAGCTCGGCCTGAAACTGGACGGGATTGAGTTTCCATTCGTTGAATTTGTTGATGATGTCCTGCGCGAAGGCGGCGCTGCTGGTGCCGAGGATGTCAGTGAGTGACCACTGACGGGACTGCTGGACGGTAACAGTGCCGCTACTGGAGGCAGTGGGCGTGGAGTTGAAGGCGAAGGACGCCACGCCACCGCTGCCGACAGGGCGCTGATTGATGTCCGTCGCGCCGGGAGGTGTCGAGAGGACTCCGGTGGCGATAGGGGTGGACTGGACGGGCGCAAGCAGCCCATGGACGCCGTTGACGGAGACGGAAAGACCGCAGAGGGAGATGAGATAAGGGCGGCGCTGGCCGGTAGGCTGGGCGACGAGGTCCGTCATCGTGGAGTCCAGCGATGGGTTCGGCCCTGTGACGTACTGGGTGAGCGAGGCGGTGTTGTAGGAGAAGAGGTCGGTGGGTGCGTCGTCCGTGCCGGGGCTGAAGAGATCGTAAGGCTGAAGGAAGGTGAGGCCCATGATGGTCTGCCAGACCATGTTCCAGGGCACACCCTCGGCCGTGGCGAGGTGTATGGCCGTGAGGGCGATCTCGGAGATGGAGAAGCCGCTGTTGATCTGCTGTCCGATGCCGCTGGGGGTGGCGTGGATGATGTCGAGACTGAGGCTGGCGGGCTCGGTGTAGAGGCCGAGGAAGGTGGCGTCAGTGCCTTGCGACGATGGCAGATAGGTGAACGGGATGCCGATCCAGCCGCCGCCGGAGACTGTGGAGAGCGCGACTACCTGACTGAGGAGGCTGGCTCCGTTGGCTTGAAGCGCTTCCAGCGCCTGGAGCTGGCCCATGCCCGCAGTGAAGGCGCGTGAGCCGCCTCCGCTGAGGCAGACGCCGACGTTGCCGGTAATCTGCGAAGGGATAAGCGAAGCGGGTGGATTGCTGGAGGAGAGGAAGAGAGCCGCGGTGAAGGAGCCGGAGGACATCGTGACCTGACCTTTCGTTAGGCAGAGGTGCCTAGTAGTCAGCAGGCTGCGATGCGGACGTGTCTGCCGTGAAAGCTCTGCGTGACAGATGAAGGGGGACCCGGCGAGGCCTTATCACGGTCTCCGAAGCGGGAGCCGGTGTCAAGTGAAAATACGGTGTGAGGGCGTCAGTGGCCGTAGGTGGCTTCGTGCTGGGAGACTTTGCCTCGGAAGAGCCAGTAGACGATGCTGAAGTAGAGGATGGCGAGCAGGGTGCCGAAGGTCCACCAGACAAGGCCTACGCGCAGGGTGTGGGGGCCGGCGATGGCGTTGGCGACGGTGATGGACTGGCCTCCGGGAATGGTGGTGGGCAAGAGCACTGGGTAGAGACCGGCGGCGGCGCCGCAGAGCATTGCAATGAGGTAGGTGCAGGAGCAGAAGAAGGCGCGAAGGTAGTCGTGTTTGCGCATGAAGACGAGGAGGCCGCTGAGGCTGAGGATGACTCCCAAAGGCGAGAGGAACGCGGCCGGATGCAGGGTGTAGTTGTTCAGCGAGCCGGGGCGGGCGAGGACCGTGGCAGGGATGGCGCAGACGGTGGCGAGAGCGACGAAGGGCAATAGCCGGCCGGCGGCGACACGTGCGCGGCGCTCAAGGTGGCCTTCGGTCTTGATCATGAGATAGAGCGCGCCGTGCATCGCCAATGCGAGCAGGGCCATGACGCCGCCGATGACGGTGTACCAGTCGAGGATGCCGGGGCTGATGCCGGTACGCCAGTTGGTCCAGAGCGGGAGATAGAAGTAGTTGTCGGGGCCGATGGGGACTCCGCGGACGACGTTGGCGAGCGCTGCGCCGAAGAAGATGGCGAGCAGGGTGCTGGAGAAGAAGAAGAGGCCGTCGAAGAAGGTGCGCCAGAGCGGGTCGCGGAAGTGCATGCGGAGTTCGACGGAGAGGCCGCGGAGGATGAGCAGCCAGAGGACGATCATGAGCGGCATGTAGAAGCCGCTGAAGGATGAGGCGTAGAGCAGCGGAAAGGCGAAGAAGAGCGTGCCACCGGCGGCGATGAGCCAGACCTCGTTGCCGTCCCAGACGGGGCCGATGGAGTGGATGGCCTGCTGGCGGTCTTCTTCGGTGCGGGCGACGAAGGGCATGAGGATGCCGACGCCGAGGTCAAAGCCGTCGAGGACGACGTAGGCGGCGAGCATGACGGCGACGATCCAGAACCAGAGTGAGGCCATGGGGCTGCGCTCCTAGATGGTGGTGAGGGTGTGGCCGGAGAGGTGCCTTTCGTCCGGGCCTTTCTGGATGATGTTGTAGACCAGCAGAATCCAGAGGATGGACAGGACGGTGTAGAGGCCGAGGAAGCCGAGCAGCGAGAAGAGGCTGGTGCCGGGGCCGATGTGGGTGGAGTATCCCTGCGAGGTGCGGATGAGTTTGTAGACGAGCCAGGGCTGGCGGCCGATCTCGGCGGTCATCCAGCCGGCGGTGTTGGCGATGTACGGCAGCGGGAAGCTGACCAGCAATGGCCACAAGACCCAGCGTGCGGTGAAGAGCTTGCCGCGCCAGAGCAGGAAGGCCGCAAGCGCCATGATGGCGACAAAGTAGGTGCCGAGGCCGACCATGATGTGATACGCGTAAAAGAGCAGCGGCAGCGTGGTGGGCCAGAGGTCCTTGGGATAGGCGTCGAGGCCTTTGACCTCAGCCGAGGTGGTGCCGTAGATGAGGAAGCTGAGGACGTCGTTGACCGCGATGGGGTTGTCGATCTTCTGAGCTTCGACGTCGGGCTGGCCCATGAGGACCATGGGCGCGCCCTTTTGGGAGTGGAAGAGGCCTTCCATGGCGGCGATGGCGACGGGCTGGTTTTTTGCGAGGTACTTGCCGTGGAGATCGCCGGTGGGGAAGATCTGCAGGACGCAGGCGATGACGCCCGTGATGACGCCGAGCTTGAGGAAGATGCGGCCGAAGTCTTCGACGCGGTCCTGGAGGACGTAGAGCGCGCCGACGGCGGACATGACGAAGGCGGCGGTGACGACGGCTCCGCACATGTTGTGCGCGTACTGGAGCCAGGCCCAGGGGTTCATGATGAGACCCCAGAAGCTGGCGACCTGGAAGGTGCCGTCGGGCATGAGCTGGTAGGCGACGGGGTGCTGCATCCAGGCGTCGGTGACGATGATGAAGAAGCCAGATATCCAGGAGCCGAGAAAGACCAGGAAGGCCGCGCCCCAGTGCTGGAAGCGGGTGAGACGCCGCTCGCCGAAGAGAAAGAGGCCTAGGAAAGAGGACTCTAGGAAGAAAGAGAAGACGCCTTCCATGGCGAGCGGCTGTCCGATGACGCCGCCGGTGCGGCGGGAGAACTCCGACCAGTTGGTGCCGAACTGGAACTCCATGGGGATGCCGGTGATGACGCCGAGGAGGAAGTTGATGGCGAAGATGCGAGCCCAGAAACGGGCTGCCTGGTTGTAGTGCTCGGACGTGTCAGGATCGGCGGTGCGGAGGGCGATCGTCTTGAGGATGACGATGAGCAGCGCGAGGCCCATGGTGAGCTGCGGAAACAGATAGTGGAAGGTGACGGTAAAGGCAAAGTGAATTCGATGCAGCGTGAGAGCATCCATCCAGCGGTCTCCTGTTCACACACGGCAAGTGTATGCCGGGTTGAACGCTGTGTCAGTGATCGGCGGCGGTAAACGCCGGTTTTCTGCGTGACGCGCGGAGGACCGATTCGGGCGTGGGCCATGGTCTCGAAGAAGCGGATAGCGGCTTCATGGTCGTGCTTGCGGACCAAAACAGATGTCGCAGGGGATATTTCACCCAATGTTCAACATCGCTGCACGCTGCAGCGAACCGCTTTCTGTAAGCTCACCACACTCAATATCTGGAATCGAGAGGCCTCGGCCGGAGGTTACAGAGACAAGTATAGGAAGCCTGCCTGCACTGATTCAGTTGCAGGAATGCGGATTTGTGTCTGTATACCGCTGCCGTTTTGAAGACTAACCTGGAACACTTTTGCCGCAGAGAGGAACACAATGAACGGAAGACTTACAAGAGCAGCCATCGTTTTAATGGGAATGATGTGTGCCAAAGGTGCACTCGTCAGCGCACAGCAGAGCCAAACAGCCACAGGCCAGCCGCAGACGCAGGCCCAACCGGGCACTCCACAGGTTACGGCTTCCGATGAGGTGACGGTAACGGCCTCCGGCGAGACACGCGATGTGCAGACGGTCGATCAGAAGCTGCTGCTCGAGACGACGCCGGGTACCAGCCCCATCGCCGTGCTTGGACACCTTCCGAGTGTGAGCATCACGTCGGCAGATCCCTATGGAGCCTATGAGTGGGCAGTGCGGATCTCCGTCCGCAGCTTCAACCAGAACCAGCTTGGATTTACGCTGGACGATGTACCGCTGGGCGATATGTCCTACGGCAATCTGAATGGTCTGCACATCAGCCGCGCGCTGATCGACGAGAACCTGGGGCACGCTTCGATTTCACAGGGCACTGGAGCGCTCGATACGGCTTCGACCAGCAACCTTGGCGGCGCGGTGCAGTTCTTCTCCATCGACCCTTCGGACAAGCGCGGATTCCAGGCGACGCAGAGCTTTGGCAGCTTCAGTGGATCGCGCACGTTTGTGCGCTACGACACAGGGTTGCTGCCTACGCATACGAAGCTATTCGTCGATGGCGTGTACCAGACGTCGGACAAGTGGCGCGGCTCGGGGCCGATACGGCAGAGCTACTTCCAGTTCAATACGAAGCTGGAGCAGTTTGTGGGCAGCAAGGGCATGTTCACGGCGTATGCCGATTACTCGAACCGGCAAGAGGTCGACTACCAGGACGACAACAAGCTGTGGGTACAGAAGCTCGGATATCACACCGACAACTTCGGCGACTGGGGCACAGCCCTGCAGGCTGCCAATGCGTATAACGCGCAGGGCGGCGGAGGGCATGTGTTCGCAGGCATACCGACGGTGTTCCCGGGTGCGATTCCGACCCTTCAAAGCGGATTCGGCGATCTCTCCAATGATCCTGAAGACGTTGGCTACTACGCTGCCGGTGGTCTGCGGAAGGACTTTATCGGGTACCTGAAGTACAACACCGCGATCACCAGCCACCTGACATTCAAGACCACTGTGTACGGACATCACGATGCCGGAGCGGGTCTTTGGTATACGCCTTACCTAGCCACGTACAACTCCACGCTGACGCCGGTTTCGCCGATCTCCGAGCGCACCTCGGAGTACCGGATCGCGCGCGGCGGCGTGCTCGCCGAGCTGAACTACGACAACGGACGCAATGCGATCGAGGGCGGCGTGTGGTTCGAGAAGGAGAGCTTCGACCTGGCACGGCGCTTCTACGGCACCACGCTGCTGGCACCGACGTTCACCGTCTACGACATACCGAAGAACCCGTTCTTCACGCAGTGGGCCTACAACTTCCCGACGAACCTGTTCCAGGTGTATCTGCAGGACACGTTTAAGATCACGCCGAAGGTGACGATCGTTGCCGGATTCAAGACGAGCGAAACGTATCAGACTGGCAACCTCGTGGCGTACGACGCGGGCCTGAACCTCAGCCCGACGGACGTGGCTTCCAACTATGCGCAGGGCAAGCTGACTTCCGGCAAGCCGTTTCTGCCGCAGGTCGGCGGGAACTGGAAGCTGAACCAGAAGCACGAAGTGTTCGCCGATGTCGCGGAGAACGTCCGGTCGTTTCAGGTCGGCGGGAATGGCTTCGGGACCTCTCCGTGGGGAACGACGCAGGCCGGTTTCAACGCGCTGACGAGCAATCTGAAGTCAGAGAGTGCATGGAGTGAGGAGGGCGGCTTCCGCCATACGGATAACCGCATCCAGGCGCAGGCGAGCTACTTCCACGTGAACTTCTACAACCGCCTGCTGGCGATTCAGCAGGGCCCTGGCATTGCCGGTGCGGCTTCCATCCTGTCAAACGTTGGCGGAGTGACGACCAACGGCGTGGATGGAGCGATCACAGCCCGCCTCCACGAAGGATGGACGTTCTACAACGGACTGACCTTCAGCAAGTCCAGCTACGATTCGAACTACAACATCACGAGCGGAACGGGTGCGGTAACGACGATCCTGACCGGTGGCAAGATCGCGGTCGACTCGCCGGAGTTCCTGTATAAGAATGAGCTGAGCTACAGCAAGAAGGGCTTCGACATCCATATGGGCTCGGACTATATGGGCAAGCGCTACTTCACGTACACGAACGACAACAGCGTGGGCGGACGTTTTCTCGGGGACTTTGGAACGAGCTACCATGTCGATGAGATTGGCCCGTTCGACCAGCTAAAGCTGCAGTTCAATATCTACAACATCGCAAGCACGAAGTACTGGGGCACTGTCGGCACAAACGGCTTTGTCGCCAGCGATCCAACTTCGATTGCGAACAACACACTGCAACCGGGCGCGCCCCGCGCGATTACGGGGACCCTGAGTGTGAAGTTCTAAGACAGCGAGCGAACACAAGCAAAAAGCTCCGGCTGCGGCCGGAGCTTTTTGCTTGCTGCGATGAAGAGGGGGTTAGGCGCTGGGGTGTTTGAGGATCTCGGCGAGGGCCAGCAGGCGTTTGGAGTCGGCTGGGTCTTTAGCTGCTGTGGCGGTGGCTTCGAGGGACGGAGCAAGCTTGTTCAGCTTCGCAACTTCCTTCGCGGACATATGCGAGGCTTCAGCCTTAGCAATAGCCTCGCGTGTGTGGGCGATGCGGCTGGCCGAGAGCGCCTGTGAGCGGGCGAGCTGGTCGAGGTAGGCCTTCGCGACGATGAGCTCGCTGGGCCAGACAATCTTCTGCTGGTTCTGCACGTTCAGCTCTGTGACCTGCACGGCTTTGGCGGCGTCGATCTCGTTCTGAGTGAGGTTGGCGGTGGGGGTGAGTTCGAAGACGTCGAGGCCGCGGGCGATCTCCGAGCCGTAGATGTGGCCGTTGTACCAGTAGGCCGACCAGTCGCCGCCGAGGACGAGGGTTTTGGCGTCGATGGGGCCGCGGTCGTAGTAGGCGATCTCCTTGGGGTGAGCGGCGTCGGTGAAGTCCATGATGGAGATGCCACCCTGATACCAGGCCTGGACTTCGATGTCGCGGCCGGGGATGGGAATGAGCGAGCCGTTGTGGGCTACGCAGTTTTCGGTGTCGGTCTGTGCGGCGGGGAGCTTGTAGTAGCTGGCGAGGGAGAGGTTGTCGCTCTTGAGGTGGAAGATGGCGTCGGCGCCCCACTTGTTGGGGTCGTTGGGACGGCAGCGCGCGCCGAGTCCCCCACCCCACTCGTCGGTGAAGACGACCTTGGTGCCGTCGTTGTTGAAGGTGGCGGAGTGCCAGTAGGAGTAGTTGGGGTCGTTGACGGCGTCGACGCGCTTGGGGTGGACGGGGTCCTTGATGTCGAGGAGGATGCCGTTGCCGGAGCAGGCACCGGCGGCGAGGCCGAGCGCGGAGTAGACGGTGATGTCGTGGCACTGGTTGGTGTCGGCGGGCTTTTCGGCGCCCTTGTCGTGGCTGCCGCCGTTGTTGAGGCCGTTGAGCGCGCCGGTGCGGGCATCGATGAAGACGCGCGGGTTGGAGACGATCTTTGCGTCCTCAGGATGCGCGAGCGGGACCTTGATGACGTCGATGCGGAAGAGCGCGGTGTCGGGGTCCTTGTCGGGCGTGCCGCCGGAGCAGCCCGCGAGCTCTTCAGACTGACGCACGAAGGAGGTTCCGGAGACGTAAATGTAGACGTTGTCCTTGTCGTTGGGGTCGACGACGAGGGTGTGGGTGTGGGAGCCGCGGCAGGTCTGGACGGCGGCGACTTGTTTGGGGTTCAGGATGTCGGAGATGTCGAAGATGCGGACCCCGCGGAAGCGCTCTTTTTGCGGCGAGGGGAGGCGACGGACTGGCGCTTCGCCGGGCTTGGGCTCGGGTGCGGGCGGGTCGGCCGGGAAGCCCTGCGCACCGCAGTCGAGGCGGCCGTTGGGCATCTCGACGGACATGAAGAGGAGGTTGCCATAGACGGAGACGTCGCCCTGACCCCCGGGGCAGATGAGGGTGGTGAGGAGCCTGGTCTTCGCGGGGTTGGCGATGTCGTAGATGCTGATGCCGTAGAAGTTGCCTTGGAAGAGATGCGTGCCCTGGAAGGCGAAGTCGGAGTTGGCGTAGGCGAGCTGCGCGATGACGGGCTTGAGCGAGGCGGGCATCTTCGCCACGTTGCCGATGCCGAGCAGGGCGAGGGTTTTGGTGACCTGCGGATCGTTGGGCGAGGTGGCGTCGAGGCGGAAGGGGTCGGGCTTCTTGAGGAAGTCGAGGTGCTTGATGCCGAGGGAGGTCTCGCCAGCGTCGTACATGCCGGCCTTGAGGGTGTAGCGAGGGTCGTGGATGTTGGAGCCGGTCATGCCGGCGGGCAGCGGCGGCGCGGGCTTAGGCGCGAACTCATCGAGCTCGTCGGTGGGCGTAGGTTTGGCAGCGGCCTTGGGGTTGGGCGCGGGCTGCTGGGCGCGGAGCGATGGAGCGGCGGCGAAGACGCCAGCGGCAGCGAGGGTGAGGATTGCCCAGCGCGAGGTGAGGGTTTGCGTGCGATTCATCGGGTCTCCTTGGAGGATTCTTGAGCTGGGAATTCTTTGGCGAGCATATTCTGCATGATGCGGATCTCGGCGCGCTGGGTGTTGTCGGCGTCGGTGGCGAAGTTGAAGAGGTCGGCGTCCTGACCGGCGCCAGCGGAGTTGAAGAGGTCGCTCACCATGGAGAGCGCACCGCCGTGGTGCTGGATCATGCCGGTAAGAAAGAGGCGATCGAACTGCGCGCCGTGGGCTGCGCGGAGAGCGGCCATCTGCCTGGGCGTCAACATGCCGGGCATGGGTGCCACATCGTCGCCGGACATTGCCATGTCGGGCATACCGGGCATAGGCATGGAAGTGGACTGGCCGCGGGCGACGAGCCAGCGCTGCATGAAGCGGATCTCGTCGGACTGGGAGGAGCTGATCTTCGCGCCGAGGCGGCGGACGCCGGGGTTGGTGGTGTGCGAGGCGATGAGGGCGGTCATGACGACGGCCTGTGTGTGGTGCATGATCATGCCCTGCATGAAGTCGATGTCAGCCTGTGCGACGGGCGGGACGGTGGCGTGGGTGTCAGACGGCAGGACCTTGCTGGGCTGGCCGGGCGCGCCGGGTTGGACGACGACAGGAGACTGCTGCGCCGTCGCAGCGACAGAAGTGACAAACAACAGGACAGTACACATTTTGAGGTGGTGGGACATTTTGTTGCCTTCAACGGTAGCACGGCGTCAACCAGCCAGAACGTGACTTAGCGTTCGCCCCAGCTGAGCTTGCTGCGGAGGACGCTGAAGAGGCCGTTGGGATGCAGCCGGAGGAGGTGGACCTTGCGGGTGGATTTGCGACACTGGATTCGGTCGCCGAGGTCGAGCTCCACGGCTTCCTGACCGTCGATGGTGAGGTAGCTCTCGTGGGGGACGACGTCGACGGTGACGGCGATCTCGGAGTCGCCGGGGAAGACGATGGGGCGGATGGTGAGCAGGTGCGGACAGATGGCGGTGAGGACCATGGCGTCGACCTGCGGCATGAGGATGGGGCCGTTGGCGGCAAGGGTGTAGGCCGTGGAACCGGTGGGGGTGGAGACGATGACGCCATCGGCGCGGAAGCGGGCGACGAACTGGCCGTCGAGTTCGATGGCGAACTCGCCCATGCGGGCGATGGCGCCTTTGCTGACGACGACGTCGTTGAGGGCCTCCCACTCACGGAAGAGCTGGCCGTTGCGGAAGAGGCCGGCGTGCATGAGGCTGCGGGTGTCGATGATCGCGGTGCCGCAGCTCCAGCAGTCGAGCGTGGTGTAGAGGTCGGCGAGCGGGACTTCGGTGAGGAAGCCGAGAGAACCGAGGTTGACTCCGAGGATGGGGGTTTCGGTTTCAGCGAAGGCGCGGGCGGCGGAGAGCAGCGTGCCGTCGCCACCGAGGGAGATGACGAGGCTGGGCTTGTGGCGCGGGAGCTCGGTGCGCGCTACGCCGAGGTGCGGCGTGTGCAGGTACTCGGCGGATTCGGGGTCGAGGATGGTGTCGTAGTTGTGGGCCAGCAACCAACGGGTGAGCTCGGGGAGGATGGTCTCCATCTCGGGCTTCTGCGGTTTGGAGATGATGGCAGCGAGGCGCATAAGGACAGTGAGTAGAGGATAGAGGATAGAGGATAGAGAAACAACGAAGGACGCTAAAACTTTGCGTGGAGGAGGAACTCTTTGTTGCCTTCGGTGCCACGGATGGGGGAGTCGATGAGAGCGAGTGCGAGGCCGTTGAGGTCGGTGACGGCGGTCTTGATGCGATTGATGGCGAGCTGATGGGCGGCGGGGTCGCGCACGATGCCGCCTTTGCCGACGTGCTCGCGGCCAGCTTCAAACTGCGGCTTGACGAGGAGGGCGGCTTCGCCGCGCCAAGTATCACCGGGCGGGACGAGAGCGCTGAGGACGGCGGGAAGGACGAGGGTCGCGGAGATGAAGCTGACGTCCATGGCGAAGAATGTGACGGGCTGTGGCGATAGCGGGAGAAGCTGGCCGGGAGTAAGCAAGCGGGCGTTGGTGCGTTCGAGGAGCGTGACGCGTGGGTCGGTGCGGAGGGCGTGGGCGATCTGTCCGTAGCCAGTGTCGACGGCAAGGACTGAGGCGGCGCCGTGCTGGAGCATGCAGTCGGTGAAACCGCCGGTGGAGGCGCCGATGTCGGCGCAGGCGAGGCCTTCGACGGAGATGCCGAATTGCTTGAGGGCGTGCTCGAGCTTGAGGCCGCCGCGGCTGACGTAGCGGAGGTCGTCGCCGAGGATGCGGAGAGCAGCTTCGGTGGAGACGGAGACGCCGGGCTTGTCGACTTTTTGCTCGTCGACAAGGACGCGGCCGGCGAGGATGAGGGCCTGGGCGCGCTCGCGGCTGGTGACGAGTGCGCGGTCGACGAGGAGCTTATCGAGACGGTTCTTCATAGGAGACAGGCAGATTATGCCGCTCGGTTGAGGATAGCGGAGAGCTGGCTGCACCGTTGTGGAACGCGGCGCGCGAAGAGAGAACGACGCATGTTTACAGGATGCAACGTGTGCCGATGGATGGCGTACACTGGGCGAGGCCAGTTGACACAAGCACAAACGGCTGCGGCCCACGCGATGCGAAGTAACCGCCGCGGAGATGTCCGCAGTGCGGTGAAATGAGCTGTTCGGCGGGGTCATGCAAATCCGAAGCTTCTGTGGGTGCGTTCTATGAGTGAAGAGTTGGATGGGGTCGAAGCTATGCCAGCGACAACGTCGGATGAAGACGCATCGCTGCTCGCGAAGATCCAGAGCGGCGAAGAGCAGGCGATGGCCCTGCTCTATGACCGTTACTCCAAGATTGTCTATTCCGTCGCACTGCGTGTGTTGCGAGATACCGCAGCGGCAGAGGACGTGATGCGGGAGATCTTTATGCAGGTATGGCGCACCCCCAGCGGCTTTATAGCGACCAAGGGTAGTCTTGGTGGCTGGCTGGCGGTAGTGGCGCGGAACCGTGCGATCGACATGCTGCGGCGGAAGAGGCCGAGCGAAGAGATCGAGGAGGTGGCGCTGGCGTCTACCTTCAACCTTGCAGAAGAGTCAGAGCGCAACCTCTTGATGGAGCGGGCCCGGGCAGCGGTGGTGACGCTTCCACCGGAACAGCGGAAGATGCTGGAGATGGCGTTTTTCGATGGATTGACGCACGCCGAAATCGCCGAGATGACGGGAGATCCGTTAGGCACTGTGAAGACACGCATCCGCAGTGCCCTGATTACGGTGAGAAAGGCTTTCCAGGCATGAGCACGGCGAACCACATTTCGCAAGACGATTTGCTCCTCTTCGCTCTCCAGCTATTGCCCGATGAGGAGATGACCACGGCCCACGACCATCTGCTGTCGTGCGAGGACTGCCGCAAGCAGCTGGCATGGGTGCAGGGCGATATGGCGAGCTATGCCATGACGGCCGATGTGCAGGTGCCTCCGGCTGCGGCACGCGAGCGGCTGATGCGCAGCATCGCCAAGGAGAAGCGCCTGGCGCCGAAGATGGCCGCGGAACCCGCCGAGATCGAGCGGCCGGGCGAGGCGCCGGAGCGGCTGAACAACGTGTTGAGCTTTGGCGAGGCTCCGCTGGTGAAGCGCAGGATGGGCGTAGCCGGCTGGGCAGGATGGGCTGTGGCCGCGGCGGCTATCGGGGTCGCAGGGTTGCAGTATCAGCAGACGCAGGGATTCAAGAACGACCTGGCGGCCAGCCGCTCGGAGTTGACGGAGGTATCAGCCGAGGCCAGCAACGCGAGCCTGGTGCTGGAGACGCTGACGAGCTCCAAGGCCAAGCAGGTGGCGCTGACGCTGCCGTCGAGCACGCCGGCGCTGCCGGAGGGGCATGTGTCCTACCTGGGCAGCAAGGGCTCGATGGTGTTTGTAGCCAACCACCTGACGCAGCTGGAGCCAGGCAAGACCTATGAGCTGTGGCTGATCCCGTCGGGCAAGGGCGCAAAGCCTATCCCGGCCGGCACGTTCAATCCGGATAGCCAGGGGTGCGCGACCAAGCTGACCGCTTCCCTGCCGAAGGATGTGGACGTCGCCGCAGTTGGCGTGACGGTGGAGCGTGCGGGCGGTTCCGATGCACCGACGCTGCCGATTGTGCTGATGGGGAACTAAAGGTGGAGGAGTAGAGGAGTAAAGAGTAGTGAATGCAGGGGCCGCCTTAGCTGGCGGCCTTCGTGTTGTTGCGATACGGCAGCGATAGTCGAGCCGATAAGCGTCAACGCTGAGGGCAAAGAACAGAGGCAGACGTTATAGCGTCTGCCTCTGGGTGATTCGCTGGTCTTTGAAACTTGAGGCTATGGCAACGTTGTCAGGACGCGGACTCCGAGGCCCTGCAGGTTGATGTGGCCCTGCACGGTGTTGGAGTCGGTGTAGATGATGGTCATGTACTGGTTGTCGGGCGAGGTGACGTAGACCTTGCCGGTGGGATCACCCGTCGTGGCCGAGATGGTGGAGGGGTGGCCATAGACCAGCGAGGGGCTGGTGTTGTCGCCGATTGTGGCTGCGCTGGATGAGGTGGCGCAGATAGTGGCCGTGACCGTGCCGGAGATAAGGCTGACGACCGAAACCGAGCCTTCGCCCGCGGCGCAGGTGCCGGTGGAGTCAAGCTGGTTGGCAACGTAGGCGGCGGTGCCGTCGCGCAGGACCGAGACCATCTGCGGATTGATGCCGACGTTGACGGTGTTAGTAATTGTGCCGAAGGTGTTGCCATCGACAGGGTTGTTGGCGTTGCACTGTGGGTTGGCGGTCTGGGTGCTGGCCGTGCAGAGCGGGATGTCGATGATGCTGAGGGTGCCGGCGTGTGTGCCATCGCCCTGATTGAGCACGACGAGCTGATTGGTCGTGGGCGAAAGGTCGGCCCAGACAGGGTCGGGGGCCGCAACGGCACCGTTGCTGGCGGCGGCGCCCAGATTGATGGTGGGCGTCGTGGAGTCAAGCGCGTTGTTGACGACGTTGATCACCGAGACGGTGTTGCTGCCCTTGTTGAGAATGAAGGCGCGGCGGGTGTCGGCGGTCATGACGCCGTAGACGGGCGTGGCGCCGACGGGAATGGTGGTGGAGATGCCGAGCGAGGAGGACGAGGTGGCCTCGATAGCCGCAACCTGCCCGTTGCCGCTGGTGCCCTGGCTGATGGCGTAGACGCGCGGGGTGCCGTCCGCGCCGACGACGTAGACCGGGTTCGCGCCAACAGAGAGAGTCTGCAGCAGCGAAGTGCTCGCGACGCTGAGAACCGCGACGGAGGAGCTATTGGTCTGCGGGATAAAGATGGAGGCCGTGCCGTTGGCCGGTGTAATGGCCGAGATGCTGACCGGCGCCGAGTTCGCGGTGAGCGTTGTCGCCACGACGTTGCTGGTGAGCAGCGAGGCGGGATTGCTGGTGGCGAAGTCGTTGAGCGACCCGTCCGTGTTGATGGCGAAAGCCTCGGTGCCAGTGTTGTTCAGAGCGAAGTAGCTGGGGTTGGCGAGGATGTTGGGGGTATCAACGACAGTGTCGCCGGAGAAGTCGACGAAGGTGACGAGGCCAGGCAGCGATCCAGACAGCGCGGCAAATCCCGTCTCCGTTGCGGCAGTGTTCACGTACGTGAAGCTGGCTTCGAACTGGGTCGTCGAAAGACCTGTCGAAAGAACCGTGAGGTTTTGCCCATTCAGAAAGGTGCTGGTGGGCAATCCAGAGAGCGTAACGACCTGCCCTGCGGTAAACGGGTTGGACGTCTTGACGTAGACCGTTATCACATTGGCTGCGATGCTGTATCCGGTGATCTGGTCCACCGTGCTGGTGGGGTTCGAGACCGCGACCGCATACTTGGTGGGTTGGCTGGCCGGGCCGACGGGGCTGATGGCGCTGACGACGGGACGGTACTGGTTGCCACAGGCGCTGAGGCCCAGAGTGGCGGAGGCCAAGGCAAGAGCGGCGACGGTGCGGTGCTTCATGAACTGATGCAAGTACAAAACTGCTCCCAAGATCGGTTGCCTCAAGTCGGCTTCGACGTTACTGATGATTGTAAATGAATCTGTTGCGTGTAACCGGATGTGGATAGTGACTGTCGAATGGACGCGCCGCAGGCGTTTTGGAGAGCGAGGGAGGTTTGCGGCAGGAGCTGCAGATCTCTCCACCTGGACACAAAGAGACCGCTACGAGTCGAGATGAGACATCTTTGCCGGTTCCAGCGTACAGACCTCTACAATGAAGGGATGGAAATCGTGGGTCGTGCTGGGACGGGAAGACGCTTGAAGGGCCTACTGGCGGCCGGATTGGTCATGGGGGCGTTGCTGGCGACGGGCGCGCGTGCGCAGATCGTGTCCGTGGGCAACGGCGGGCCGGGGCCGGTGAAGGCGGAGCACCTGACGGCGGAGCTGACAGGGCTGAATCCGCAGGGGATGCCGAAGGTAGCGGTGGGGGGCGAGACGAAGCTGGGGCTGGTGCTGACGATGGAGGAGCACTGGCACGTGTACTGGATCAATGCGGGAGACTCGGGCGAGCCGCCGGCGATCAAATGGACGCTGCCGGAGGGGTTGACGGCAGGGCCGCTGCAGTTCCCTCCCCCGACGCGGCTGCCGCTGGGACCGTTGATGGACTTTGGGTATGAGGACCAGGTGGCGTTTCCGCTGACGTTGACGGCGGCTCCGGGGATGAAGCCGGGCAAGCAGCATCTGGATGCGCAGGTGAGCTGGCTGGTGTGCTCGAGCGTGTGTCTGCCGGGCAAGGCGCACCTGGGGATCGACGTGGAGGTGGTTCCGGGGCCGCTGGCCGAGGCTCCGCTGGTGGGCGCGCTGGGGTCGGCGATCAAGAACCTGCCGCAACCGCTGCCCTCGACGATGAGCGTGAAGGCGGTCGGGGATGCGAAGCAAATCCTGGTGACGCTGAAGACAGGGACGAAGGAGCAGGATGCGGAGCTGTATCCGTATGACCAGGATGTGATTGCAAATGCGGCGATGCAGGGGATCGAGTCGCTGCCGGATGGGGTGGCGATACGGCTGGACCGGGCGGCGGACTCGACGGCGCTGCCGAAGACGCTGCATGCGCTGGTGAAGCTGAGCTCGACTGAGGCGTATGACTTTACGGTGCCGGTGACGGAGGGTGTGCTGCCGGTGCAGACGGTGGCGCCGAAGAAGAGCGACTCCAGCCAGGCAACGGATGTGACGATTGCAACAGCGGTGCTGCTGGCGTTGCTGGGCGGGCTGCTGCTGAACCTGATGCCGTGCGTGTTCCCGGTGCTGTTTTTGAAGGGGCTAGCACTGGTGCACTCGTCGGGCGAAGAGAAGGAGCGGCAGCGGGCGCATGGGTTGATGTATACGCTCGGCATTGTGCTGAGCTTCTGGGCGATGGTGGCTGTGCTGCTGGTGCTGCGCGCCGGTGGACGACAACTGGGGTGGGGGTTCCAGCTGCAGTCGCCGGGGTTTGTGGCAGTGCTGGCGGCGCTGGTGTTCTTTCTGGGCTTGTCGCTGGCTGGGCAGTTTGAGTTTGGGTTGAGCCTGACGAGCGCAGGCGGTGGGCTGGCGCAGAAGCAGGGGCTGACCGGGAGCTTCTTTACCGGCGTACTGGCGACCGTCGTTGCAACGCCGTGCATGGGGCCGCTGATGGGCACGGCTGTTGGCTTTGCGTTGGCTCAGCCGGCGTGGCAGACGTTCCTCGTCTTCACGGCACTGGCGATTGGGCTGGCGCTGCCGTATTTGGTGCTGACGATCCAGCCGCAGTGGACGAAGCTGCTGCCCAAGCCGGGTGCGTGGATGGAGACGCTGAAGCAGGCGACGTCGGTGATGCTGTTTGGCACGGCGATATGGCTGACATGGGTGTATGGGCAGCTGTATGGCAAGGATGGCGTGGACCGGACTGTGGCGCTGCTGGTGTGCTTCCTGGTGCTGGCGATTGCCGGCTGGGCGCTGGGCAAGTGGCCGGGACAGTGGAAGGGTGCGATTACGGCAATCGTATTGATTGCGCTTGCCATTGCGCTGCCGCTGCGGAAGCCGACGGTGGAGACACTGAAGTGGGAGCCTTGGAGTCCGGAGAGCTTTGCGGCGGCGCGGGCGACAGGGCGGCCGGTGTTTATTGATTTCACAGCCGCGTGGTGTTTGAGCTGCCAGGTGAATGAGAAGGCTGTGCTGCAGTCGACGGGCGTGGAGAAGGACCTAATCAAGAAGCACTATGTGCTGCTTAAGGCGGACTGGACGCAGTATGACCCGAAGATCACAGCCGCGCTGGCTGAGGTGGGACGCAGCGGAGTGCCGACGTATGTAATCTATCCGCCGGGCAAGGTAAGCAACCCGGATGTACTGCCGGAGCTTCTGACGAAGTCAATTGTGATGACGGCGGTGGAGAAGGATGCCAAGCCGATGGGGAGTAACTAAAAGCAGACAGTAGTGAGTAGACAGTAGAGCGTAGAGGAGGTTGCGATGCGCGTGTCGAAGCTGGTGGTTGCGACGTTGAGTGTGGCGATGCTATGTGGGAGTGCGTGGGCGCTGAAGCCGGGGGAAGCGGCCCCGGAGTTCAAGGGCACGAACTCGAATGGGAAGACGGAGACGCTGGGGCAGTATCGCGGAAAGTACGTGGTGCTGGAGTGGGCGAACCAGGGTTGTCCGTATGACCGGAAGCATTACCTGAGCGGGAACATGGAACGGCTACAGAGGGAGTGGACCGCGAAGGGCGTGGTGTGGTTGAGTGTGATCTCGTCCGCGCCGGGGGAGCAGGGGTATGTGACGCCGCCGGAAGAGAATGCTTACCTGGAGAAGATGCACGCGGTGCCGACAGCTGCGATTCTCGACCCGAGCGGCACGATCGGCAGGCTGTATGGCGCGAAGACCACGCCGCATGTGTTTGTGATCGATCCGCAGGGCAGGCTGGTGTATGAGGGGGCGCTGGATGATCAGCCGACTCCTGACCCGGCGAGCCTGAAGGGCGCGCATAACTATCTGGATGCTGCGCTGAAGGAGTCGATGGCTGGGAAGGCTGTGACGACTCCGGTGACGCGTCCGTATGGGTGCAATGTGAAGTATGGGAACTAGTCTTTTCTGACCTTGGCTTTCGCAATCTCTTCCATGCGCTGGGCGAGGAGTTTTTCGCGGCCTTCGTTGGTGGGGTGGTAGTAGCGGCGGTCGCGGAGGTTGTCGGGGAGGCACTGCATGTCGGCAACTTTTTGTTCGAGGTCGTGGGCGTACTGGTAGCCCTTGCCGTAGTCGAGCTCTTTCATGAGGCGCGTGGGGGCGTTGCGCAGGTGCAGCGGGACGGGTTCGGCGGGGTTGGATTCGATGTCCGCGAGGACTTCGCCGTAGGCCTTGTAGACAGCATTCGATTTGGGAGCGAGCGCGAGGTAGACAACGGCCTGCGCGAGGGCGAGGTCGCCTTCGGGAGAGCCGAGGAAGTGCATGGCGTCGCGTGCGGAGAGGCAGAGATTGAGAGCTTCGGGGGCAGCGAGGCCGATGTCCTCGAAGGACATGCGGATGACGCGGCGAGCGACGTACATGGGGTCTTCGCCGGCGGCCAACATGCGGCCAAGCCAGTAGAGCGCGGCGTCGGCGTCGGAGTTGCGGACGGATTTGTGCAGTGCGGAGATGAGGTCGTAGTGCTGCTCGCCTTTTTTGTCGTAGAGGAGGACGCGCTGCTGGAGGGCCTCGGTGACGATGTCTTTGGTGAGGGATTTTTCGCCACGGCCTTCGGCAAGTTTGGCGGCTACTTCAAGGGCGTTGAGGGCGTTGCGCGCGTCGCCGGAGGAGTAGCTGGCGATGAGCTCGAGGATTCCCTCCTCTGCTGTGAGATTGAGAGCGCCGAGGCCACGTTCGCTATCGGTGAGGGCACGAGTGAGGAGGGCGAGGATGTCCTGCTGCGAGAGTGCCTGCAGCGTGTAGACGCGGCAGCGGGAGAGCAGCGCGGCGTTGATCTCGAAGCTAGGGTTTTCGGTGGTGGCCCCGATGAGGCGGATGCTGCCACGCTCGACGTAGGGCAGGAAGGCGTCCTGCTGGGCTTTGTTGAAGCGGTGGATCTCGTCGACGAAGAGGATGGTGCGCGAGCCGTAGGTGGCGGCCTTCTCGGCGTCGGCCATGACCTGCTTGATCTCCTTGATGCCGGAGAGGACGGCGGAGAACTCGATGAAGCTGGCGCTGGTGACGTTGGCGATGATTTTGGCGAGGGTGGTTTTGCCGACGCCGGGTGGACCCCAGAAGATGAGGCTCGCGGAGTCGTCACGTTCGATCTGGAGACGGAGTGGTTTGCCGGGAGCGAGGAGGTGCTGCTGGCCGTAGAACTCGTCGAGCGAGCGCGGGCGCATGCGCTCGGCAAGCGGGGCGCGCTGGCGTGTGGTGCTGGTCGGCTCCGGGTTGGGGGCGAAGAGGCTCATGAAGAGAGGGGATCGAGGACAGAGGATAGAGGATAGAGCGAGCCCGCAAGCGTGTTTTGGCGCAAGGCTTCGTACATGAGAAGCGAGCCGGCGATGGCAGCGTTGAGGGACTCGACAGCACAGGGGATGTGGATGCGGGTGTTTGCGAGTGCTAAGGCTTCTGCCGAGAGGCCAGCGCCTTCGTTGCCAATCATAAGAGCGCAGGGGGCGATGAGGCGGACGTCCATTGCTGGTGTGGCATCTGTGGATTGCGCGACTGCCGCGAAGAGTTTGATCTGTGCGGTGCTGAATGCCGTTGCGATACTGGAGAGCTTGTCGCGGACGATGGGCATGCGGAAGACGGAGCCGGCAGAGGCGCGGACGGTCTTGGGGTTCCAGGGATTAACGCAGTCGGGCGTGAGAAAGATTTGGGCGATGCCGAAGGCTTCTGCGGATCGGATGAGCGTGCCGAGATTGCCTGGGTCCTGGAGCGATTCGAGGACGAGATGGATGAAGGGCTGCGTGAGATCGCGTGGGGCGATGGGCGGAACTAGCAGCGTGGCGGCGATGCCTTGTGGAGATGCTGTGTCGACGGTGCTGGCGAAGACGTCGCGGCTGAGGACGACGGTGTGATTTGCTGTTAGACCGGCGAGTGAGGGGCGGTCGAGGACCGGTTCATTGCCTTCGCGGAGGAAGATCGTGTCGATGGGAAGATTCGAGCGATGGGCTTCAGAGAGAAGATGCTCGCCTTCGATACCGAGGAGGTCGCCGGGACGCGCTGCGTCTCCGCTGAAAGCTGCGCGGAGGGCCTTGACGCGGGCGTTGGTGCGGCTCGTGATGGGCGCGGGCAATGGCACTCGGTTAGTGTACTCGGATGGCTGAGGGCAGATATTCGCGGCGAGATGCGATAGAGTCAGTGAGGAGGAGCAAGCCTGCTTGATCGCCGATCTTCTGAAGATTCATCCGGATGAACCTGAACCGCACCTAGTGGGGCAGGTGGTGGAGTCGCTGCAACGTGGCGATGTGGTAGCGCTGCCGACGGACACGTTCTATGGGCTCGCTGTCGACCCGGTGAACCTGCGCGCGGTGGAGCGCATCTACGAGCTGAAGACGCGCGCGAAACACAAGCCGCTGTCGTTGCTGATCGCAGATGTGGCACAGGCTTATGAACTGGCGCGGAACATCGACAGCGCGTTCGACCGGCTGGCAGAGCGGTTCTGGCCAGGGCCGCTGACGATTGTGGTGAAGGCCGGCAGCAAGCTGCCTCTGCGTGTGACGGCCAACACGGGCAACGTGGCGCTGCGCGTGCCGGAGGCGTCGATCTGCAGAGCGGTGGTGAGTGCGCTGGGGCTGCCGATAACGGCGACCTCCGCGAACCTGCGCGGGCTGCCGGAGTGTACCTATGCCGCCTGCGTGCGCGAACAGTTCGCGGACAAGCTGCCGCTGATTGTGGACGGCGGCCCGACGGCACGCAACGTCGCAACGACGATTGTGGACCTGAGCGGTGGCGGAAACTCCTGGATGATTCTGCGCGAGGGCGCTATCCCGACGCATGAGATTGCACTGACGCTGCAACGGTAGGCCAGGCTTCCACCTCAGGTGACTGGATTGTTTGGATGTGTGCCCTCATACTAGGGACAGGCATCACATACGGCATGGGCAAACTCTTCAACCGACAGAAGACTTCAACGAGCCAGCCAGGACTCGTGGGGCGGCTGCTGCGTTGGACGGTGCTGGTACTGCTGCTGGTGGCAGTGGGGTGGACGGTTTGGGTCTACCGGCAGATTGAGGCGACAGCGACGATCGACCATGCGCAGCGCGCCGATGCGATCGCGGTGTTTGGGGCGGCGGAGTATGGGGGACGGCCTTCGCCGGTGCTGCATGCGCGGCTGGACAAGGCGGTGGCTCTGTATGACCGCGAGATTGCTCCGGTGATCATTACGCTGGGTGGCGGACAGAACAAGGACTCGGGCAGGACTGAGGGTGGTGTGGGACGTGATTATCTGCTGGCGAATGGCGTGCCGTTTGACCAAATCATCGCGGAGACGAAGTCCGTGGATACCGAAGAGCAGGTGCACAGCCTGAAGGAGATCGCCGAGCAGCGGCACTTCCACACGATTGTGGTGGTGAGCGACGGCACGCACCTGTTTCGGATTGCGCTGCTGTGCAAACGTGTGGGGCTGACGGTATATACGTCACCGAGGGCGCGGCTGGGGCACATTGATGACCTGGATATGGCGCAGCGGATGATGCACGAGATCATCAGCTACACGTCGATACGGTTGGACCTGCATTTGAGCTGGTTGCATCGCTGGCTGGAAGAGCACAGCAACTAAACAGGCTTGCGGGCGATGACCACACGCAGGGGTGGGAAGGTTGTCAGAATGCTTCCCCACCGGCGTTGGACGATGAGTCCGGCGTCGGTGAACTCGGCAGCATACTCGCCGGTGAGTTTGTAGTCGGAGATGAGGGCAATGCCTCCGGGCTTGAGCACGCGGACGATCTGGTGGAGCGCACGCAGCCGCGCGGAGCGATCGTAGATATTGTGCAGGCAGAGATTGGAGACGACGACATCGAAGCTGTCGTCGGGGAAAGGCATCTGCTGAGCGTCTTCGCTGACGAGTGAGCAGCGCTGGGAGACGCCTTCGAGCTGGAGATTGTGCAGCGTGGCGGCCTCCGAGTTGCCTCCCATATCGACGTTCGACCAGATGTCGAGGCCGGTAGCGTGGCCGGTGGTGAGATGCTTTGCCGCACCGGCCAGCAACAGCCCGCGCCCACAACCTACATCGAGGACCTGCTCGTTGCCGCGCCAGTTGTAGAGCGACAGCATGAAGTCGCGATGCTGGAACTTGCCGTATTTCACATACAAGAGAAAGAGAGCGCTCGAGAACACGAACCATCCGCCGGTCCAGCGCAACGAACTACGGAAGTCAACGACTGCGCCGAGATGCACTGTATGCGGCACAAAAAAGCTGAGCAACAACGCCCCGCCGCCAACCAGAAAGAGATTGCGCAGGACGCCGGGAGCATCGACACCATAATTGGGCTTACTGGACTGCTGCGTTGCCATGGTCACCTCGCTGGCGCGGATTCGGTCTGCCATGAAGTGAGTATGACGTGTGCGGCGGAGGAGTTACAGTGTCGATTGTCAGCAGAAAACCTGACAGATGTCACTCAATATCGTCGGCGACCGGCGCGGGGATATTGCCTTCGCGGCGCATGCGCAGATAGCCGCGGATAAAGGGGTCGAGGTCGCCATCGAGGACGCGATCCACGTCACCCACTTCGACGCGGGTGCGGAGGTCCTTCGCCATACGATAGGGCTGCAGGACGTAGCTGCGGATCTGCGAGCCGAACTTGATGTCGAGCTTGGAGTCTTCGAGCTTGCGGCTGATGGCTTTCTTTTTGTCGAGCTCGTACTCGTAGAGCTTGGAGCGCATCATCTTCATGGCGCGGTCCTTGTTTTTGTGCTGCGAACGCTCGTTCTGACAGCCTGTGACAAGGCCAGTGGGAAGGTGCGTGATGCGCACAGCGGAGTCGGTGGTGTTGACGTGCTGACCGCCCTTGCCGCCGGAGCGGTAGGTGTCGATGCGGAGGTCTTCGGGCTTGATGTCGATGACGATGGTGTCGTCGATTTCAGGCGAGACGAAGACGGAGGCAAAGCTGGTGTGACGACGCTTGGCGGAGTCGAAGGGGGAGATGCGGACGAGGCGATGGACGCCGGTTTCTCCGGAGAGCAGGCCGAATGCGAACTCACCGGTGATGGTGAAGGTGGCTGATTTGATGCCGGCTTCGTCGCCGTCCTGGATTTCGTTGATCTCGACCTTGAATCCCTGGCGCTCGCCCCAGCGGATGTACATGCGCATGAGCATCTCGGCCCAGTCCTGGGACTCGGTGCCGCCGGCGCCGGGGTGCACGGTGACGATGGCGTTGAGCGCGTCGGTCTCGCCGGAGAGCATGGTCTTGGACTCGAGCGCATCGGCGAAGGCTACAAGCGCGGGAATCTCGCGGGCGAGGTCCGGCTCGGTGTTCTCGCCTTCGCGGGCGAGCTCGAAGTAGGCTTCGATGTCATCGGAGCGGCGAGCGAGCTCGGCGTCGTCGGCGAGCAGCGTTTCGAGACGCTTGCGCTCGCGCATGAGCGGCTGCGATTTAGCAGCATCGGCCCAGACGGATGGGTCAGAGATTTTGACTTCGAGGGTGGCCAGTTCGGCCTTCAGGCGAGGGGCGTCAAAGATACTCCCGCAGCTCGCGCACCTTCTCACGGACCGGGGAGTAAGAGAATTCAAGATCACTCAACATGTTTTTATTCTAGCTGGTTCGCTTGCGGATGAGTGCAAGCGATGCGACGCAAAGAGTGATGACGGTGCATAACCATGCGAACCAGTCGCCGTGTTGCGTGTAGAAGGTCGTCCCGGTGCGATAACTGTATGCGAAGGCGAAGGCTGAACGGACGTGCCGTGGGGTGAGGAAGTCACCGCGACCGTGCGGATCAATGGCTGTGGTGATGCCGGTATTGGTGTCGCGGAGGAGCCAACGATCGTTCTCGATGGCGCGCATGCGGGCCATGTCGAGATGCTGCCAGGGCGCGCCGCTGTCGCCGTACCAGCCATCATCTGAGATGTTGACGAGCACCTGCGCGCCGTTGAGGACGAACTGGCGGACCTCGTCACCGAAGATGGACTCGTAACAGATGAAGATGCCGGTGGGGTGTCCGCCGAGGTTGAAGACTTTGTGCTCGGTGCCGGCTTCCATGTCGCCGACGCCGCTGGTGAGGCGGCCCGCGAAGGCGAAGAACTGTTTGTAGGGGACGTACTCGCCCCATGGGACGCGGTGGATCTTGTCGTAGCGGCCGATGTAGTTGCCGGAAGGATCGAAGATGGCCGCAGAGCCGAACTCGTGATAGCCGCTGGCTGCGGCCGGGTCCAAGTCGATGCCAACGCTGCCAGCGATCACCGGAGCGTCTGCGGTGCGGGCGAGGGAGCCAAGCTCGGCGCGAAAGACTTGATCGCTGGTGAAGAAATCGGCTGGGGCCTCAGGCCAGACAATGAGGCTGGGATGCGGGGCAGCGATGGGTAGCCAGTAGGTGCGAGCGTCTTTACTGACAGGCACACGCGGAAGAAGGCTGAGAGATGTGAACTGGCTATATTTTTCCTGAATGGGAAAGGGTTTGAGGTCGCGGCCTTCGGCGCCGACCGCAAGATTTTCCTGTAATAAGACGGCAGTATTGGTACTGATATCCTGCTGCGGTGTCACGAGCATCCCAGCCTGCAATAAAGAGGCGCCTATCAAGATGACCACGAAGCGAAGCCAGTGTATCTTTGCCTGTTCTTCGCAAAGAGTTATCGCAAAGAGCGCGTTGATGGCCGCTACGAGAAAACTCAGCAGCATGACGCCACCAACTGGCGCGAGGCGTGTTATCAGCGAGTTATCGACCTGCGTATAGCCCAGCAAGTCCCACGGAAAACCCGTGATACGGGCGCGGGCGAGCTCGATGGCAACCCATAGAAATGGGGTGATACCCAGGGCCTGCGATATAGAGAGCCTGCGACGCAGCAAGGCAAATATGCCGCCAAACAGTGCGTAATAAAGACCAAGATAGAGCGCGAAGAGAATAAGTATTCCGAAGGAGACTAACTCGGGAATCTGGCCGTAGATGTGCATCGTCTGGTAAATCCAGTAACAGTTGCCCATGAACCAGACGATGCCGCACAGATAACCGATGACTGCCGATTGAAACACGGTAAGTGGCCGTTGTTGCCGGTCTTTACGCGTGAGCGCATAAAGGAGTGGGACAAGACAGAACCAGGCTATATACCTACGCCACGATGAAACCGGGTCAGCGATTGGAAACGGCAGTAGTTGCAATACCGTTGAAAGTAACGAAAAGAAAAACAACCGTGGCGGAATCGATTTCATCGAACTGAGTCTAGCATTGCATGTGTGACATATTGATTGCCATCGTATGCGTTGATATTTGTAGACGAGACAGTTAGAGTAAGAAAGCGAAGTTTGCTGAGATCTCGATAGACATACAGGATGATCCTGAAAGGACTTAGTTATGGATGTGAGCAAGATTCTTGCGGAGATCGATGAGCAGATTGCGGCTCTGCAGTCGGCACGCGGTGCGATCCTCTCGTTGCATACCGGGGCCCCGGTGAAGGGCAAGCGCGGTCGCCCGAAGGGGAGCACGAACGCCGCTAAGCCCGCAAAGAAGAAACGCAACCTGACCCCCGAGGGCCGCAAGCGTATCGCCGATGCGATGAAGCGCCGCTGGGCCGCCCAGCGTAAAGAAGCCACTAAGAAGGAAGCTCCCAAGAAAGAGGCCGTGAAGAAGTAGGCCTGCCTGACGCCGAGATAGCAAAAGGGAGCCCATGGGCTCCCTTTGCGTTGCGTACGACGACTAGCGGACGGCGATCACTTCACGGACATTGTCTTTGCCGAGGAAGAAACGGATGTTGCTGAAACCTTCGAGGAAGCGTTCGACCTGGCGTGTCTGATAGACGCCGCGGACAGGAAAGCTACCACCGTCCAAGACGAGCAGATCATCGCTGTCGGTGAGCTGGTAGCGTGAAAACGCTGTCTCCGGGCCAGTAGACTTACTGTGAAAGAAGGCGAGCAGACGGCCTTCGGGACGGAGGACCTCACGCAGGCGCTCGAAGAGGGCTGGCACCATCACTGAAGGGAGATAGTTGGCGGTGTCCCAGAGCAGAATGATGTCAAAATCGCGGCCGGAGAAGTCGAGGTTGGCAGCGATAAAACGATCGATGTCGAAGTTGGCAGCGATGTCAGATTCGGAGCCAGCCGGAGCGTCGGGATCTGGCGGCTTCTGCCATTCAGGACGCGTGGCGTCCTGAACGATATTGGCCATGTAAACGCTGTGGCCGAGCGAGGTAAGGTAGTTGATGTTGGCAGGCGAGGTGAGACCGAAGTCGAGCACACGCAGAGACTCGCTCTTCTGCAGATGACTCCGAACGTCGCCCCAACCGCGAGAGTGACGCGCAGGACGTGCGGAAGAAAGCGCCCCCAGCCCGGCCTCTCTTTTTGACTTGCCAAACATGCGAACAGCCTCCCGAAGTGAAACGTTAGCGACTACGGTGGTGGCCTAAACGTTGACGGTACGGCGAGCATCAAAAGAACCGCCGGAGACAGGCAACGGCTCAGAGGCCCTGGAAGGATCGGCATGGCCGCGCAGTGTCGCACCGTCCTCGATGGAGAGGCGCGCAGCAAAGACATCTCCCTGCACCACGGCGGAACCACGCAACTGCAAAAGTCCAGAAGCACGGATCTCGCCTTCGACACGGCCGAGCACGATAATATCTTGAGCGACGACGGTGGCCCGCACATGGCCTTCGGCGCGGACGGTCAAGCATGCACCCTCCAGACGAATGACTCCCTCGACCTGGCCGTCGACGGTGAGGTTCTCCGAACTGGAGATCTCGCCACTGACTTTGGTCTTGGTGCCGATGACAGTTTTGCTTTCGGATGGCGTCATAAGAAGATAGAAACTCCTGTGCGACCGTGGAGTTCTTCTTCCAATGCGGTGCAAACTCGACTATACCCAACCGTGCTGAGGGAAACAATCGTCCTAAAGCGGGGATGAGCCGTCTAATCTGTCACGTAGTAACGGTATTAGCGTGGCCATGGTGAGACAACGGAAGACGCAAAGATGTTTGGAAACTGGATGGAGATGAGACGGACGAGGCGGCGCGTATGCGGCTGCATGGGGCTTATGGCGCTGGGCGGCATGATGGCCTGGAGTGCGCCAGCCAGCGGCGCGCGCGGAACTGAGCCCGATGAAACGCCTGTGTCGTGGGTAGAAGCCGCGGTGCAGAACGAGGTAGGGCTGCTCCTGCAGCAGGGCACGTTTTCCGTGAGCTATCGCGAACGAAAGATCGACGCCAAGGGCGATACGACGCGCGAGATCGTCGAGAGTAAAGAGGGTGGAGTGGCCCGGCTGGTGGAGCGGAACGGCAAGCCGATCACTGCCGTGGAAGATGCAGCTGAACGTGCCCGACTGCAAGACGCGCTGAACCATCCCGATGAGTTTCTGCGGCACCACCATCGCGATAACGGCATGCGGGATGACGTCTCCAAGCTGGTGAAGTTGATGCCGCAGGCGATGACTTATAGCTACACGCCGGGACAGCCTCAGCCTGCGAACGCGAAGTCGCTGCAGATTGTGCTGGACTTTGAGCCGAACCCGAAGTTTCATCCGCCGACGATGATGTCGGAGCTGCTGACGGGACTGGCGGGACGTGTGTGGATCGATGCCGAGACCAAACACGTGACACGGATAGAGGGGCGCGTGCTGCATCCGGTGAACTTTGGGTTCGGCATCGTGGCGCGGATTTACCCGGGCGGGACAATCGTCTTTGAACAGGCGCGGATGAACGATGGCCACTGGATCTACTCGCACGTGGATGAACACCTGACCGTTCGGGCGCTACTGGTAAAGACGGTGCCCGAGAACGTGCAGATGACTTCGTATGACGTGGAGCCGATGCAAGGCCTGATTGGGTACCAAGACGCCATCAGACGGCTGCTGGCGATGCCAATTCCGCTGCGTTAGGAGTTGCGCTCGAGGGTTTTGCTGCGGACTGTGATGGCATCGATGCGATCACGGACGACGTCGAAACCTAGGCCAGCGCTGGTTGGCACGGTGATGGTGCCTTCAGAGCTGACGGTGACTTCGGGCTCGATAATGTCCTGCGCCCAATAGCGCTTGGAGGCGGATACGTCGCCGGGGAGCGAGAAGTTGGGCAACGAAGAGAGCGCTATGTTGTGAGCGCGGCCTATGCCGGTTTCGAGCATGCCGCCGCACCAGACTGCAATGCCGAACTGCTGGGCAACGTCGTGGACAGCGATGGCCTCAGTGAAGCCGCCGACGCGGCCAACTTTGATGTTGATGATGCGGCCGCTGCCGAGTTCGAGCGCGGCGCGAGCATCGCGACTGTTGCGGATACACTCGTCGAGGCAGATGTCGGTTTTGATGCGGCGCTGCAGTTCGGCATGAAAGAAGAAATCGTCGTACCAGAGCGGCTGCTCGATCATGAGGAGGTTGAACTTGTCCCATAAGGCGACGTGCTCGGAATCGGAGAGCTGATAGGCGGAGTTGGCGTCGCAGCTGAGGAGAATATGGGGCCAGCGCTCACGGACCAGCTCGAAGATGGCGGTGTCCCAACCAGGTTTGCACTTGAGCTTGATGCGCTGGTAGCCGGCGTTGACCTCGGTTTCGATCTTCTGCATCAGCTTTTCCGGCGTGGGCTGGATGCCGATAGAGACGCCACAGGGGATGATCTCGCGTGTGCCGCCGAGGAGTTTGGCGAGTGGGAGCTTCTGGCGCTGCGCGTCGAGGTCCCAAACGGCGTTTTCGAGCGCAGCCTTGGCCATGCGGTGGCCGCGAACCTGCTGGAAGAGCTCGGGACAGTCGCGGCCGGAGGCGACATCGGCGGCGAGAAGTCGCGGGGCGAGCTCGGTTTCGGTGATGATCCAGGCGGTGTCGATCATCTCGTCGGAGAAGTAGGGGTGCTCGCCGGCGACACACTCGCCCCAAGCTGTGATGCCTTCGCAGACAACCTCGACGATGAGAATGCGGCGGGTTGTGGTGACGCCAAAGCTGGTCTCAAAGGGATGCGCGAGCGGCATGTTCAGTTCGCGGAGATGGATGGCTTCGATCTTCATGGGTGTCTCCTGGTGCCTGGGTCAGGTTGCGTGGACTCAGAGGGATTGCGGTTCGTTCATACGTGCAAGTTGAAAGATGCCATCGCCGCGCTCGTCGCGACGGTAGCCGAGGACGACGAGCCCTTTGGCGAAGGCAGACTGCAGCGCCTCAGCGTTGCGCGCCTGTACGGCCCGCGCCTTTTCGCGGAGGTCAGCCGACGCCTTCCATTCGTAGATCTCCACGGGCACAGTCACCTCTTCGATGGGCTCGATGCAGAGTTTCTCGCCGCTAAGGATCTGCTCGACGCGGCTGGATCGCAACCACCACTCGGCGATGACGCGGTCGGTGGGCAGACCGCCTTGCAGCGGCGAACTGGAGTCGCCATAGAAGTTGGTTTTGTAGCGGCGGACGATGGCACCGAGGCGCGAGATGTTGAGGTTTGCATTCTTGATTTCGAGCGGATCGAAGGTCCACTCGATGAGCGAGATGCCGCGGGCAATGGCGTCGTCGCGCTGGGCGAGCTTGAGGCGGCGGCCTACGCCGAAGTTACGGTACTCAGGCAACACGGCGAGATGGTGCGAGTGGAAGTACGGCTTGCCATCGCGATAGCCGGGGAGCGACATCGCGTAACCTACCAGGGCTTCACCATCATAGGCGCCGAGCACCTGGCCGCCAATGTGCGCGGCGAGGAGGTAGACCTTTTCGGACATGCGGTCAGAGGCTTCATAGCCCCAGACCGTGTCCTGCAAGGCTGCGCAGGCGTTGAACTGGGTCTGTTCGGTGAGGGCTTCGATACGGATGTCTTGCTGCTGAATCAAACTACTTCTCCTGCTGTTTGGCCTGTGACCAGAGGGCTTCGAGTTCGTCGGTGGGTTTGCCGTGGAGCGCTTCGGTACCGCCTGCGGCCTGCTCCATCGCCGCAAAACGGGCGCGAAACTTGGCGTTGGTGTGGCGCAGAGCGGACTCGGCGTCGATGTTGAGAGACCTTGCAATATTCATCATAGTGAACATCATGTCGCCGAACTCGTGACTAGCGGCTTGAAGATCGCCGATGTTCAGCTCGTGCTCGAACTCCGTGGTCTCCTCTTCGAGTTTGTTGAGGATGCCTTGGACATCCGGCCAGTCGAAGCCTACCTTGGCGGCCTTGGAGCTGAGCTTGGAGGCTTCGAACGTAGCGGGCATGGTGCGGGACACTTCGTCGAGCAGTGAGGTCGAAGCTGGCTTCGACTTCTTTTCTTCAAGCTTGATCTGCTCCCAGTTGCGCAGGACAGCTCCGCTGTCGGTGGCGGCGACGGTTGCACCGCTTTCGTCGGGGAAGATATGTGGGTGGCGGCGGATGAGCTTGGCGGAAAGGTTTTCGGCGACGTCGCGCAGGGTGAAGTGGCCGGCTTCGGCGGCCATCTGTGCGTAGAAGAGGATCTGCAGGAGGAGATCGCCGAGCTCGTCTTTGAGGTCGGGCCAGGCGCGGCGCTCGATGGCGTCGAAGACCTCGTAGGTCTCTTCGAGCGTGTGCCGCTTGATGGTGTCGAAGGTCTGTTCGCGGTCCCAGGGACAGCCGTTGGGCGCACGCAGACGGGCCATGATCTCGGCTGCATGCTGGAGCGCTGGGCCGGAGCCGCGGGAGCCGTCTGCGAAGTCTTCTGCCATCTATACAGCTTACTTGAGGTCACAGGGTGTTAATATCTTGAGCATGGCAGACGAGACGGTGGCGACGCAGCGGCGGCGAAAGATGGGCTGGCCGGTAATCGTGATGTTGCTGCTGCCGTATGCCGGGCTGTGCTTCCCGAGCATGTATGCGAGAACCACACCGGTGCTGCTGGGGTTCCCATTCTTCTACTGGTATCAGTTTGTGTGGGTGGTGGTGACTTCCCTGCTGCTGTATGCGGTGTATCGCCGTCTAAAAGAGGCGAGCTAGAGGATCTGGTTGAACTCAAGGCGCTCGCCGTCAGGGCCGAGGATGTTGAAGTAAGGGCAACCTTGCTTCCAGAAGTGCAAAAACGGGCGCTGGCTCGACGATGGCATAGCGCTCATGCTGGAGCGCGGTAAAGACCTGACGTCAAAAGCGATGTGGTCGATGTGCTGCAGGCGGGTGATCTTAGTGGGGAGCCACAGAGAAACTATACTGAGAGATGCGCATCTACTTGACTGCATCTCTGTGCGGATTGCAAGGAAGTTGGATAGCCAAAGGCTGCATAGACAAGCCCTCCCTTCATGGATCTGAACGAGAAAATTCGGACGTTGCCGACAGGGCCCGGCTGCTACCTCTATAAGAACGCGGAGGGCGAGGTCATCTATGTGGGCAAGGCGAAGAACCTGCGGTCGCGGGTTCGCTCGTACTTTCTGAAAGCCAACCAGCTCGCGAACCAGAAGACCGGATCGCTGATGCGCGAGGCCGTCGATCTTGAGTACATCACGGTAGCAAATGAGCACGAGGCGCTGGCGCTTGAGAACAACCTGATCAAGCAGCGCAAGCCGCGGTTCAACATTCTGTTGCGGGATGACAAAACGTATCCGTATGTGAAGCTGACGCTGGGCGACAAGCACCCCAAGGTGTTTGTGACGCGGCGTCTGCGCAAGGATGGTGGCGCGTACTACGGGCCGTACTTTCCCGGCAACCTGGCGCACCGGCTGGTGGATGTGATCCATCGCAGCTTCCTGATCCCAAGCTGCAAGGTGGACCTGAACCGGTATCATCCGCGGGCTTGTTTGCAGTACTACATCAAGCGGTGCCTGGGGCCGTGTGTGGAAGGGTTCGTTACCGAAGAGGAGTACAGGCAGGCGATCCGCGATGTGCAGTTGTTTTTGGAAGGCAAGAGCGGAGAGTTGGAGGCGCGGCTGACGGAGCGCATGGAGGCTGCCGCCGAGGCGATGCAATTCGAACTCGCTGCAAAACTGCGGGACCAGTTGATTACCGTGAGCCAGGCGCAGGACCGGCAGCGCATCGCGTCGCCCGGTGACGAAGATGCCGATGTATTCGGCTTCCACTTTGAGAAAGACATGCTCGCAGTGAACCTCTTTCATATGCGGGGCGGCAAGGTGGTGGACCGGCGCGAGATGTTCTGGGAGGATTTGGCAGACGTAGCGCTGCTGGAACCGGCGGATGAGACCGAAACCGATCCCGAGATGGAGCCAGTGCCGACGACTTCCGCACCTGATGCCGATGGAGATGAAGGTGCGGCGGAGCAGTACTCAGTGCTGGCGGAGCCGGAGGAGGAGGTGGCGTTTTCGCCGGCGGCATTTTTCTCTGCCCTGCTGAAGCAGTTGTACCTCGACCAGGGATACGTGCCGAAGAGCATCTATGTGCCGGTAGACTTTCCGGACCGCGAGTTGCTGGCCGATGCTCTGCGTGAGCGCAGCGGGCACAAGATTGAGATTGCGGCACCGCAGCGCGGCGAGAAGCGCTCGCTGGTGGACCTGGCGTGTTTGAACGCCAAGCAGTCGTACGATCAGCGGTTTCGCGTGCTGCAGCCGAGCATCCAGCGGATGCAGGAGGCACTGCAGGATGCGTTGACGCTGGCGGAGCCCCCGGAGCGGATTGAGTGCTTCGATATCTCGCACATTCAGGGCGCGGAAACAGTCGCGTCGATGGTGGTGTGGGAGAACGGCGCGATGAAAAAGGCCGACTACCGTAAGTTTCAAGTGAAGACGGTGAGCGGTGTGGATGACTTTGCGGCGATGCGGGAGATCATCCATCGGCGGTACAAGCGGTTGCAGGAAGACGGCAAGGTTATGCCGTCGCTGGTGCTGATTGACGGCGGGTTGGGGCAGTTGCATGCTGCTGCTGCGGCGCTGGAGGAGATTGGCATGACGACGCAGCCTCTGGCGTCGATCGCCAAGCGCGAGGAGATCATCTACGTGCATGGACAGGAGGACGATCCGGTGGTGCTCGACCGGCGGTCGCCAGTGCTGCATGTGATCCAGAAGATCCGCGATGAGAGCCACCGGTTTGCAGTGACGTACCATCGCAAACGTCGCGAGATGCGCGACCGCGTGAGTGAACTGGATGAGATACCGGGAGTAGGACCTCGAACGCGGCAGCGGCTGTTAGAGCACTTTGGGAGCGTACGCGCGCTGAAGCAAGCCGCGGAGAAAAATCCTGACTCGCTGATGGCCGTGGTGAACAAGGCGACGGCTAAGAAGATCCAAAACCACTTTGCAGAAGACGCAGAGAGCAACAGAGAAGATCTCGTGCAGATTCGCAACGAGGGCTAGCTACCCGTTGAGAAGGCGTGACACGCAGCGGGCTCGCGCACTGGAAGCCGCGTTAAACCATTGTTCGCGCTATGCGGAAGAGCCATGTGTGTGCGCTTTGTTAGGTTTAAAACTATTTCAGGCAATCTAGTGGAAAGAGAGGGAACCTGGTTCCGCGCGCACGCGTATAAAGGAACATCGCCATGACGACGACCACAATTGTGCGCCCTACAGACCCTACTCTGCGTGCTGCCTTGAAGCTGGCTGCGCTGTTTGCCGCCATCAAACTGTTGCTGCAGTTTGTGTTGACCCTGTGGACAACGCATCTTGGCTACGGCTACTTTCGAGACGAGTTTTACTATCTCGCGTGTGGGCATCATTTGGCGTGGGGATTTGTAGATCACGGGCCGATTGTGGCGCTGCAGGCTCGGCTGGGCGAGATGCTCTTCGGCAACTCGATCTTCGGGATACGCGTGCTTTCGGCGTTGGCGGGCGCGGCGACGGTCTTTCTGACGGGGCTTCTGGTATGGGCGATGGGGGGACGCGGCTCGGGACAGGCGCTGGCAATGTTCGCCATACTGCTGACGCCGCAGTATATCGGCGTCGATGGGTTTCTTTCGATGAACTCGTTTGAGCCGGTGTTCTGGATGGTTTGCACGCTGGCTATCTGCATGATGCTGCGCAACGGAAAGCCCTGGTTGTGGTGGACCATCTTTGGTGTCTCTGCGGGTGTGGGCTTGTTGAACAAACCGTCGATGACGTTCTTTCTCATTGCAGTGGGGCTGGGGCTGCTTTGTACCCGACAGCGGCGTGTGCTCTGGTCGGGCGGGACGCTGATGGGAATAGCGCTGATGGTTGCGATTGCTCTGCCGAATGTAGTGTGGCAGATCCATAACCATTGGCCAACGCTGGAGTTTTTGCGCAATGGGCGGGAAGGCGGGAAGAACACAGTGCTCGATCCACTGCATTTCTTCCTGGCACAGTTCGCCATGCTGGGGCCGTTGAATATTCTGGTGTGGATGGTGGGGCTGGTGTCGCTGCTGCGGGCGAAGTCGATTCGCGAGGGACGATGGCTGGGGCTGGCGTACGTGTTCTTCTACGTCATCATGGACGCGATGCACGCCAAGGACTACTACCTTGAGAGCATCTATCCGGCGTTGTTTGCGGCAGGCGGCGTGGCGTGGGAGCGGCGTTATGCGCTCTCGCGGTGGGTGTTTGAGGAGCGGTTGGTGGGCTTCCCCGTTTTGGAGGGGCTTCTGCTGGTGACGGGATTGTTGATTCTGCCGATGGCTTCTCCAGTGCTGCCGCCGGCGCAATGGGTGAGCTATACGCATGCCATGCGTCTGCGCAGCGTGAAGGACGAGACAATGTCAACGGGACCGCTGCCGCAGTTTTTTGCTGACCGCTTTGGATGGAACGAAGAGGTGGATACAGTGGTGCGGGCGTATCGGACGCTGACACCGGAGGAACAGAAGAGGGTGTGCATCTTCGGCGGCGACTACGGGCTGGCAGGTGCGATTGATTTTCTGGGGCCGCGCGAACAACCCGGGTTGCCGCCTGCGATCAGCGGGCAGAACAGCTACTGGATGTGGGGCACGCACGGCTGCGATGCGAATGTGGCGATCGCTGTGGTGAGCGACTCCAAGGCTGAGCTGGAGACGAAGTACGAGAGCACGCAGTACATCGGCAAGATTACGAGCCCGTGGGCGATGCCCTTTGAGCAGCATCGCGGAGTTTGGGTGTTGCGGGGGCGCAAGCCGACGGCCCCGTTCCACTGGGTAGACGAACGGTTTTATTACTAGCGTGATATTGAGTGGCGGGCAGCTCAAGTCTATCTGATACTCTCGTCGCAATGACCGCAAAAACCAGTGACACGATGCTTAAGTTGCCTCGCGTTCTGAGCACGAAGAACGCGATGGCCATTGTGGTGGGCATCATTATCGGCTCTGGAATCTTTCTGGTGCCGCGCGAGATGATGGCCGCCGTGGGCAGCTCACGGATGGTGTACCTGGTGTGGATCACGGGTGGGCTGCTGTCGCTGTTTGGGGCGATGAGCTATGCGGAGCTTGCGGCGATGAAGCCGCGCGTGGGCGGCGAGTATGCGTTTCTATACGATGCTTATGGGCCACTGACAGCTTTTCTTTATACGTGGACCTGGACGACGATTGCTAAGCCGGCTTCGATTGCGACGATTGCGGCGGGGCTGTTGCGGGTGCTTGGGACGTTTTCGGCGTTCAGCTTTCTAGGGACGGAGGCGATTGCACACCTGCTGTGGAGCCAGGTACTGGCGATTGCCGCGACGTGGCTGATTACCGGGCTGAATATTGTGAGTACGCTGGAGTCGGCCAATGTGCAGACTGTGCTGACGTGGCTGAAGGTGCTGATGATCGTGGTGATTGCGGGCTTCTGCTTTACGAGCTTACGGCACGGCAGCTGGCACAACTTTACGACGAGCTTCAGCGGTGCGCGCGGTGGCATCGCGGGCTTTATGGTGGCGTTGATTGCGGCGCTGTGGGCGTATGACGGGTGGAGCGATGTGTCGCAGATGGCCGGCGAGGTGAAAGAGCCGCAGCGGGCGATGCCGATTGCGCTGGTGGGCGGCGTGGCCATTGTGGGCGGGCTGTATATGCTGACCAATGCCGCAATCCAGTATGTTCTGCCCGCGGGAGTGATTGCCGCAGCAGACCGGCCGGCGGCCGATGCGCTGCGGCTGGTGGCAGGTAACGCTGGGGCGGCGCTGGTTTCGATCGGGATGGCCGTCAGCATCTGCGCGACGTTTGTGGGGAGCTCGCTGTCGGGTGCTCGCGTGCCTTTTGCCGCCGCGCAGGACAGGCTCTTCCCTTCCCCTCTGGCGAAGATTCATCCGAGGTTTCATACACCGTGGGTGAGCCTGTTGATGCAGGCTGTACTGAGCACGTTGTTACTATTGGCGATCGGCAAGTTTCAGGCGCTGTTTTCACTGGCGATCTTTTCGGAGTGGCTGTTTTATGCGCTAACGACGGCGACGGTCTTTGTCTTTCGCGCGCGTGAACCGGAGACGCCGCGTCCATACCGTGTGAGTGGATATCCGGTGGTGCCGGCATTGTTCATGCTGGCGGCGCTGGCGCTACTGGTGTTCAGTTTTATTGACCAGCCTCGTAACTCGCTGATTGGCGCGGCTGTGATCCTGGCTGGAATCCCGGTGCACTACCTGTTTCAACGCAGGCAGAAGACAACAGGCACAATAGAGATGTGAGTGCGAAGAAGCCCAAGCTCGGGCAAAACTTTCTGGTGGATGAGAATGCCTGCCTGCGGATTGCGGAGTCGCTTGGCGACGCTCGTGAGCGGACCGTGGTTGAGATTGGGCCGGGGCACGGTGCGATAACGGCTTTACTGGCGACACGTTGTCGTCGTCTGCATTGCGTGGAGTTCGACCCGGCGTTGGCTCGCAAGCTGACCTTCCGGTTTCGCAACGACCCGCATGTGACGATCCACAACGAGGATATCCTGCGTGCCGACCTGGCTGTACTGGCCGAGGGTTCGAGCATCGATGTGGTGGGAAACCTGCCGTACTACATCACCTCTGACATTCTGCTGAAGCTGTATGACGCGGCGCGGGGAGGAGTTGTGTCGCGCGCGGTGGTGATGATGCAGCGAGAGGTCGCGGAACGGATTGCAGCAACTCCGGGCACGAGTGAGTATGGCGCACTCTCCGCGGCGACGCAGATGCACGCGCAAGTGACCAACCTGTTTACGCTGCCGCCGAGTGCATTTTCGCCGCCGCCGGATGTCTACTCGACCGTGCTGCGGCTGGAGTTTGCGCCGCGGTTTGTGGAACTCGGCGTGGAACCGGTTGCGTTCAACCGTTTTTTGAGGGCGAGCTTTGCGCAGAAGCGTAAGACACTGATGAACAACCTTCGTGTAGCGGGTTACAGCACGACCACGCTTGCAGAGGCGTGGCCTGAAGGGCTGGCGCCGCAGGTGCGCTCCGAGGCTGTGCCTCTGGAGTTGATAGCGAAGCTTTACTGCGCGCTGGAAGCCGGTGAGTCCGATGGCTGAAGCAGGCGCGCGGCCTTTCGGCGGGCTCGTTCGATGACGCGGTCATCTTCGACAATGGACTGCAGGACCGGCGCGATGTTCTGCATCTCGATGGCGCGGCCGTCCTTCACCTCGACGGACAGATTGTCGATGGTAGCGTCGAGGCCGAGGCGGTCGTAGCGGTGTTGGTGTTCGAGGGTGACGCCGAACTGCATCGTCTCCGCGATGGCCTGAAAGGTGGCAACCGCGTCCATGAGAGCCTTATCGTCCGAATAATTGAATGTGCAGGACGACCAGGCATCGGGGCTCCCGAAGGTGTAGGCGATGTGCTTCACTCCGGTCTTCGCGAGGCCTTTGGAACGGGTTTCGCAGGAGCCGCGCTTAACCGCGTGGTAGCCACCGCGTAGACGGGATACCGTGGCGGGTGTGACGACAATCGGTTGCATGGTGGTTGCCGAGGGCCGGGCACCTTTGGAGAGCAGATCGTAACGGCCTTTTCCGTCCGCGGCGATCTCGATGGACCAATGGGGAACTGGGGCCTGGGGCCAGTCGAGTTCGAAGCTGGAGAGGTCACCTGAGCCGGGCGGCGGGACAGGCGCTGCCTGCTGAGGTCCGAATGGCAGCAGGAGGAAGGACAAGGCCCATGCGTACGGAGGAGTCATCTGCGCAGATTCTCCTCGGTCTGAGCGTGGTGGATGTGGCAGATGGCGATGGCGAGAGCATCGGCGGCGTCGGCGGGTTTGGGTGCTTCTTCGAGTTCGAGAAGGCGCGCCACCATGAACTGTACCTGCTCCTTGGCCGCAAGACCGTAGCCGACGACAGCGCTTTTGATGCTGAGTGGAGCATACTCGGCGACGGGGAGCCCGCAGTTCGCAGCAGCGAGCATGGCTACGCCGCGTACCTGGCCGAGTTTGAGGGCGCTCTTGGCGTTGGCGGAGAAGAAGACCTCTTCAATGGCGACGACGTGAGGCTGCCATTGCTGGAGCAGCGTTGTAAGCTCCGCATAGACCTGCGCGAGCCGCACGGGGGTGTGGTCCTTCTTCGATAGCTTGACGGCGCCCGCGCAGAGATACCGGAGCCTCGAGCCGCGCGGCGTCTCGGCGGCTTCCACCACGCCATAGCCGGTGTACTCCGTGCCGCAGTCGATTCCGAAGACACGCATGGCTACAAGTCTAACTCCACGCCAGTGGAGAAATCAGCCACCGTACATCACCCGTTACAATCAACCCGGTGGATAAAATGGTGAGCCAGTCACGCTTCTGCACGATGAGATCGACAGCCTACAGGCGACTGTGGGCACATGCTCTGCTGGGCGCAGCGCTGGCAGCGATGACGGTCCAGGCGCAAGATGGCAAGCCCGTGGTGGTGACACGGCCCACGGCGGCCGATGCGGGCACGCTACTGCCAGGCGTGATGAACAAGATGACCGTTGTGTTGGACGCGGCCCACGGAGGTGCGGATACCGGAGCCCGCATCAGCGCGCCGGGAGGCAGTACACTGCTGGAGAAGGACGTTACGCTGGCGTTGGCCTTGAGGTTGCAGGCTGCGCTGCAGGCCCGAGGGTTTACGGTGGTGATGACGCGGGTTGGAGATGCAGCCAATAAACCTGCTACTGCGGGAGCTGCACCTGTTCCGATGTCCTCAGATGACCGCGCAGGGATTGCCAATAGTGCGCGTGCCTCTGCGTGCTTGCTGTTGCACGCTGCGGGCAGCGGGCATGGGGTGCATCTCTACACGTCAGAACTGGACGGAGTATCCGCCGAAGCTCCTGTCCTGCCATGGCAGACCGCGCAGACAGCGTGGGTTTCTCTGAGTGCACAACTGAGCCGACAATTAGGCCAGGCGCTGCAGGAGACCGGGGTGCCACGCATCAGCGGACGCGCCTCCGTGCGGCCAGTAGACTCGCTGACGTGCCCGGCAGTCATTGTCGAGTTGGCACCCGAAGGCGAAGATGTGAGTTCGGTGAACGATCCCTCCTACCAGCAGCGTGTTGCGATTGGGATTGCCGGAGCTTTGGAAGCATGGGCCAAACAGGTGCAACCTCCGCCACGCCTGCCTAACACACTGGGACGGCCGAAGACTGCAGAACCGAATGCAGGCGGCCACGCGACAACCGCTTCAGGGGAGCATCCATGATCCAGAGACATCAACGCATCGTATTCTGGTGCCTCGTGGCCTGCATTGTTGCGATGACCGCGGTGCTGGTGGTGGAACGGCAGCGAGCGCGCGACCGCGTGCTGCGGCTCGGAGACCAGATGCCGTTGGATGCACCGACTGCGACGACCGAGCCTGTGACCATGGACTTCGCCAATGACAATGATGGCGAAATCCACGCGGGACAAAGAGAGATTGCTCTGCCCACCGACACGACGGCCCGCGCACGCGCTTTAATCGACCACCTGATCGCACAGTACTCGCAGCCGGGCTCTGCGCACCCACTGCAGCCTGGAGCTGCCGTGAATGAGGTGTTTCTGGTGCCGTTACCGGTGGTGGGTTACACCGTGACAAACACGCCTTCGGCTCTGCATCCGGACCGCAAGGCCACGGTGCTTGTGGCGCCTGCCGACGGGGTCGGGCTGCAACCGCGAACTCCCGGAGGCGAGCTCGCGGTTGTGGACCTGCGCAGCAGCTTCGTCGACCAGCATCCCTCGGGCGTAGAGGTCGAATCGTTGACGCTACGGTCGATTATTGGAACGCTACATGCGAACCTGCCACAGATTGAGCAGGTGCGGTTTCTGGTGGACGGCGCGTCGCGGGAGGCGCTGGCCGGGCACGCAGACCTGATGCGAACGTATCGTTCGCGCGATACCGCCACAGCCACAGATGATGGAGGCGGCAACTGACGATGTCTTCCAGGCAAGGCCCGGTTCTGGGCGTGTTCGACTCCGGCTTTGGCGGGCTGACGGTGCTTCGCGCGCTGCTGCCACGCATTGGCGGTGCACATTATCTCTACCTTGGTGACACGGCGCGCCTGCCTTACGGCGCGAAGTCGCAGGCGACGATTGCGCGCTATGCCGTGGAGAGCGCCCGATTTCTGGGAGACAGAGGCGCAGAATATCTGGTGATTGCCTGCAATACCGCGACAGCGCTGGCACTGGACGAGATCAAGGCGGCGGTCAAGATTCCGGTCGTTGGCGTGATCGAACCAGTGGTCCGCGCTGCGCAGGAACGGCATCCTGCCAGCGAGGTGCTGGTGCTCGCAACGGCGGCGACGGTGCAGTCGCACTCCTATGCACGGCTGAGCGAATCGGTGGGGTTGCGTGCGACGGAGAAGGCTTGTCCGCTGCTGGTACCGCTGGTCGAAGAGGGTTGGATCGACCACCCTGTCACGCAGGACGTGCTGAAGATTTATCTAACAGAGGCGCTCGGTAAGGGCGAGCCAAAAGCTGTGCTGCTCGGCTGTACGCACTATCCGTTGATCGAGGCGCAGATTACGGCGATGCTGCGAAAACTGGGGTCGACGGCAGAGGTGATCGATTCGGCTGAAGCCACCGCAGCAGAGGTGGAACGTGTTGTGTCTGCACGAGAGGCGGTACGGCAGGGAGAGGCGACCTTTGAGTGCTTCGCGACGGACTCGGTGGAGAAGTTCCGGCGGCTGGGAAGCCTGTTTCTGGGCCGGCAGATTGAGGATGTTCAGCACCTCGATCTGGGCGGTTAGCAGCGGAGACGAATACACTGGGAGCAGCTATGCACTATCTACTGAAGTCCGAACCTGACAAGTACTCTTACGACGACCTGCTGCGGGATGGCGAGACCCTCTGGGACGGCATCTCCAACGCGCAGGCGTTGATTACGTTGCGCAACATGAAGCCGGGCGAGCAGTGCGTGATCTACCATTCGAACGTCGGCAAGGCGGCGGTCGGGACGGCCAAGGTGGTTTCAGTGAAAGCCGACCCCGAGAACCCGAAGATGCCGCTGGTGCTGCTGAAGGCGGGCAAGCGCCTGAAGCGTGAGAAGCCACTTGCGGAGATCCGCGAAGCAGGCGTCTTCCAGGGGTCGATCATGTTCCGCCAGTTTCGTCTGTCGGTTGTACCGCTGACGGATGAGCAGTTTGACTGGCTTGTCCACAGCTAGACACAAAGTTCGCACCAAACTGCTATTCTTACCCTCGTTTGCAACGCCGCGTGGGGAACGCCCATGCGCCAGGAGTCGAAGAGATCATGATCGATATGAAGGGCAAAGTCGCCGTAGTACTTGGCGTCGCCAACAAACGCAGCATCGCTTACGCCATCGCAGAGAAACTTGCCGCAGCAGGGGCCACACTTGTGCTCTGCTACCAGAGCGAGCGGTTGAAGAAGGAGTCGGAAGACCTGATCGCGGAGCTCGGCCAGACGGGCAAAGCGCGCGCCATCCAGATGGACGTAACCAAGGATAGCGAAATTGAGACCGCGTTCCAGGAGATTGCGGCTGCGTTTCCTGTGGTCCATATACTCGTCCATTCGGTTGCCTTTGCTCCTGCCGATGCGATGAAGAACGACTTCCTGCTGACCAAGCGGGAAGACTTCGCGATGGCACAGGACATCAGCGTCTATTCGCTGATCGCGGTGGCCCGGGCTGCGACTCCGCTGATGACCGAGGGCGGATCGATCATAACGATGACGCATTACGGCAGCGACAAGGTCTTCCCAAATTACAACGTGATGGGTGTGGCCAAGGCAGCGCTGGAAGCGGCTGTCCGTTACCTTGCGGCATCGCTGGGCGGAAAGAACATCCGCGTAAACGCGATTTCGGCTGGGGCGATCAAAACGCTTGCAGCACGCGGCATCGGTGACCTGCAAGTGATGCTGGACAAGACGAGCGAGCGCGCTCCGCTGCACCGCAACGTTGAGCAGTCCGAGGTCGGTAAGACCGCGCTGTTCCTCGCCAGCGATCTGGCCAGCGGCATTACCGGCGAGGTGATGTTCGTCGACTGCGGCTTCAACATCACCGGCATCTAGCTCTTTTGGAGGCTCTATGACCATCGCTGAGATTCTGCTGCAGGACTTCGACACCGAGGTTTCCAACACGCGCCGAACGCTGGAGCGCGTGCCGGAGGACAAGACCGACTGGGCGCCGCATGCGAAGTCCATGAAGATAGGCAAGCTGGCGATGCATTGCGCAACGATCACGATGTTCGGCTACTACATCCTGGAAGATCCGGGGATGGACATGGCAAACTCGACGCGCGAGCACATGTCGCTGGTCTTCGAGTCGCGTGAAGACTGCCTGAAGCAGCTGGATGAGTGTTCCTCAAAGTGCCGTGCGGCCATCGCCGCAGCCAGCGATGAGCACCTCTCTGCGATATGGCGCTTCAGCTTCGGCGAACAGCTTATCTCCAGCCTGCCGCGCTCGGCTTCATTCCGAATCATGTGCTTCGATCACATGATTCATCACACATCCCAGCTCGGGGTGTACCTGCGACTGCTCGATATTCCGGTGCCGGCGCTCTATGGGCCATCTGCCGACGAGCAGTGGATACCGAGTTAGCCCTTTTGCTGCGGAGAGCTTGTGCAGTATCCTCGCAGCAACATGAAAACTTTTTTCGGTGTGCTCCTTTTAGGAACCTTTGCTTTATCTGCGGCGCAGTCCCCTGCGCCAGCGAAGCTGGTTGTGCTGCATGCAGCACGGATTCTGGACGTCGCCAACGGCCGGACGCTCTCGCCGGGAGAGGTACTGATCGAGGGCACGCGGATCAAAGAAGCCGGGACTCACGTCTCGCGTCCTGATGGCGCTGAAGTCATCGACCTGGGCGATGCCACGCTCATGCCCGGACTCATCGATGTGCATACGCACCTGTTTCTGCATCCAGGGGCAGAGGATCTCCAGACGGTCGAAGAGTCAGTACCTGCGCGCACGCTGACGGCCGCTGCTGCCGCAAAGGCGGATGTCATGGCCGGCTTCACAGCTGAACGCGACATGGGTACGGAAGGCGCTAAGTGCGCGGATGTCGCTGTTCGCAATGCCATCAATCGCGGTGAGATTCCAGGGCCGCGCATGCGCGTGAGCTGCAACGCCATCGACATTCTTGGCGGCCATGAAGATGCGATCGGGTTCAATCCAGACCAGCATGTGCTCTCCAATGCCGACTACGCGAACTCGGCCGACGAGATCATCACGGTGATGCGCGAGCAGCGCAAGGGCGGAGCAGACTTCACCAAGATCTACGAAACAGGGCCGGATCACCTTGTCGATGGTGTTTTCTCTACGCCGTATCAGTACACCGAGGAGCAACTTGCCGCAGCGGTTGCGGAAGCCAAGCGGACAGGGTCGTTTGTCGGTGTGCACTGCACCGGCGAGCCAGGCGCTTTATATGCTGCGGAGGCAGGTGTGGGTACGATCGACCACGCTTATCAGTTGTCCACTGAAACTATGAAGCTGATGCACGAGAAGCAGATCTACGCGGTGCCGACGTTTGCTATCTCGGAGTACTTCATCGAACATCCGGTGCGCGGACTGGGCTCGTATGACCGAAGCGAGCTTGCCTATCACACTGAACAGTTCAAGAAGCAGATGGCAGCCGGCGTACCGTTTGCCGTAGGTTCCGATGTCGGCCCGTTTCCGCATGGCACCCAGGCTCGGGAGTATGAGCTGATGGTGAAGTACGGCATGAGCAACGCGGATGTGCTGCGCGCCGGACTGATCAATGGCGCGAAGGTGCTCCACTGGGAGAACGAGATCGGACAACTGAAGCCGGGCTTCTACGCCGATGTGATCGCAGTTCCTGGTGACCCGCTCAAAGACATCTCGGTGCTGAAGTCGCCGCTCTTCGTGATGAAGAACGGCGAGGTGCTGGTAAAGAAATAGCCGTCTTCAGCCGGCCTTCTCGGTCAGCTCAGCCCAGCGGGCGTAGATGGCGTCGTGCTCGGCCTGGGCGGCTTCCATCTCGGCGAGTGCTGCGGTGAGCAGCTCGGCGTTCGAGGTGACAGCGGGGTCTTCGAGCTTGTCGTGCGCGGCTGAGAGGCGGGCATCGGCCTTGTCCACGCGCTCTTCGATGCCGTCGAACTCGCGCTGCTCCATGTAGCTGAGCTTCTTCTTACTTGAGGTTGGCGCAGAAGCCTTTTGCTCGCTGTTGGCCTTCGCCTGCTGGGTGACGGCGTAGTCGGTCTCGGTTCCCTTCCACTCTTCCCATTGCGCGTAGTCGGCGAAGAGCTGGGCGTGGGTGCGGCCATCGAGACCGAGGACGACATTGGAGACGCGGTCGAGCATGTAGCGGTCGTGCGTGACCAGCACCAGCGCGCCCTTGAACTCCAGCAACGACTCTTCGAGGATCTCGAGCGTGGGGATGTCGAGGTCGTTGGTCGGCTCGTCGAGCATCAGCACGTCGGCTGGTTGCAGCATCAGGCGCGCGATGAGGACACGGGCACGTTCACCGCCGCTGAGCCGTTCGACGGGCTGATTCAGCTGCTCGCCGGTGAAGAGGAACTTCGCGGCGTAGCTGGCTACGTGGACGACGCGGTCCTGGTAGACCACCGCATCCGAGTCTGGTGCGAGGGCGCGGCGAAGTGTGAGCGAGGCGTCGATCTCGCGCATCTGCGAGAAGTAGACGATGCGCAGGCTGTTGGCGCGCTTGATGGTGCCTGCGCTGGCTGCGAGGTCTCCTGACATGGCGCGGAGCAGCGTGGTTTTGCCGCTGCCGTTGGGGCCGACGAGGCCGAGCTTCAGGCCGTTGGTCAGGCCGAAGCTGACGTTCTTTACGATGTCGCGGCCGCCGAGTGCGAGTGTCACGTCTTCGAATTCGATGAGCCGTTTGGTCTGGCGATCGGTGGCGGCGAACTCGATGCCGGCGCTGGCGGTGCGGGTGCGGGCGTCGACTTCGGCGAGCTTGCCGATGAGCTCGTGCGCGTTGTCGATGCGCGCTTTGGCCTTGGTGGCCCGGGCTTTGGGGCCGCGGCGGAGCCATTCGATCTCGGTCTTGACGCGGTTGCGGAGGCCCTCCTGCATCTTGGTCTGGGCTTCCATGTAGAGCTCGCGGCCTTCGAGAAACTTGGAGTACGTGCCTCGCACTCGGAGGACGCCTTCAGCGTAGACGCGGCTGAGTTCGACGACCTCGCTGGCGACGTTCTCCAGGAAGTAGCGGTCGTGGGTGACGACGACGCAGGCGAAGCGCGCGGTGCGGAGCATACCTTCGAGCCACTCGATGCCTTCCAGGTCGAGATGGTTCGTCGGCTCGTCGAGCAGGAGCACGTCAGGGTCGGTGACGAGTGCCTCGGCGATGGCGAGGCGTTTGCGCCAGCCGCCGGAGAGGCTGGCGGCCTCGGCGTCCATGCGGATGCTGGTGGCGGCTCCATCGTCGGCGAAGCCGGCGCGGCCGAGGGTTTCGCGGAGGCGCTGCTCGTGCTCGTTCGCGGGGACGGCGGTGCGGTCGAGCGCCTCTTCGATGACGCTGCGGGCGGTGGCGCCCTTCGGGTACTCGGAGACCTGGCGGACGTAGCCTACGCGGGCGCGCTTGCGGACGGCAACGTCGCCGGAGTCGGGGTCGGTTTCGCCGGCCAGGACGGCCAGCAGGGTGGACTTGCCAGCGCCGTTGGGGCCGATGAGGCCGATGCGGTCGCCCTCGTTGACGGCGAAGGAGATGTTCTGGAAGAGCGGCGTCGCACCGTAGCGCTTGCTCACGCCTTGTGCGTTGAGAATTGGAGGCATCAGTCCTAGTGTATCGGAGCGGCGACCCTCCCCCGGTTTTGGGGCTAAGATCCGCAGCGGATTGGGGTTAGGCTCGTAACCACTGAAATGGTTACTTCGCGTTAGCCGGAGATCAAGTTGGGAAAGAGCTGGAGACGACGAAACCCCGCCTGGGCGGGGTTGTTCCTACTCTTCTATTGTAATGGCGGTGTCAAGCGGTTGCTGGTTCCCGCAAAGGGCGCGAAGTCAGCCACGTTTCGCCACGGCGGTATGGCTCAGTCGAGGTCGAAGTCGCGGAGGGGTTTGCCGGTGAGAGGGGATTCTTTGGCCTTCTTAACGGCTTCGGCGAACTTTTTGGCCATGAGGTCGTCCTTGTTCTTTTCGGCCTGGATGGACTGGGCGAAGAGGGACTCGCGGCGGGCGTCGGATTCCTTCAGGGCTTTCGCGGCCTGGCCGAAGTCTTCGAAGGTCTTTTTGCGGGGAGCGGGGGTGTGGGCGATGATGCCCCGGCTGACGGGGTCGATGGTCATCATGCCGCCGCAATCGGGGCAGGTTACGTCGAAGGGTTGGTCGCTCAGTCCCATGGTGCGAATGCCTCGAAGGACATTTTAGAACGGGGCGACACGTTTTGGCTGGAAAGGGACGGAGAGCGTGGGCGAGTCTGGCTCTCTCAGGGTTCTTCGGCTGCGCGGTTGCGAAAGGCGCAACCGCTTCGCTCAGAATGACAGGGTATGGGTCTGTTCCTAGTAGCGGCGGACGTAAGGGGCATAGGCGTAGCGGTACTTGGGCTCGCTGGTGATGGCCCAGATGAGGGCGACGATCCAGCCGATGACTGTCCAGCCAAGGAAGAGGTTCAGCAGGAAGATGGCGACGACGTGGCGCGAGTTGCGCAGCGCCGCAATGATGGTAGGCAGGAAGTGGATCGCGCCGAAGGGGATGAGGCAGAGACCGAAGAGAAGATGCATGACGTACAACCTCCGTTTATAGATACGCAGGAGGTTGGGGGAAGTTCCGGAATTTGGGAGGGCGGTTCGGTTGCGCGCTTCGCGCGCGGGAAGCAGGTTCCTCGCTGCGCTCGGAATGACAGAAAGAAAGGCAAGAACAAGGGCAATAGCAAGGGCAACAACAAGGACAACAGCAAGAACAACAGCAACAGCCAATACAGGGGTCTCTCCGCTACGTCCGCAGAAGCGCGGACTTCGGTCGAGATGACCTTGCTTATGGGTAGGGAGAGCGTGGGCTAGAGGAAGATGACGCGGTGACCCGGGCACTCCTGGGCGGCGTGGTCTACGAGAAGTGCGGGCAGGGTGTCGCCGTGGTGGGCGAGGAACCAGATGCCGGCGAGGAGGCGCTCCTGCAGATGGCCTTCGGGGTAGAGGTTGAGCGCGATGGCCGTGGCGTGCTTGTTGAGCGAGGCCTGCTTCTGGAGCTCGAAGTTGGCGGCCATGCGGCGGAGGCGGTTCATCTGGTAACGCAGCTTGTTTCTGGAGATCGTGGCCGATCTCCCAAGATCCGGGGACATCGCGGTCATGTACTCGGTGAGGGCGGTGAGCTCGGTGTCGAGGGCGTTGCCGACGGCGGCTAGCTTGCGCTTGGCTTCGATGGGCATGGCGCGGGCGCCGAGGCGCGTGGCTAGCTCTGCGGGGGTCTTGCTGCCGTGGGAGAGCGCGTCGATGACCTGGGAGAAGGTGACCTCGTGCTGCTGCATGACCTGCGCGATGGCGGGCTCGATGAGCGTGGCGGAGAGACGCGGCAGGACGGGGGTGATGCGGCCTGGTTTGCCGTCAGAACCGAAGATGGCCTCGTAGACGACGGCGGACTGCGCGAAGTAGGCAATCTCGGCCGGGCCGCCGATATAGGCGGCGGTGGGCAGGATGGTGTCCTGGAAGACGGGGCGGAGGAGCGCATTGGGGCTGAGGCGCTCGGGCTCGGTGGCGAGGATGTCGAGGAGTTCTACGGTGGTGTAGGTGCGGGGGCCGGCCTTCCAGACGCCTTGCGCATTGCGGCGGAGCGGGAGACGGACGGCGGGCTTCATCAGGTCATTGGCCGTGGCACCTTCCTGAGGCTCGAGAAGAAAGAGGAGCGAGTGGCCTTCAGAGACGAGTACCTGCGCGTGGTAGCCGGCGGCGGGGAGCTCGTGGGAGCGGGCGATGAGGGCGGCGTCGAGTTCAGCCGCGTGCTCGATGGCGTACTGCAATGTGGAGGCGCCAAGGGCGTGGAAGTCGCGGGAGGCGGCGTCCATGACGATGAGGCCGAAGGGCGCGAAGAGCTTGGTGATGAGACGGCCGAAGGCGGAGGCGAGGGTTGCGCCGGGGGTGTAACACTCGCGAAGGAGATCGCAGATGGGCGCCCAGCCGAGAAGTTCGCAGGCCTTGTCCAGCTCTTCGGCGAGGCGATGGTGGCCTTCGTCGCCACGGTCGCCGAGGACGCGCGCGCCGACGGGGAGCGGCTTGCTGGCGTCGAGGTTGAGGTGCAGGGTTTCGACGGCGGTTTTGCTGAGGAGCGAGACCTGGTCGACTTCGGCTAGATCGTGGTCTTCGCTGGCGAGCCAGAAGATGGGGACGTGCTCGCGGCCGGTGAGGCGGGTGGCGTCCTGCGCCTTGCGGATGGCGGTGGCGGCTTTGAGCAGCGTGAGCAACGGGCCGCCGAAGAGGCCGACCTGCTGGCCGGTGACGACGGCGGAGGCGCCGTGCTTGAGGCGCTCGATGTTGGCGAGGACCGCGCCGGAGGCGTCGAAGCGGTCGGTCTGGCGGAGGAGCGCGTCGGCGAGGCGGTTGCGGTGCTCGGGCGAGAGTGTGGGCGCGACGTGCGCCCAATCCATGCTGAAGGGGTCGGCGGGGTACCAGCGGCGGAGCCCGGCGGGCACGGACACTGAGGGTCCGGCGAAGTCGCGGAAGAGCGGCGTGGTGTCGGGCAGCGTCGAGATGGGGTGGCACTCAGGTGTCATCGGTGGATTCAGTTTCTCATCCCGGAGTGAAAGGTGCGTTGCGGACAACAGGAGTTTGGATGCGCGGGCGGGAAGTGCGATGCAGGGATTCGCGGAGGATGGCTTGCTGCTAGGTTAAGAAGATGGCTACGAAGAAGAAGTCTCCTGCAAAGATGGCGAAGAAGAGTGCGGCGAAGAAGGCCGCTGCAACCACAGCCCCGGTGAAGCTGAGCGGCAAGGCGAAGGTGCTGTCGTCGAAGACGGTGTTCAAGAGCCGTGTGTTCTGGGTGACTCGGGATGAAGTAACAGAACCGGGTGGCGGCGGCAAGGTGCTGAAGCGCGATGTGATCCGGCACAACGGGTCGGCGGTGATTCTTGCGGTGGACGACAGGACGAACCCGGCGGACCCGGGGATTCTGCTGATCCGGCAGTATCGTCATGCGGCGGGAAAGTTTTTGCTGGAGCTGCCGGCGGGGCGCATTGAGCCGGGCGAGAAGCTGATCCCGGCGGCGAAGCGGGAGCTGATCGAAGAGACAGGCTACCGCGCGAAGAAGTGGTCGCTGCATACGAAGTACTATGCGAGCCCAGGGTTCCTGAGCGAGGCGATGAACATCGTGCTGGCGACGGACCTGACGCTGGGGGAGGCGGCTCCTGAGGACGACGAGAAGATCGAGCTGCATATGACGCCGCTGTCTGAGGTGCTGGCGATGATCCATGCCGGGAAGATCGAGGATGGGAAGACGCTGATCGGGGTTCTGCTGTATGCGTCGATGCACGGAGGAGCGGCAAAGCAGGCGCTGCCTGCGTAGGCAGATTGAGCGTTTTGTGCCGATTATTTGATGACAGGAATGTGACAGTTCACCGGATCAATACTTACTGAAATAAAAGAGGGTTAGGCCCATTTGTTCACCGAACTGTTCGTTTTGGTGTGTTTTCAACAGGATGAAAGCAGCTAAACGGATGCTGTGCGCGTCTTAAAAGTCTAACCTTCTGTCGTCTTCAGACAGGAGGCAACGATGACTGGACGGGAATAAAGACTCATGGCACAGTACAAAGGCGTAGTGAAGTGGTTCAATAACGCAAAGGGATACGGATTCCTAGGGCGTGAGGACGGGCCAGACGTGTTCGTTCATTACAGCTCCATCCAGTTGGACGGATACAAGAGCCTGAAGGAGGGCGACGAGGTGGAGTTCGACGTCATCCAGGGAGCGAAAGGACCGCAGGCAGACCAGGTAACCCGAACTAAGGCTGTCTAAGGATAAGCGAGATAAGCGCAAAGCGAGATTATCCGAAAAGATGAGGAGCTCCGCAGGCCTGAGTGGCACGATGCCCAGGCGAGCGGGGCTTCTGTGTTTAAGTCGACTGCACACGGTCGGCGGCTACAATCGCGTTTGGGGCGTGAAGGCTTGAATCGGAAAGACAGGGAACGATGATGGAAAACATCACGATCGCACGGCTGCTGGATGAGACGGCCGCGCTGCTGGAGATCGACGGGGGCGATGCGTTTCGCATACGGAGCTACCGCCGGGCTGCCGAAGCAGTGGAGCAGCAGACGACGCAACTGGCGACGCTGGCTGGGCCAGATGCCGACCCGAAGGCACTGCTGGCTATTCCGGGGATCGGCAAGGGGATGGCGCAGAACATCCGCGACCTGGTGGCGACGGGGACGATGCCTCTGCGTGAGGAGCTGCTGACGAAGTACAGGGCAACGATGCTGGAGCTGCTGCGGCTGCCGGGGATGGGCCCGAAGACGGTGGCGCTGGTATATAGCGCTCTGCAGGTAACGAACCTGGATGAGCTGGAAGAGGCGGCCAAGCGCGGCGGCCTGCTGCCGCTTCCGCGCATGGGGCAGAAGTTTACGGACAAGCTGCTGAAGGGGATCGAGGACTATCGGAAGAACTCGTCGCGGTTTCGGATTGATGTGGCAAAGGAGTTTGCGGAGCGAATCAGCCGGCTGATCTTTGCGTTTGAGGGGATTGAGACGATTACGCCGGCGGGGTCTCTGCGGCGCGGACGCGAGACGTGTGGCGACCTGGACTTGCTGGTGACCGGGCCGGCGTGTGAGCCGGAGGTGGTGGCTGCTGCGGTGGAACATGTGGCTGGGTTGCCGCTGATCGACAAGCTGCTAGCCAAGGGGCAGAACAAGGTGAGCTTTACGCTGCGCAACAACCTGCAGGTGGATGTGCGGCTGCTGCCGCGAGCCAGCTACGGGGCGGCGCTGCAGTACTTCACGGGGTCGAAGATGCACAACGTGGCGCTGCGGCAGCGGGCGATCAAGCGCGGCATGACGCTGAGCGAGTATGCGCTGCTGCGGCTGGAGGACAACGCCATCGTTGCCGCCGCGACCGAGGCGGAGATCTATAACGCGCTGGAGCTGGAGTACATTCCGCCGGAGATGCGGGAGAACCGTGGCGAGATTGAGGCTGCTGCGGCGCATACTCTGCCGAAGCTGATCGAGCGCGCCGACATTCGCGGCGACCTGCATATGCACACGACCGAGAGCGATGGGTCGAACTCGATCCGCGAGATGGCGGAAGGGGCGATTGCGCGGGGGCTGGAGTACATCGCGATCACGGACCACTCGAAGGCGCTGGCGATGGCCAATGGCATGGACGATAAGCGGGCGCTGGCGCACGCGAAGCGCATCCGCGCGGTGAGCGCGGAACTGGCCGAGGAGTTTGCCGCCGGGCGCGGGCCACAGTGGGCCCGCTATGAGCAGCAGCTTCGTGAGGCTGTGGAGCCGGTGAAGCCGACGGTTCCCTTCCGTATCCTCGCCGGGGTGGAGGTGGACATCCTGCTGGATGGGAGGCTGGATCTGGAGGACGAGACGCTGGCGCAACTGGATATCGTAGTGGCGAGCGTGCACTCGGGGTTCAACCAGACGGCCGAGGAGGTGACAGCGAGGGTGATGCGCGCGGCGGAGAACCCGCAGGTACACATCCTGGGGCACCCGACGGGGCGCAAAGTGCTGGAGCGCGAGCCGTACAAGATCGACCTGAGCGTGTTGCTGCCCGCCGCGGCGAAGCTGGGTGTGGCGGTGGAGCACAACGCGGCCCCGGCACGCTCCGACCTGAGCGACCTGAATATGCGGCTGGCGCAGGAGCAGGGGTGCAAGCTGGTGGTGAACACGGACGCCCACTCCGTGGCGGGGTTGGATCAGATTGAGTTCGGGATAGTGCAGCTGAAGAGGGCCTGGCTGACGGCAGCAGACCTGCTGAACACCCTGCCGGTGGAGAAATTGGTCGCCAGCCTGCGCCGCCTTCGGTAATGCGCAATTCGAAAACTGCGTCACGGTTTCTGTGTCCCGCAGTACCTTAGGCCACGGTATGCTCTAAGCCATGGCCTACGATCTCAAGCTCGTGCCTGAACCTGACCACGGCGTAATGCCCGCGATCATCATCTCCGTTCTGGTGCTGATCGTTGTCGCGGTGGTGGTGTTTCTAGTGAACCCTCGCAAAACAGCGGAGCTGAAGCTGCAGCGCGTGAATCTTTACGCGCCCCATACGGAGTTTGCCAACAACAGCAGCGTGCATGTGGCGGGGCTCCCCAACAGCGCAGAGGACGATTTGTATGTGGTGGTGACGGTGAGCATGACGGACAAACTGCGGCTGCCGCTGTACGTCTCCGGTACGACGCTGACACTAACCAGCGCGGACGGCACCTCCGAAGAAGCGACGGGCGTGGCGCCGCAGTACTACGGGCGGCTGGAGAGCACATTCCCGAAACTGGGCAGCTACCTGGGCGCGCCACTGTACGATGGCGATGAGATCGACCCCGGCAAGACACGCACGGGCAATGTCCTGGTGCTGTTTCCGGGGATGACCGAGGCTTCGTGGCACAACAAGAAGTCGGCAGTGCTGACGATCAGCCTGCGTAACCAGAACCCGCAGACGATCAAGCTGCCTTAGAGGCAGACAGTAGTGAAAGAAGAAGGCCCGCGCATGCGGGCCTTTTGTCTATCCACTACTGTCTACTCAGCTCTTTTTCACGTGCGTGTGTCTATGTACTTATCGGTCGTTCAGGGACTAAATGTAGTACGGGCGGTAGCCTGGGAAAACGCGTCTGGTTGAAAAATCGCGCATGGTGCTTTGCCTCGCTTTTAGAGCAACAGAATGGCTTACTATGGAGGCACATGCCTGCCCGTACCACCCCTGCCCTGCCCCCCGATATCTCCATGCAGCCTGTTGTGATCGCCGGTGGCGGGATCATTGGACTGTCGATTGCGCTGGAGCTGGCGAGGCGCGGAGTGCGGGCGACGGTGTTTGAACGGGGCCGGGCGATGGAGCAGGCGTCGTGGGCCGCAGCCGGGATGCTGGCTGCCGAGGACCCGCACAATCCGCCGGGGCTGCGCGATATCTCCAAGTACAGCAAGGATTTATATCCGGACTTCCTGGCGCGGATTGAATCTCTCTCTGGGTTAGCGGTGCCGATCCAGACGCGGATTGCGGTGCAGCATGGAATCGACGGAAGCCGGACGCGGCTGGAAGAGATGTCGCTGGATCCGCGACAACTAGCGGTTGCTTTGCTGGCTGCGACGCGTGCTGCGGACGTCCATCTGCGCGAAGAAAGCCCCATGGAAGACTCGAACCTGAAAAGGCTGACGAAAGTCATGGCTGCGGGTGCGTGGGCTGGAAAACTGTCTCCGGAGGGGCGTGTGCCGGTCAGTCCGCGCAAGGGGCAGATGCTGCGGGTTGCGCTGCCGGAGGAGTTGCGCGCGCTCGGTGAGGTGCACCGCAGCGAAGCCGTGTACGTGGTGCCGCGCACCGCAGGACCGCAGGCCGGAACAGCAGTGATCGGTGCGACTGTGGAAGATGCGGGCTTCGATACAGCGACGCATGCTGACGACCTGGAGCGGTTGCGTGCGCTGGCGGCAGAGTTGCTGCCTGCTTTGAGCGATGAACAGGCTGCGCCGATAGTGGAGGCATGGGCTGGGCTGCGGCCCGCTACGCCAGACATGCTGCCGGTAATTGGGCGTGATGGCGACGTGTTGTGGGCGACGGGACACTTTCGCAACGGCATCCTGCTGGCGCCGGCGACAGCACAGATTGTGGCCGACCTGATCGAGGGCAAAGAGCCTGTTGTGACGCTCGACGCATTTGCACCGCAGCGGTTTCGTGCGAGCTGAATCGCACAGGGTTTTCGATATTCGCGCGATTGACATGACAATCGCAGAAGCCACATTCGATAATCAATCGACATTTGATTTCTAAAGGAGAACGCAGCATGTCTACCTCCGCTCCCAAAGGTTTGCAGGACGTCGTCGCGAATGAATCCTCCATCTGCTTTATCGATGGCGCCAAGGGCATCCTGTCCTACCGTGGTATTGATATCCACGAGCTGGCCGAAAAGAGCAGCTTTGAAGAGGTGACATACCTGCTGTGGAACGGCGCGTTGCCGACGGCGGGCGAGCTAAACGACTTCAGCCATCAGCTGGCCGCGGCGCGTCAGCTACCGGATGACGTGATCGAGTTCCTGGAGAACGTGCCGAAGACCGCGTCGCCGATGGAGGTGCTGCGCACAGCGGTGTCGCTGCTGTCGATCTACGACCCGGACGAGAAGAGCGTGCTGCACACCGGCAACCTGCGCAAGAGCTTCCGGCTGACGGCGCAGATTGCGATGATCGTGGCGGTATTCGACCGCATCCGCAAGGGCAAGGAGATTGTGAAGCCCGACACCTCGCTCTCGCATGCAGGGAACTTCCTGTGGATGCTGAACGGCGAGCTGCCGACCGAGACCGCGACCAAGGCACTCGATGTAGCGTTGATTCTGCACGCGGACCACGAACTGAATGCGAGCACGTTTGCAGCACGCGTGATCGCGGCGACGCTGAGCGATATGCACTCGGCCATTACCGGCGCGATCGGTGCGCTGAAGGGGCCGCTGCACGGCGGTGCGAACGAGGCTGTGATGCACCTGCTGTACGACATCGACAAGGCGGGCGAGGACCCGGTGGAGCATGTGCGCACGATGCTGGCGAACAAGGTGAAGATCTCCGGGTTCGGCCACCGCGTGTACACCACCGAAGACCCGCGCGCGACGCACCTGCGCAAGATGTCCGAAGACCTGGGCAGGGACGCGAACCCGAAGTGGTATGAGATGTCGCGCAAGATCGAACTGTTTGTGAAGGACGAGAAGAAGCTGAACGCGAACGTCGATTTCTACTCGGCGAGCACGTACACGACGCTGGGCATCGACATCGACCTGTTCACGCCGATCTTCGCGATCAGCCGCATTGCGGGCTGGTGCGCGCATGTGATTGAGCAGCACGACGACAACCGGCTGATCCGCCCGCGCGCGGACTACACGGGCCCGGCGTGGCCTGCGCCCTATGTGCCGATGGAGCAGCGGACGTCGCAGACCAAGCCGTACCCGCCCAAGCCGAGCGCATAGTTTCGAGCCATCCGCACAGGTTTGGAGTTACGATAGTGGCGTCGCAGGAGGCCCGCGGTGCTGGTCGAACTCGGCAAACCGTTCTCGTTTATGGTGAGCCTGCTGTCGCTGTTCCCGTTGCTGTTCAGCGCGTTCTTTGTGCCGGGCACGCATTGGGAGGACCGGCTGCTGCTTTCGATGGACAGGGCTGCGCTGGCTGCGGCGTGCTGCCTTGTGAGCGGGCTGTTCTTTGCGTGGGCGGAGCGTCGCGGGGCCGAGCCGTTACCCTCCATACTGGGGACGCTGCCGATGCGGATCTACTTCCTGACGCTGGGAGCTATGGCGTTTCTGTTCGTCGTGTCGTGGTACCTGGAGACGTATTACATACCGCTGCTCTGGAAGAACCTTCCTTACAAGTTCTAAAAGCTGTGCACTAGCACAGCACCCGCTAAGGCTGCGGCCAGAGCGATGGGCATCGCCACGATTCCGATTTTCAGGAACTGACCGAAGCTGACCTCAACGTGCTCCTTGCGCAGAGCGAGCAGCCAGAGGATGGTGGCAAGCGAGCCGGTGACGGAGAGGTTCGGGCCGAGATCGACGCCGATGAGAATCGCATTGGCTAGCAGGCCTTGAACTCGCGACGCATGAAGCGTTCCCGAGGCAATAAGGCCGAGCGGCAGGTTGTTGATGAGGTTGTTGGCGATGCCGACGACGAAGCCGGTGAGGTACGCTCCGGCTGCCGTGGGCAGGTGTTGCACGTAAGCCAGCGCCGCTTGCGTATAGCGGAGCGCCCCGATGGACTCGACCGCGTTGACCATGACGAAGAGCCCGGCGACGAGCGCGAGGGTGGTCCAGCTGATCTCCTTTGCCAGAGCGAGGGGGTTGGTGCGCGCGCGGAGGCAGACGACGGCAGTGATTCCCAATGCGGCGAGGCAAGTTGGCAGACCGAGTTCGCGGCCCATCGCGGAGGCTGTGAGCAGCACGGCGACCATAAAGGCAAGGCCTACGAGGACGAGCTTGCCGTTGCTGCTGAGTTCGACATTGTTGGACGAGCCTGCGAGTGGAGCGCGCAATTGCTTGCGGAAGAGGATGCGCATGACCGTGTAGGTGACGGCGACGGAGAGCAGCGACGGCAGTGCGAAGCCCGCGAGCCAGCGCGCGAGTGGAGGCATTGCGCCGTCGAAGACGACGAGGTTGGCGGGATTGGAGATGGGCAGCACAAACGAGGCTGCGTTCGCGATGAGCGCGCAGGCGAAGAGGTGCGGCAACGGCTCAACTTTTGCCTTGCGTACGGCAGCGAGGATGGCGGGGGTGAGAACGACGGCGGTGGCGTCATTCGACATGAAGATGGTGACCAGCGCACCGATGACGTAGACGAGAGTGAAGAGGCGCGTGCTGGAACCGGCCGCGCTGCGAACGGCATGCGATGACATCCAGTCGAAGACGCCCTGTTCGCGGGCAAGTTCGGAGAGCAGCATCATGCCGATGAGGAAGAGGTAGACGTCGGTACCCTGCGCGATGGCGCGGCCGGCGAGCGAGAGTGGGATGAGTCGAACAGCGACCAGCAGAAATGCACCGCCGCCGACCCACCAGACCTCCGCGATGTTGCGCGGGCGGACGAGCATGAGCAGAATGCTGAGGCCCACAATCGCGGACAACAGGATGTGAGCGAGCAACGGCGTCCTCCGGTGGCGGTGGGTCGTTTGTAGGATGGGATTCAGCGCATTGAGGTTAGCCGCCGATGGTGCCCGGAGGGGGACTTGAACCCCCACGCCGCTTTCGCAGCTGCGGATTTTAAGTCCGCTGTGTCTGCCGATTCCACCATCCGGGCGATGGCCGCCTCACCATCGTACCGTGCTGCGGCGTTGAAAGTCGCCTAAGGCGGGAACCGGTGGGCGTCACGGCGCGTATCAGCCTTTGCAGTCCCCTTATCACCATGCCGATTCTTGAGATTTTTCGACAAACGCTGGCGGCACTGTGGGAGTCCAAACTCCGCAGTTTTTTGACCATGTTCGGCATCCTGTGGGGGATCACGTCGGTGATCCTGCTGGTGGGCCTGGGGATCGGCTTCGGGATCGACCAGCATGAGCGGCTGAGAACCATCGGCACAGACATCGCAATCTGCTTCGGCGGCAAGACGGCGATGCCCTCGGGTGGCTATGCGTCGGGGCGGAACATCCAACTCAACATCGGCGACGCGGAGGCGATCCAGCAGGATGCTCATCTGGTGAAGACGGTCTCTCCCGAGATTAGGCGCACGGTGAGCGAGGTGAGCCAATGGAACGCCTCAAGCCGCGCGGTGCGGGGGGTGTGGCCGCAGTACCAGAACTTCCGCTCGCTGAAGGTGGAACAGGGGCGCCTGATGAACGACGACGACGAGACCAATGCGAACCGCGTCGTTATTCTGGGAGCGGAAAGCTTTCGGCAGCTTTTTCCCGGCAAGCCTGCGATCGGGCAGCCGGTGATGATTGAAGGGTATCCGTACACGGTGATCGGCGTACTAGCCAAGAAGCAACAGAACGGCAGCTATGGCTCCGGGCCAGACAACACGCAGCTTTTTGTGCCCTTCTCCGCGATGCTGCGCGACTTTCCGCCGGACTTCAAAGGCACGGGCCCGGATGCGCAGGCAGCGCCGGTGGGCACGGTGAACAACATTGTGGTGCAACCAGTCTCGCCTGAAAAGCATGTGGCGGCGCTGCGTGAGGTGCGCGAGATCCTCGCGGAACGGCACCACTTCGACCCGGATGACCTGGACGCGTTGTGGGTGTGGGACACGCTGGAGGGCGCACAGTTTACCGACCGCATCTTCCATGTGATGACGCTGTTCTTCGCGGCCGTCGCACTGCTGACGCTGCTGCTCGGCGGCATCGGTGTGATGAACATCATGCTGGTGGCGGTCTCCGAACGCACACGCGAGATTGGCGTGCGCAAGGCGCTGGGTGCCACAGCGCGCGACATACGGCGGCAGTTCCTGGTGGAGTCCGCGATCATCACACTGGTGAGCGGCGCGGCCGGACTAGTCTGCGGTGTGGGCGTGTGCGTACTGATCCGGATGCTGCCGCTGCCGGACTTCGTGCCGCATCCGGTGATCTCGGCGACGGCGATCATCGCATCGCTGGTAACGCTGGGCGTGATTACGGTCTCCGCCGGTACATATCCCGCGCTGCGTGCTGCGGGGATGACACCGATTGAATGTCTGAGGACCGATTAGCCATGAACGTGCGTGAGGTGTTTACCGAGTCGATCGAGTCGCTGAACCGCAACCGCGTGCGGTCGGTGCTGACGATGCTCGGCATCATGTGGGGGCTGGTGACGGTGGTGCTGCTGATCAGCTACGGGCGCGGCGTGGGCAATGCGGTGCTCGAAGGGTTCATGGGTATCGGCAACAACGTGGTGATGATGTGGGGCGGGCAGACGTCGATGCAGGCGGGGGGCGAGCGCTCCGGCCAGAAGATAAAGTTTATTGAAGGCGATGCCGAAGCAGTGCGCGATGCGCTTCCCTTCCTCAGCGCTGTCTCGCGAGAGACGGATGACGGATTCAGCGTGAAGTATGGGCCGAAGACGGTGAACATCTCAGCCAAGGCCATCGACCTGCCGTACGGCCGTATGCGGCGGCTGGATGTTGAGGATGGCCGCTACTTCGAGGCCGCCGACTTCAGCGAGCATCGGCAGGTAGTGATCTTTGGGCCGCACGCAGCGGAGAAGCTCTTCAACGGCTATCCGCCGGTGGGCGAGGTCGTGCAGATTGAGGGCCAGCCGTTCACGGTGATTGGCGTGCTGCGGAACAAGATCCAGGACTCATCCAACAACGGGCCGGACAGCGAGAACATCTTTGTGCCGTTCGACACGATGCGGACGCTGCGCAACCAGGTCGCGCCGGACATGATCGTGTTTCAGCCTTCGTCGCCGGAGCTGCACCTGCGGGCGATCCAGGCGGTGCGCACGGTGCTGGCGCAGCGCCACCACTTCGACCCGCGCGACGACAAGGCCGTGAGCACGTGGGATACGATCGAGGATGGGAAGTCGATGGTGCAGTTCTCCATTGCGCTGCAGGTGCTGCTGGGGATCATCGGCGCGATGACGCTTGCGGTAGGCGGTGTTGGTGTGATGAACATCATGCTGGTCTCCGTGACGGAGCGCACGCGCGAGATCGGATTGATGAAGGCGCTGGGCGCCAGGCGGCGCGACATCATGCTGCACTTCCTGCTGGAGAGCCTGGTGCTGACGTTGATCGCTGGCGTTGTGGGCATGATCGTCGCCTACTTCGCGGGCTATCTGATTCCGCCGATGCCGCTGTACTCGGCGATGTACAAAACGGCCAACCATGACGGCGACATTATTCTGCGCGCCTCAACCGGCACGATGATCGTGTCATTCGTGATCCTGTCGCTGGTGGGCATCGTCAGCGGGCTGCTACCTGCCATGCGCGCCGCACGCATGGACCCGGTGGTAGCGCTGCGCCACGAGTAGCGCTACCGGCCGGAGTAGATGGCGCGGTACATCTCGCGGTTGCGCATAATGCTCTGCACGTACTCGCGGGTCTCGGTGTACGGGATCGACTCCACCCACTCGGGGATGTCCTTGTAGTTGTTGAGCGCGATCCAGTTATGCACGGGTGTGTCGCCTGCGTTGTAGGCGGCGAGAGCGTACTCAATCTGGCCGCTGTACTTGTCGATGGAGTTCTTCAGATCCCGGGTGCCGAGCTGCAGGTTCGTGGTGGGGTCAAGTAGCTGGCTGGTCGAGAAGTGGCGGATGCCCTCCTTGCGCGCCAGCGATTTGCCGGTGGAGGGCAGCAGTTGCATCAGGCCCCAGGCGTTCGCGGGACTGACGGCACCGGGATTGAACTCGGACTCCTGCCGGATGAGCGCCGCGACGAGGTAGGGGTCGAGCCCATTGGCTTCGGCATCGGTGCGTAGCTGCGTCCAGTAGGGACGCGGGAACTCCATCTCCCAGTAAGGCATCGGCACATCGTCCACTGTCAACGAGAAGAAGGGGATGTGGGCGCGCTTCATCGCCTGCAGAGCGCGAGCATCCTCGCCAAAACTCTGGTAGATGCGGGCCTCGGCCAGCGCTCCCCACGAAGCGGAGGTGTCGCTGAGCTGGATCTCCGGGCGGATGTACTCGTTGAGCGCGGCATTGGCGAGCAGCCGCGCCTTGATGAGATGTGGATCGTTCTCCGGCAGTACGTCGGTGAGGTGCGGGTCATCGACCACACGCACCGAAGCCAGCGCAGGCGCGGGCGCCACTGCAGGCTTTGTGCCGATGATGGCGATGCGCTTGCGGCCTTCGAGCGCGTAGTAGCTGTTGGGATAGGCGTCGCTGAGCGCCTTGTAGTAGTTGAGCGCCTGGCTGAAGTTGTGCTCGACGTCCTCATAGAGACGGCCGCGCCAGTAGAGCGCGCCGGGGATCTCGTTGCCGAGTGGATAGCGGACGATCTGCTCGTCCATCAGCCGCGCTGCCTCGGGGTAGCGGCGTTCGCGATAGTTCAGCCACGCCGCGTGCCAGTGGTCTTTCGGCGCATAGATGCTCTGCGGAAAGCCTTCGACCAGCGCGGTGTAGTCGGCGATAGCACGGCTGTTGTTGTGCTGGATGAGGTACATGTTGCCGCCGGAGTCGAGCGCCTCCTCCAACCAGCGGCTGTGCGGGTAGCTCTGCATTAGCTGCTGCACGATGGCGTCCTGCTCGTCGTACTTGCCGACGCTGCGGGCCAGCTCCGCGCGCAGATACATGCGCAGCGCGGCGCTGTCGTCGCCGGTGTCGGGCAGGTGGTCGACTTCGCCGGGACGCAGCTTCTTGAGCCGCAGGTCGCAGACCGCGACGTAGATCTCGAGCGCGTCCCGGTCGGCCTGGCTGAGCTCGGCATCGTTCTTCTGCAGCGCACGATACTCCTCGGCGGCCTCGCCGTACTGCTTGGCGTTGAAGAGGGCGTCGGCATGGCGCTTGCGGTCGGCGGCGGTCAGCGGCGTGTTCATTGCGAGCATCTGCGTCTTCGCGACGGCGGCCTCGGGCGAGAGTGGATCGCCGAGATAGATATTGCGATAGAGGTCGGCGGCCTTGGTGGTGTTGCCGGCGGCCTGGTAGGTCTTGGCGAGCGCAAGCCGGTAGTCGACGTGACTGGACTCAGCGCCGGTGCCAGCGGCTTGCAACACACGCAGGGCGCTTGCCGGGTCATTCTGCGCGAGGTAGGCGTTGGAGAGCAGCACGGGCGCCTGATCGTCAAAGAGGCTGCCGGGATGCCGCTCGGCGAACTTCGTCAACAGGGGTACGGCGTCCTGCGCGCGGTTGCCCTGCACGGCGGCCTGCGCGCCGAGGTAGTCGGCGTAGTCGCTCAGGGCGGCGTCGCCCACTGCCGCGCGATGGAAGGCCAACTCGGCGTCGCTGTAACGCTTGTCGAGCAGATAAGCGTGGCCGAGCGCGAGGTTGGCCGCCGCTGCGCCGTCGCCCGGATGCTCGGCGGCAAAGGCCGTTACCCCCGCATACGCCGCGGCGCTGCGCGAGGTGATGAGCTGCTGGGCCATGGGGCGCAGTGTGGCCGAGGCCACAAAGGCATGGCTCAGCCGGATGCTCTCATGCGTAGGCTTCGGCATGGAGACGCGGCGCAGAGGTGTGTGGTGCCCTCGACGCTCCCGGCTGCTCGTGCTGTGCTCTTCGGCTCGTTTGCTGTGGGACTTCTCGGCGCTCGCGTGCGTGCTGTGGTGCGCCGCAGTTGTTTTCTTGTGCCGCTTTTCTGTACTGCTCGAACTCTGTGCAAACGCGAGGCTGACCGCCGCCCCGCAGGCGATCCCCGCAATCCACCGCCACTGGAGGGCACACCGGAAACTGCTTTGTTTCATTCCATGCTCCACATCTCTTTTGACTCTAACGGCTGGCTGCCCGCTCATGACGCGGTGCCATCGCAAACGGAGAATCAACCAAGGTAACTGCTGCCGGGCAACCCGGCTTCCGGGACGGACGAGCGCAATCGACTGGCACGCACGGCGGTACCTCAAGTACACTGGCTTATGGAGCCCACTATGGCCGCAACGCCTGCTTCTGCCATCACAAAACCCGGTACCCCGCGAGCCGGAGCCAAAGGCCCCGCCGTCCTGCCGGCGGCAATCGATCCGCTCGATCCAGAGGCCGTTGACCTGCAGGATGTCGAGCTGGACGGTGTTCTCTCGCCTGACGAAACCGCCGAGCCCGTCGAAGTCCACCCCGACGTATTGCTGGTGGAACGCGCCAAGGCTGGTGACACAGCCGCCTTTGAGCAGCTGGTGAAGCAGTATGATCGCCAGATCTTCCGCACCGCCCAGCACATTACCCAGAACCGCGAGGACGCCGAGGACATCACCCAGGATGTGTTCTTCAAGGCGTTCCAGAAGCTCGAACAGTTCCAGGGCAACTCCAAGTTTTCCACATGGCTGGTCCGCATTGCGGTCAACGAGAGCCTGATGCGCCTGCGTAAGCGCAAAACCTCCCGTACCGTCTCCATGGACCAGGACGTCGAAACCGACGAGGGCTCTATCCCCCGCGATTTCGCCGAATGGCGGCCAAATCCGGAGCAGAATTACTCGCAATCCGAGCTCGCCGAGATCCTGCGCAAGACAATTGCAGGTCTGCCCCCAGGTTTTCGAACCGTTTTCACGTTACGGGACATCGAAAACTTGTCGACGGAAGAGACTGCCGAGGCCTTAGGGCTAAGCGTTCCGGCCGTCAAGTCGCGGTTGTTGCGCGCGCGGCTCCAATTGCGCGAGCGCCTTAGCCGTTACTTTAGGCAGACAAAAGAGCTGGCGAAGTCATAGGAAGATTGGGGTACGACGCAGCCATGAGGGAACCGAAGTGAACTGCACAGATTTTCTGGCGAAACTAACCGACTACTTCGATGGGCAGATCGATCCCAGCCTGATGGCTGAGGTGAAAGAGCACCTCGGAACGTGTCACCACTGCGAGGTGGTTGTAGACACCACGCGCAAAACCATCGACGTCTACCGCGGGGCCCAGGCCTATGAGTTCCCCGAGGAGTTGTCCAGCCGCCTGCGGGCTGCGGTGATGGAGCGCTGTCGGGCTGTGGGCAAGTACCCGGAAATCGAGTTGAAGGGCGTAACGCCGGCGGCGAACCAGACCGCCAAGCAGCACTCGTAAGGCGGCGTTCCAGCCAAATACTTCAAGATGGAAAAGAAGAGGCGACCTCATCGGTCGCCTCTTCTTCGTTTCGGGAACAGGCTGCGATTACTTGGTGACGACCTGCTGGAAGAGCGGTGAGGTGAGCAGACCGGCGAACTGCGTGTCCGACGAGGAGTAGCTCACCGTCAGCGTACCCGCGTTGGAGTCGATCGTCGTTTCGTCCACGGCCGACTTCTCGAGGGGCGAGCCGCTGGTCTTCTTCATCAGCGCGACGCCCTTCATCAGCGCCGCCGCCGTGGCCGCCGTGATGGTGTCGGAGGTCACAACGTCCATCTCAAACTTCACACCGTTGGAGAAGTCCATGGTGTAGCGCGCATTTTTGAAACGGGCCTTGACAGTGTCGTAGTCCGCCAGTTGTGAGGCTTCGCCCAGCACGCTCTTCATCATGGTCTGGGTGCCCGCCTGGTCCATCAGGCTCCACACCGCGCGGGAGTCGACCGCGGCCATGCTGTTCATCATCTCGCTGTTCTGCAGGAAGTTCGGCTGCAGGCCATCGCGCGCGTCGAGCGCCGCCTTCACCGCGTCGCGGTCGCCGAAGATCATCGTCGTCTGGTTCAGGAAGGCGATGCTCATGCCGGCCGAACCCATCGGGTAGATCGAGTTCTGGCGGTACGTGACGGGCTTGGTCTTCTCCTTGGCGAAGTGCGCCATGATGGCCGAGGTATCGAACTGGCCCTGCGCCACGCCCAGGATGCGCGTGCCAGCATTGCCGTTCTTGTCCGTGCCGGAGCGGAAGGCCGCGAACGCCAGCGTGTCGGCATCCTGGTCCACCTTCAGGCCGCTGCTCTTCAGCGCGCCCTCCAGCCGCTTCAGCTCAGGCGGCAGCACCCGGTCCTTCAACTGCATGGCCGCCGGTGAATTCTGCATCACCTTGTAGTCGACCACGATGATCTGCTGCACATCGCGCGGGATGGAGCTGCGAGCGTCGATGCTCAGCTGCGCCGCGTGGGCGGCGGAGGCAAAGGTTGCGGAGACCAGGACTGCCATCGCCAGGGCCGTTAGTGGATGCTGCAAACTCTTCAATGTCTTCACCTTGTATGCTCCTGCACGGCGCGCACCAGCGCACCGATACCATTGTTTCCGAATCTCATGCTGCCCCGCAAGCTATAAAAGACCGCTTTAGGGGCATTTACAGCTGGGGGTTCTTCCTGCGCTGAAGTGTATTACAGCCAGCTATATCCCGGATTACAGCCTACGGCCAGGCCAGTGGATGGCGCAGCCGGCGTTCAAGAACCTTCTCCTCCGGGTCGAACTGAGGTATTTGACGTATCCAATCCGCTTCTGGCTCATAAGCCTGCTCCGGGATCAGCCCGATCAGCTCGCCTTCGCCGATCTCCACCCCGTGCCGATGGGCGATCTGGGCGACCGCGGCGTGGATCTTCGGCACCGGGGTCCGGGTGAAGTCGGTGATATTCATGCTGACCTGCGGGCGGCCATTAACCAGCACTCCCATAGCCTTAACGCCCAGCAGGCCCCCGCTGGATGCCCGAATCTCCTTCGCAATCGTGCGTGCAAGGCTTACATCGGCCTGGCTGACCGGCAGGTTGAGCCCTGTGTGCGGCCCCAGATAGATGTTGTAGGCGATCAGAAACGTCCGCGCCCCGACGGCGCTGGCCCCTGCGGTCGAGTGCGGCTCCGGCCCACCGACATCCGGGCGCCGGGCGGTGTCCCGCGCCGCGTCCCGCAGCAGGCCCTCGAACTGGCCGCGCCGCACGTCCTCCAGGTTCACGCGATCAGGCCGCGCCGCCGCCGCCTCATAGAAGTACACCGGCACGCCGAAGCGGTTCCATATCTCCTTGCCCGCCTGCCGAGCCAGCATCACGCACTGCACCAGCGAGAGCCCGCTGACCGGCACAAACGGAATCACGTCCGCCGCGCCGATACGAGGATGCTCGCCCTTCTGGCGGGTCAGGTCGATCAGCTTCGCCGCCGCGCCAGCGCCACGCACGGCTGCCTCGACCACGGCCTCCGGCGCGCCGGCGATGGTGACCACCGAGCGGTTATGGTCGGCGTCGAGCGAGTAGTCCAGCAGATGCACGCCGTCCACGCGCATGGCCCGCACGATGGTCTCGACCTTGTCGCGGTCGACACCTTCGCTGAAGTTCGGGACACACTCCACAATCGGCTGGCTCGTGCTGTTCTCGTTCATTGCTTCCGTTCCTGCTGCCTGTTGCTTACTTCCACCAGGTGTAGCCCACCGACATCTGCAGGCTCACATTCACGCCGGGGTTCTTGTCGCCGAGGCTCGCACTGGATAGATGCACGCCGTTGATGCCAAAGTCGAGCGAGCGGTCAGGACGCACGAAATAATGCGCGCCGATTCCGCCCTGCGGCAGGAAGTTCCACACGCTGGTATCGGCCGCCGGGCCGGTCTGCGTGGGGTCGGTGTAGTCCAGGTTGCCGGTGCCGGGGTACTTGCGCGTGGTATACAGCAACCCGCCCGCGGCCTGCGCCCACGGCATAAATCTGCGGCCGTGCATGAAGTTCCAGCGGAAGACGAACGGTGTGATGCTGAAACCGTGATACGTGCCGCCAGCGGTGACCGGGCCATAGCACTGCGAGGCCGAGGTCGCGCCCGCGGGGCAGTCGACCAGGCGCTGACTCTTCGGCGTGAAGGACTGCCAGTAGGGGATGACCTGGATGGCGTACTCGAAGTTGCCCTTGAGCGGGCCGTGGCCGATCTCCGGCGTAAGGATCTTGCCAGCCTGCACGCCCGCCATCAGGAACGAGTAGTCCGTCCGCTGCTCGAGGCCGGGGCCACCTTCGAAGAACGCGCCGATGTCCCACTTCGACTGCGAGGCAGTCTCAACCGGAGAGAGCGCGTGCGAATCTACAGTGGGCGATGCCGTCTGCTGCGCAGCCGCGCTCACCGTCATCGCCAACACACCAAGGCCCAACCAAAGCATCCGCATCTTTCATCTCCTCACAATCGAAAGCCGCCATCGAATGGCGGCTTTCGCATCTCGAATCTAGTATCTCGAATCTGCTTTACGCCGGTACCGAAGCCTCATCCATATCGAAGTTCGAGTACACATTCTGCGTGTCGTCGAGGTCATCGATGGCATCCAGCAGTCGCATCATCTGTGCTGCCGGCGCGCCTTCCAGCTTGGTGTAGGTTGAGGCGATCATCGTCACCTCGGCCTGCACCGTCTCGATCTTCGCGGCCTTCACGGCATCGAGCACCGCGTTGAAGTCGTTCGGCGCGGTCGTAATCTCCCACACCTCGCCCTCGTCGCTCAGGTCCTCGGCACCGGCATCGAGCACGATCTCGGTCAGCTTGTCCTCGCTGGCCGCGCTCTTCTCCACCACGATCAGGCCCTTCTTCGAGAACATGTGGGCCACCGATCCAGGAGCTCCCAGATTGCCGCCCTGCTTCGAAAACGCGTGGCGGATTTCGCTCGCCGCGCGGTTCTTGTTGTCCGTCAGAACGTCGACGATGATCGCGACACCGCCGGGGCCGTAGCCCTCATAGCGAATCTCTTCGTAGCTCGCGCCCTCAAGCTCGCCGGTGCCCTTCTGGATGGCGCGCTTGATGTTGTCCGCGGGCATGTTCTCCGCCTTCGCTGCGGCGATGGCCGTGCGCAGGCGCGGGTTGCCGTCCGGGTCGCCACCGCCGCCCTTGGCCGCAATGGTGATTTCCTTGATCAGGCGAGTAAAGATCTTGCCGCGCTTGGCGTCCAGCGCGCCCTTCTTATGCTTAATTGTTGCCCATTTTGAGTGGCCGGACATGGGGTAAAACCTCTGCTGCTTTGGAATCGGCAGATCGCGGAAAGTGCCTGAAATCAGCACCCGTCGCACAACTGCATCGGGTAAAAGTGTAGCACGCAGGCCCCTCTGGAAAGCACGAAGGCCGACGGCGTCACCTTGCGCCACCGGCCCTCTGCCACGTCGCTCTATGCCGCAGCGTGTGGGTGCAGGATCACCTTCGTCCAGCCCTCGTCCCGGTTGTCGAAGTGTTTGTACGCTTCCGGCGCGCGCTCCAGCGGCAGCTCATGCGAGATGATCACCGACGGCTTCGCCAGCCCATGATGAATCAGGTCGCGCAGACGCCGGTTGTACGCTTTTACATTGCATTGCCCGGTGCCCATCTTCTGCCCCTTGAACCAGAATTTGCCGAAGTCGAAGGCTATCTGGCCCTTCTTCTCCAGCTTGTCTTCCGCGCCGGGGTCCTTTGGCACGAATACGCCAATGACGCCGATCTGGCCTGTCGCCTTCACCGCATCCACCAGCGAGTTCATCACCAGATTCGGCACTTCCTTGCCGTCCGCGTTGTGACACTGGTAGCCAATGCACTCCGCGCCGCAATCTGCGCCGAGCCCGCCGGTCATCTCGCGAATCCGATCGCCGATATCGCCCTCCAGCGTATCGATCGGGGTGGCACCCAGTTTCTTTGCCAGCGCCAGCCGGTCCGGTTTACCGTCGACCACAAAGATCTGCGACGCTCCCTGGATGCGCGCCGACATCGTTGCCATCAATCCGACCGGCCCGGCACCATAGATCACGATCGACTGCCCCGGCTCCAAACCGGCCAGCCGCGTCGAGTGCCAGCCTGTCGGAAAAATGTCCGACAGCATTACATAGTCCTTCTCCTTCTCGTCCGCGTCCTCGGGCAGATGCAGGCAGTTGAAGTCCGCATACGGCACCCGCAGATACTCCGCCTGCCCACCGTTGTATGGCCCCATGCCCGCAAAGCCATATGCAGCGCCAGCCATACCCGGCATGACCGAGGGATCGGCACAGGTAAGACAGTAGCCCGTGAGCCCGCGCTCGCAGTTGGCGCAGAATCCGCACGCTACGTTGAATGGCAGCACAACCTTGTCGCCGACCTTCACACTGTCGACGGCCTGGCCGGCCTCAACCACCTCGCCCAGATTTTCGTGCCCAAGTACCTTGCCTTTCTTCACGTCTGTGCGGCCTTCATACATATGGAGATCGGAGCCGCAGATATTTGTGGTGGTCAGCTTGATCACAACGTCTGTCATCTTCTCGATTTTGGCGTCGGGAACGGTATCCACCGTTACCTTTTTCGGTCCGTGATAAACCAATGCCTTCATAACATTCCCCTTCATTCGACCGCGACCGGCCACCAACCCACAAAAATGGGATCGTGCCTCGCGTGTTGCGTAGATGGTTGTTGTATGGACCTGATACATCGAGCCAGGAGGCCCCCGGTCGTACCGTGGCGTCAGGCCTGAAGCGCACTTCCAGGCCCGCTCAAACAGCCATTTAGTACGATGCCATGTTCCTCGGCTGCGTTTGCGCCCTCCGTGCAAACCGCTTTCATCCCGCAAAGCTCGGGTAATTGTTCTACAGGATCTCCGCCGCCATCAGCTCATCGAGCGTCTCGCGCCGCCGCACCAGACGTGCCGCGCCCCCTTCGACCAGCACCTCCGCCGGATGTACACGCGTGTTGTAGTGCGAGGCCAGCGTCATGCCATAGGCGCCCGCATCGAGCAGAGCGGCTAAATCACCTGCCTCAAGTTCCGGCAGGAGCCGGTCCCGCGCAAAGAAGTCGCCCGACTCGCACACCGGGCCGACGATGTCCGCCTTCTGCGGCGCGCGGTCCGACTTCACGACAGGCCAAATCTCATGGTGCGCCTGGTACAGCGCCGGACGAATCAGATCGTTCATCGCGGCATCGGTAATCACAAAATGCTTGTCGCCGTTCTGCTTGGTATAGAGCACGCGCGTAACCAGCGCCCCTGCCTGCGCCACCAGAAACCGCCCCGGCTCCAGCAGCAGCTGTGCGTCGAGCCCCTGCATCACCGCCGCAAGCTCCTTCGCATAGCTCGCGACACTCGCCGCCGGATCGAACGCGCCTTCGCCGTATTCGATACCGAAGCCGCCGCCCGCATCGACATAGTGGATGGCGATGCCATCGCTGCGCAGTTCCTCCACCAGCGACCGCACCCGCGCCAGCGCCTGCCCAAAGGGCTCGACGGCACGAATCTGCGAGCCGATGTGCACACTGACGCCCTCGGGCTTCAGCCCCGGCAACGACGCCGCACGCTGATACACCGCCCGCGCCCGCGCAATCGCAATCCCAAACTTGTGCGCGCTCAACCCAGTGGAGATATACGGATGCGTCTCGGCGAACACATCGGGGTTCACGCGCAACGCGATGCGTGCGGTCTTGTTCAATGCCACGGCACGCTCGCTCAACAGCTCGAGCTCGGCCTCGCTCTCCACGTTGAAGAGCAGGATACCCGCCTGTAGCGCGGCATCCATCTCCCACGCCTGCTTGCCGACACCGGAAAACACCACCTTGCCCACGGACTGCGGCGCGGCACGCTTCACGCGCTCCAACTCACCGCCGGAGACAATATCGAAGCCACAACCGGCCTCGCCCAGCATCTTCAAAATCGCCAGCGACGAGTTCGCCTTCACGGCATAGCACAGCGTCGTATTCAGCCTGGGAGCAGCGGCGGCAAAGGCCTGCTGCAGCATCGTCGCGCGCTCGCGGATGGCATCAGCCGAGTACACATACAGCGGCGTGCCATACTGCTCAGCCAGCGCGGTCACGTCGACGCCGGAGCACACAAGGCGGTCCTGCACATAAACAAAGGGGCGTGGGGATGAACTGGGACTCACCCATTCATTCTATCCGCCACACCCCTTCAAAGTTCTCCGCAGCGCTCAAACCTGCGGCTGATCGGTCGGCGCCACCGGCGGCGGCGTCACAATCGGTTGCGTCGTAAACGAGAACGGCTCGTTCGGCATCACAGCCCACGCGATCAGGTACGCCACAATCGGCGCGCCGCAGCCAAAGACCACCGCCAGCACCAGAATGATGCGGACCAGCGTCACATCCAGTCCATAACGCTGCGCAAAACCGGCGCACACGCCGCCGACCATGCGGCCATTGCGCGGCCGAAAGAGCCCTTCGCGCGCCGCCGCCTCACTGGGCGGAACCCACGCCGGCGTCAGCCGCACACCACAGGCGCTGCAGAACCGCGCGCCCGGTTGAATCTCACTGTTGCAGTTGGAGCAGATCATCTTGAACCTCCTCAGTACAGGAAGTGATACGCAAACCGATAGAGGACGGTTCCAGATAGGAATCCCTGTCGAGCCGTTTCACTTGCCTGTGTACGGCTTCTCGATATACCCCCGCGCAGCCCCCGCCTGCGTCTGGTCGCCACCGGGCTTTAGCACCTGCCTGTAGTCCGCGATTGCCTTCTGGCGGTCGTGCAGCAGGTCCTCCGTCTGCCCGGCTGCGAGCCACGCCCGCTTGCGCAGCCAGTCGCTGCAGTTGGGCTGCGTGGCGGCCTGCTCGTAGCCATAAGCCGCATCCTTCAGGATGTTGTAACCGCGCTCCGTGTCCGCCAGCCCGAACCACGCCATCTGCAGCCGCACGTCCACAAAGTAGCCGGGCTTCTCCGCGTCCGCAATCACCTGCTTGTACAGCGCGATCGCCTGCAGCCCCTGGCCCTCGTCCTTGGTCAGGTTCGCGACCTCCAGCTGAAACAGATAGTCATGCGGAAAGTCCTTCGCCAGCGCGCGCTCCACCACCAGCGCCTCGGCGTAGCGGCCGTCGTGGCGCAGAAACAGCCCCAGCGCCGTGCGAGACTCCACACTCGTCACCACGCCATGCGCAGCCGAGTAGCGCAACATCTGCAGCCCCTTCTCGCGGTTGCCGCCCACGCCCATAATCCCCACAATCAGCCGCACCCACGTCGGCAGGCTCGCCACCGCAAACTGCTGGATGCCCACCGCCATGTAAGCGTCCGCGTACTGCGGGTCGAGCTTCAGCACCGCCTCGCTGTCGTTGCGCGCCGCGTAGCCCTGCCGCGCCCCCATCGCGTAGGCATGGTCTGCCAGCACAACGAACGCGCCGTGCATCCCCTTCGCGTAGCCACGCTCAAACAGTGCGTTCTTGTCGTTCGGGTTTTTGCTGAGCACCGCGTCCGTCATGCCGACGACCTTGTTCGTCAGGCTCTCGATCTCCTGCCGCGTCGCCGGCAGCACATTCACATCGCGCTTAGTCGCCAGAAAGCTGTTGTGCGCATAGTAGGTGGTGTCCAGCAGATCCTGGTGATAGAGCTCGCGGAAGATGACCGTGAACAGGATGTAGTTCCACGCCATCGGGTCGTTGGGGTGCTTCTGCGCGACGTCGGTAAAGATGCGGTAGGCCCCGTCGTAGTCCAGGTTGTAGAAGTGGTCGAAGCCCTGGCGGACCTCGGGATCGAGATTGAGCGGCACCGTATGCTGGTTCGCCTGCGCCTCGGCAGCCACCGGAACGCCTACCAGCAGCGCCACCAGTACCGTGCAAACCAAGCCTTTCCAATCACTTACCCAGCCAACCCGAACGGACCGCAGCAATCGAACCTCCCTCGTTCTCGCCCTTGAATCGAAACCAGTCTATGCAGAAAACGCCCTGCCCCTGAAGAGGTATGTGAAATATGGAACAAACCTCGCTACAATCATAGGGGCGGTTTGACAGCCTTGTCCGTTGGACGCGGTTTGCGCCCCAGGCGCTTCCCAAATCTTCACCGGATCACGGCTACGCCTATTCAAGACCAGTTGTTCCCGAGGAACTCCGATCGATGGATCTCCAGACGATTTTGCCTCCCGCTCTACTGACCCTTGGCTGCTTTGCCTATATCCTCTGGCCGCAGCAGAAGCTGGCCCGTCCCACCGAAAAGACCCGGCTGGACTACCTGCGTGAGCGCAAGGACGCGATCTACGAAAACCTTCGCGACCTGAACTTCGAGTTCCGCGCCGGCAAGTACCCCGAGGACGACTACGCCCGCCAGCGCGAATCGCTCGAAAACGAGGCCGCCCGCGTCGTCTCCGAGATGGACGCCCTCGGCGCGTAGCGCTTATCGGCAGCCGCGCAAAGCCCCTCAACAGCCCGTGCAGTATTCTTGAAGTGTGCAAGCACTCCTGAAGACTCTCCGCCCGCTCGCCCTTCTCGCGCTCACTGTGCCCGCCTTTGCCGCGGCCAACATCACCGGCACGGTCACCAACAAGACCACCGGCAAGCCCTCTGGCGGCGACACCGTCACCCTCATCCGTCTCGCCGCCGGCATGCAGGAGTCCACGCACACCACCACCGACGCCCGCGGCCACTACACCCTCGAAGTCCCCGACGACGGTCTGCACCTCGTCCGCGTGACGCACGACAAGGCCAACTACTTCCAGCCCGCGCAGCCCGGCACCAGCACCATTGACGTCGACGTCTACAACGCCGCCGCCAGTGTCAAGGGCGTCTCCACCGAGGCCGTTGTGATGCGCCTGCAGACCGATCCCTCCGGCAGCAGCCTCAAAGTCGTGGAGAACTTTTTCATCAAGAACGACTCCAAGCCGCCCATGACGCAGTTCTCCAACGAGCCCTTCGACTTCTACCTACCCGAAGGCGCGGTTGTCGAAGGCTCCGCCGCGCTCGCTCCCGGCGGCATGCCCGTGCAGGCCGCGCCGGTGCCGCTGGCTGAAAAGGGCAAGTACACCTTCCTCTTCCCCATCCGCCCGGGCGAAACCCGCTTCCAGGTCAGCTACCACGTCCCCTACAGCGGCTCGTTCAAGATCGACCCGCGCGTGACCAACGCCACTGACACCGTCGCCGTGATGATGCCCAAGGCGATGACCTTCACCCCTGCCTCCGGCTCGCCCTACAGCCCGGTGAACGACGATGTGAACGCGCAGACCTTCGTCGCCCGCAGCGTCGCCCCCGGCTCCGCGCTGGGCTTCACACTCTCCGGCAGGGGTGAGCTCCCGCGCGACTCGCAGGACACCGCGCAGGGCAGCGCCAGCGGCCAGCAGGCACAGGGCGCAGACACCCCCGCCACCGACGAGACCGCGCCGGGCAAGGGCCTCGACAACCCACTCGACCCCAACAACAACCGCGATCCGTGGGGTAAGTACAAGTGGTGGATTCTCTCCGGTCTCGCCGTGCTGCTGGCCATCGCCGCAGGCTTCCTGCTCAAGAAGCCTACCGCTACGGACGGAGCCGTTGCACTCGGGACTCCCGCAACGCCAGCTCCCGTCAGTTCCCCACAGGCCCACGCCTCGCAGCTGCTCACCGTGCTCAAGGAGGAGATGTTCTCCCTCGAAACCGACAAGCTGCAGGGCAAGATCTCCGACGCCGACTACGCACAGGCCAAGTCGGCGCTCGAACTCATCCTCGCCCGCGCATTGAAGAAGAGCGCGTGACCTGCTGTACCTGCTCATAAGGAGCCACTCCCATGAAGATGAAGAAGACCCTAGCCACCATCGCCCGCATCCTTCGGCTGTACTGCATTGCGCTGTGGGTCGGGGCACTAGTCTTCTTCGTCGTGGTGGCTGCGGTGGCCTTCGGCAACCTGCCCAGCACGCATGAGGCGGGCATCGTCGTCCGCGGCACGTTGCTGGCGCTGCACACGCTCGGCACCTACGCAGGCTTCCTCTACCTGCTGCTCACCGTGATGCTGTTAGCACTCGGAGACCGCGCCAAGGTCCGCGCCGTCGAGCTCATCCTCGTCGTCATCATGCTGGGCCTCACAGCCTACTCACAGCTCGGCGTCATCCCTGCCATGGAGCGCGACCGCCAGCAGCTCGCCAGCCAGTACAGCGGCGCCGAAGTCGACGCCACCCCCAAGGACGCCCCTGCCCACGCCGACTTCGACCGCCTGCACAACGTCTCCACCAAGGTTGAAGGCGCAGTGCTGCTCTGCGGCCTTGTCGTGCTCGCACTCAGCTCAATGCAAGGGAAAATCAAAGAACAGTAACCGGATATCAGAACAAGGCCACGGTCATCAACCGTGGCCTTTGTTTTCTCTACTCTCTACTCTCTATTCCCTACTCCTCTGCCCGCTACTCCACCGGCAGCTTCGCGCGATACCCATCGCGCGCCACAATCGAGTACTTCACCGGCTTGCCCTTCTCATCCTGCATCCTCAGCGGCTTGCCTTCATTGTCCACCAGGTACACCTTCACCTTGCGATAGCTGCCATCATTCGCCTTGTTCGTCGGCCTGTAGGTCAGCACATATTGGTTGCGGATGCTCTCATTAATCTGCCCGAAGATGTCCGGCAGCTCGCCCTGGAAGACCGGCTTGAAGTGCATCCCGCCCGTCATGTTCGCGAAGGTCTGCATCTCATTGTCGGCCTGCAGGTAGCTGATCCCACGGAGACCGTTGTCGCCGCGCAGCTCACGCACAAAGCCGCCCGTGCTGATCGTAAAGATCGTCACATCGGGCGTCGCCTTGATCTTCGCCAGCATCTTGTCCAGCGTCAGCCGGCTCATCGTGTCGCGGCCTGAGGAGACCAGGATGATGTACTTGCGCCCCTCCACGCGGCTCAGCCGGTCCAGCGTCTCGTACAGCGCGTCGAACTCGTTCGTCTCGCTGAAGCCCGGGATCACCATCGACTGCAGCGCCTCGCGGATCACGTCCTTGTTGTTCGTAAAGTCGCACAGGATGTGCGTGCGCATGTCGTACGTCTCGACGGCGATGTAATCGTCCGGCTGCAGCGTGCGGAAGAAGCTCGCCGACGCGTTCTCCATGTCCTGCAGAAACGGCCATGAGGTCGAGGCGAACTCCAGCAGCATCACCGCGGTGATCGGCACCTTGGTCGTGCGCACGCTCGTCACCTGCTGCTCCACACCGTCCTCCACCACCAGGAAGTTGTTCTCCTTCAGCCCCGGCACGAACTGGTGGTTCTTATCCAGCAGCACGCTCACATCCAGGTTCACAATCGGCACATCCACGCGCAGCGAGTAGGGCGTACCCCCCGGGTTCGCCGTCTTGTCCTCCGCAGGAGCGGGCGGCGGAGGCGCCTCTTCCTTCTTCTTCGGCAGGTCCAGCCCCAGCCCGGTTCCCTGCGGACCGGCATCGTCGGGACTCGTCGTCTGTGTCGGCGTTTGTGCGGGTGTCTGAGGAGTGGGCGTCTGCGACCATGCGCACACACTCAGCGACAACGCCATCGTCAACGGAAGAATTCCATGCTTCAACATAACTGCAACTCCAACATGGCCTGCTTGCTCTCGTGCTCTGTGCTTAACACGATAGACGCAACCACGCGGATGCGGGGTTCAACGCAGATGTACCGGCTCGACTCCGCCCCAACGATCCACGCTGTCACGGATACTCAATTGGCCACCTCCCCTACTCCCAACTCCCTGTTCCCGACTCACTGTCGTTAAGCACAAAGGGCCGCCGGGGGGTGCCAGCGAGCCCTTTGCTCTCAAATCGCGCCACCTATCAAGGGATGCAACCGGTGGGGGTCGTCCCGACCAGTGGCGCAACCAAATTATCGCACAACTCGCCGAACTCCTGCATCAATTTTGAGTGGAAAAACCCACCTCTGCTGCAGCGTATCCTGCCGCATTTTGCGGGGGACAATCCACCCCCTGCCTCCCTCGTTTCTCCTGTTGTAAGCTTAAAGTACGCACCCGGGCCTCAGTACACTTGCGAGGGTTAGCGACAGGGGAAATTACTTCAATGTCAGAGATTCATGGATGGGCCGCGCACGCGGCTGGGGCCGAACTGTCGGCATACAAATACAAGGTCGAGGAGCTGCCGCCCAACGAGGTCGAGGTCAAGATCACGCACTGCGGCGTCTGTTACTCCGACGTCCACCTAATCGATAACGACTGGGGCATCAGCAAGTACCCCTTCATCCCGGGCCACGAGATCGTCGGCAAGATCACCGCTGTCGGCTCAGGCGTGCAGGACCGCAAGGTCGGCGACCGCGTCGGCATCGGCTGGCAGGCCGATAGCTGCGGCATCTGCGAGTGGTGCCGCAAGGGCGACGAACATCTCTGTGCCAAGGCACAGCCCACCTGCGTAGGCCGCAACGGAGGCTATGCGGGCTCCATCCGTGTCAACGCACGCTTCGCCGTCCCGGTCCCGGAAGTACTCGAAAGCGAAAACGTCGCTCCTCTGCTCTGTGGCGGCATCACCGTCTACAGCCCGTTGCGCAACTGGCTCGCCCGTCCGTCCTCACGCGTCGGCGTGGTCGGCATCGGCGGCCTCGGCCACATGGGCGTCCAGTTTGCACACGCCTTCGGCAGCGAAGTCACAGCCTTTTCCACAAGCGCCGACAAGGCTGAAGAGGCCAAGTCGCTCGGCGCGCATCACTTTGTCAACACACGGGATACCGGCGCCCTGAAGAAGGTCGCAGGCAGCTTCGACCTGATCCTTTCCACCGTCTCGGCCGACCAGGACTTCCAGGGCTTCATCGGCGCGCTGCGTCCCAAGGGCACGCTGGTTGTTCTTGGCGCTTCACCCTCGCCCATACAGATCTCGGCGTTCAGCCTGCTCGCAGGCCAGAAGGCCGTCGCAGGCAGCCCCACCGGCAGCCCCAGCGACCTGCACGAGATGCTCGACATCGCCGCCCGCCACGGCATCAAGGCCATCACAGAGAGCTTCGCCATGAAGGACTGCAACCAGGCCATCGCCAAAGTAAAGAAGAACCAGGTCCGCTACCGCGCAGTCCTCAAGAACTAAACGCGACAGCGAGCCTCACCACACCAACGGCCGGACGCAATAGTCCGGCCGTTGGTGTTGAGTTCATTCCAGTTACGGAAGCTCTGAACAAGTGTCCTGTTTTGAAGGGGCGGGACTTCAGTCTCAGCATAAATCTCCCGGAGACTGTCAAGCCATTTATCGCGCAAACCATTCATTCCAAACGATATGGGATCAACGATTCATGGCTCTGAATCCGTTAGAATAGAAGTAGGGCAAGCACTGTCTGCTGACCTGACCGCCCACATAGCCCAGGCGGGGATATGACCTTCACAAGTCCACCCCCAACCCGCAACAAATCAAGACTTTGAATCAAAAAGTACGGGAGGGGAGGGGTGGGGGGAGCCCAAATCTATTCCCTACTCCCGATTCCCTACTCCCTGTCCTGTACCGTTAAACCAGAATGCGATTCGAACTCTTCATGGCCGCGCGCTACCTCCGCGCCCGCCGCCGCGAGACCAGCGCCCGCGGCAAAGGAAGAACAGCCCGCGGCCACAAGGTCGTCGGCCTGGTCACGGCCATCTCGGTCGTCGGCGTGGCCGCCGGAGTCGCTGCCCTGATCATTGCCCTCGCCGTCACCAACGGCATGCGCCGCGACCTGCAGGACCGCCTCGTCGGCGCGACCGCCCACGTGGAGCTGCTCCGCGTCGCCGGCGACGGCATCCGCGACTGGCGCCCCCTCATGGCCCGCCTCGCCACCGTCCCGCACGTGCAAGCCGTCGCCCCCGGCCTCTACGGACAAGTCCTCATCTCCCGTGGCGCCCGCTCCGGCGGCGCCCTCATCAAGGGCATCGTACCCGCCGACGAGCTCAAGGTCGGCGACCTGCTCCAGAGCGTCCACCAGGGCACCTACGCCCCGCTCGTACCGCAGGGCGCCGCCAGCGAGGGCGATGGCGCCATCCCGCCCATCGTCATCGGCGGCGACCTCGCCAGCACACTCGGCGCGCAGGTCGGTGACTCGGTCCTCGTTACCAGCCCGCAGGGCGAGCTCACCCCCCTGGGCCTGGTGCCCAAGTACCAGCGATTTCAAATCACCGGCATCTTCAGCTCGGGCTTCTACCAGTACGACTCGAGCTACGCCTTCATGCGCCTCGCCGACGCGCAGAAGCTCTTCATCGAGCCTGACCTCATCAGCGTCATGAGCTTCCGCATCGACGACCTCTACAAGGCAGGCGAGGTCGGCAAGGCGCTCGAACAGGCCGCAGGCCCCGGCTTCCAGTCCACCAACTGGATGGAGCAGAACCGCGAGCTCTTCCGCGCCATGAAGCTCGAACAGGTTGTCACCTTCATCGTGCTGGCGCTGATCGTCGTCGTCGCCGCACTCAACATCCTCATCGCGCTCACCATGATGGTGATGGAGAAGACCCGCGACATCGCCGTGATGATGAGCTTCGGCGTCAGCGCCGAGCAGATACGCCGCATCTTCCTGCTGCAAGGCCTGCTCATCTCCGCCATCGGAACATTGCTCGGACTCGTCATCGGCTACGTCGCCAGCGTGCTCGGCTCGCACTACCACTTCATCCACCTGGACGCGAGCGTCTACTCCATCGACACGCTGCCCTTCGCTCCGCGCATCGTGGACGCGCTGGTCGTCGCGGCCGTCTCCCTGGGCATGGCGCTGCTGGCCACGCTCTACCCATCGAGCTCGGCAGCGAGCGTCCTTCCCGCCGAGGCTCTGCGGTACGAATAGCGCTCACGTAACTCGCAGTCCTGCGTTTATGTCCCATCATCGAATACGCTGGAGGTAACCATGGCAAGACTGTCCTATCCGAAACTGTCGCCCAAGACCTACGAGGCGATGCTCAACCTCGGCAAGACGCTCCGTCTCGACACGCAGCTCGAGCCGGTACTGCTGGAGTATGTGAAGCTGCGCGCATCCATCGTTAACGGCTGCCACTTCTGCATCGGCATGCACACCTCGGACCTCAGGCACCACAACGAGCCACAGACACGCATCGAAGCGACCCGCGACTGGCAGAGCTCCGATGCCTTCACCCCGCGCGAACGCGCCGCACTCGCCTGGACCGACCGCCTCACGAAGCTCGACGGCAACGAGACCTCGGATGCCGAATACGCCGCTGTGAACGAGTACTTCCAGGACAAGGACCTCGTTGACCTCACACACGCCATCGCCCAGATCAACGCCTGGAACCGTCTCGGAGTAGCCTTCGCGCCCGAATGGCAGGAGCCGAAGAGCCACGTTCCCGCAGAGACGAAGACTGAGACGACGACCGCCTGATGCAAGCCACCCCACAACAGCCTCCGGTCCTGCGCGCGGTCGCGCTGGAGAAGACCTATGCGCCGCTGAAGGCCGGAGGCGCAGCGCTGCAGCTCTTCCGCAGCCTCAGCTTCGAGGTCGCCGCAGGCGAGATGGTCGCCATCGTCGGCGAGAGCGGCGCAGGCAAGTCCTCCCTGCTGCATTTGCTGGCCGCGCTCGACAAGCCAACCGCCGGTGAAGTCTGGTGCGGCAGCACCAACGTCACACACCTCACCCCGCGCGAAGCCGCAGCCTACCGCAACCGCAAGATGGGCTACGTCTGGCAGTTCCACTACCTTCTACCGGAGTTCACAGCGGTAGAGAACGTCGCAATGCCTCTGCTCGCGCAAGGAGTAGCAAAACCCACCGCACTGGCTGAAGCCGCCGCCTGGCTCGCCCGCGTCGGCCTGGCCGAGCGCGCCGACAACCGCTCCGGCGAGCTCTCCGGCGGCGAGCAGCAACGGCTATCCATCGCTCGCGCTCTCATCGCCAAGCCCAAACTCCTGCTGGCGGACGAACCCACCGGCGACCTCGACGGCGCCACCGCCGAGCGCGTCTTCGAGCTTCTGCAGACGTTGCACCGCGACAACCACCTCGCCAGCGTGCTGGTCACCCACAACCTGGAGTTCGCAGCACGATGCGATAGGACCCTGCGTTTGAAGAACGGTCAGCTGGTTTCTGCGTAGGGTCAACAAACCGGGCGATTTCTGACGCGTTTCCCACAGAAAGGCCTGTTTCGGCGGTTGTCAGTGTGCGCAGCCCTTTCTTTCGGGGGCTACTGCGAATAAACTGTCTAGTAACTCACTGAGAGCCGCACGCGCCCCAGGCAGGGCTTTCAGTCCTCTCCGCCGCAACCGACCGCGACGGTGGCCACGCAATCGTCATTCGCAGACCGCGCCCTTGTAGCAACCCAGGTAGTACCCCAAAGCGCGGGGGCGACGGTTCGAAGGGGGAGCATGTTCGAACGCTACACAGAAAAGGCGCGGCGCGTGATTTTCTTCGCGCGCTACGAGGCGAGCCAGTTCGGCTCACCATACATCGAAACCGAACATCTCTTGCTGGGCCTGCTGCGCGAAGATAAAGCACTCACCAATCGCTTTCTGCGCTCGCACGCCTCGGTCGAATCCATCCGCAAACAGATTGAACAGCACACCACGGTGCGCGAGAAGGTATCGACCTCGGTCGATCTTCCGCTCTCCAACGAGTGCAAGCGCGTGCTAGCCTACGCAGCCGAAGAAGCTGAGAGGCTGAGCCACAAACACATCGGCACAGAACACCTTCTGCTCGGCCTGCTGCGCGAAGAGAAGTGCTTCGCAGCGGAGATCCTCACCGAGCGCGGCTTGCGCCTCACGGCCATCCGCGAGGAGTTGCAGCGCACCACGCAGGAGAAGCCGGCCGCGCAAAGCGGCAGCAAGCAGCGCGGCGGCAACCAGCAGGAGCAGTCCATGCTGGCCGAGTTCAGCCGCGACCTGACGCAGGCCGCGAGCGACCAGCAACTCGATCCGCTGGTCGGCCGCGACTTCGAGGTCGAACGTGTCATCCAGATCCTCTGCCGCCGCACCAAGAACAACCCTGTCCTCATCGGCGAACCCGGTGTCGGCAAAACAGCCATCGTCGAAGGCCTCGCGCAAAAGATCGCCGACGGCGAAGTACCGAGCTTCCTCGCCGACAAGCGTGTTCTCTCGCTGGACCTCTCGCTGATCGTCGCGGGAACCAAATACCGCGGCCAGTTCGAAGAGCGCCTCAAGACCATCATGAAAGAGCTGATGGAAAACCAGAACTGCATCGTCTTCATCGACGAGCTGCACACCCTGGTTGGCGCTGGCTCAGCGGAAGGTTCACTCGATGCGGCAAACATCCTCAAGCCGGCGCTGAGCCGTGGCGAGATCCAGTGCATCGGAGCCACCACCCCTGCGGAGTATCGCAAGTCCATCGAGAAGGACCGCTCGCTCGAACGACGCTTCCAGGCCGTAAAGGTTCCTCCGCCAAACGAAGAGGATGCCATCAAGATCATCATGGGTATCCGCGAGAAGTACGAGAAGTTCCACGCCGTCAGCTACACCGACGACGCGATCACCTTCTCGGTCTCGCACTCCAACCGTTACATCCCGGACCGCTTCCTGCCGGACAAGGCCATCGATCTAATCGACGAGGCCGGCGCTCGCGTAAAGCTGCGTCAGACCACGCTGCCTGAAGAGTTGACCGAGGTACAGAAGCGCATCAAGTTCATCGTGCACCGTATGGAGAACGCCATCGCGAACCACGAGTTCGAGAAGGCGCGCTTCTACTCCGACGAGGAGCGCAAGGAGCGCGAGAACCTTCGCGTGCTGCGCGACAAGTACCACCTCGACGAGTCGAGTTCGGGCATCGTCACGCGCGAGGACATCGAAGACGTCGTCAGCCGCTGGACGGGTGTCCCGATCACTTCCATCAAGGAAGAAGAGACACAGAAGCTGTTGCGCGTGGAGGAAGAACTCCACAAACGGGTCATCGCGCAGGACAAGGCGATCTCTGCTCTTGCTCGTGCGATCCGTCGTTCGCGCGCAGGCCTCAAGAACCCAGCGCGCCCGATCGGCAGCTTCCTGTTCCTTGGGCCAACAGGTGTCGGCAAGACGGAGATGGCGCGTACGCTGGCGCAGTTCCTCTTCGGCTCGGAGAAGTCGCTCATCCGCTTCGATATGTCGGAGTTCATGGAGAAGCACTCGGTCTCGAAGCTGATCGGTTCGCCTCCGGGCTACGTCGGCTACGAAGAAGGCGGCCAGCTCACGGAACGCGTGAAGCGGTCTCCGTACTCCGTCGTATTGCTGGACGAGGTCGAGAAAGCTCATCCGGACGTCTTCAACCTGCTGCTGCAGGTATTTGAAGACGGCCAGCTAACCGACGGTCTCGGCAACACGGTCGACTTCAAGAACACGATCATCATCATGACCTCGAACATCGGCGCCAAGCACCTGATGAAGCGCGAGGGCCTCGGCTTCCAATCGAGCAAGGATGAGGTCGTGCTCGAGAAGATGCAGGAGATGGTGATGAGCGAGGTGAAGCGCACCTTCAACCCCGAGTTCCTCAACCGTCTCGATGAAGTGATCGTCTTCACGTCACTCTCCGACTCCGACCTGATGCAGATCATGGACCTGCTGGTGCAGCAGTTGAACACCAACCTGGTGCACAAGGCGATCACGATCTCCGTCCGCGACGATGCGCAGCGCTGGATACTGGATAAGACGCTCACAGACCGCAGTTACGGAGCACGGCCGCTGCGCAGGGCTTTGCAGAAGTACATCGAGGACCCACTCTCCGAGGCGCTCATCGCTGGGCTGATCGCCGAGCGGCCTGCGTTCCTCGAGGTGTATCTGGAGAGCAACCAGCTCTACTATCGCCCGGTTGCGGCCGAAGGCGAGGAGAAGGCGGCGGGTCTGGCACTGACAACGGTCTGACATCCGGAACGGAATTCACAGCCGATACGCCCAGCCTGACAGGCTGGGCGTATCGTTTTACCGGAGGACATTTCTGAATGGATCGTCGTTCGTTTGCCACCCTGCTCCCCTCCCTGCTCGCGGCCACTGCGTTGCTGCCGGAGAGCGCCCTGAGTCAAGCCGCCGGGGATGCTGACCATCCCGTGAAGGGTGAGCCGACGCCGGGGTTTGGCGCCAGCAAGGGCCAGTTGCCTACCATCGTCTCCGGAGTCTACACACCGGGCAAAGGCCACGGCTCGAATGGGCATGAGTCATTCGCGTATCTGGCCGGGATGCTGACCGCGGGCAACATCCGGCTGGAGATGCATGAGTCGGTGCAGCAACCGGGCGCCGTGCATGAGCCCGTAGGAAAGCACCTGCACAGCGAGATATGGTGCGTCAAAGAGGGCATCTGCGAGCTGATGACCAACGGCGTGATCCGCACCATGCGGGCAGGCGATGTCGGCATCTGCTGCGCAGGCGATCTGCACTACGTCAAGAACGCGGGCGATACGCAGTGCACCTACTTTGTGATCACAGTCGGGCCACCGGAGCCGTAGCGGCAAAAAAGGAACCCGCAGCCGAAGCTGCGGGTTTTTCTTGGAAGACCTGCGAACCCTTTTACGTCAGGTTCTGTAACTCTAGATGAGTTTGGAGACCGACCGGGTTGCCTTGGTGGCGCTCTTGACGACACCGTTGGCGGCATCAACGACGTCCTCGAACTGGTCCTTGCTGGCCTCGATAAAGCGTTCGGCTTCCTTGCCGAGGCGTTCGGCCTGGTCCTTCAGATACTCGGCTGCGTCTTCGAGCGTATCGCCGAGGTCTTCGAAGTTCCGCTTCAGCTTCTTGCGCGTCGTGGCGCCGGTCTGCGGAGCGTAGAGCAGCGCCAAAACACCACCGACCGCTGCACCAACCCCAAGGGCAAAAAAGAAGTGTCTGCTACGCATGTGTAAGCCTCCTAGCTACTTGCATAGGACTCAACTGCATGGCATCAGGTTTCCTGTTTCATGCAACAAAGTCATATTGGAGTGTGACACCCCCACCCCTCCCCTCCCATACTTTTCGATCCAAAGTCTTCAAAGAAGGCGGCTTGTCGCCGGACTTGCAAAGGTCTGATCCCGCCTTCATGGACAAGAAAACCTGCGTCGACAGCGGTGTAGCCGCGCCTGTTCCCTGTTTTTATTCTATCGTCCGTGTCAAGTGCGCCCGCTTCAGAACGCAAGCTCCAGTGCGCGGACGAAGACCTTCGCGAACATGGGGCGGTTAAGGCGGCCGGTGTTCGTGTTGCGCAGCGAGGGATGGTAGCAGCCGAGCAGCTTGAGGCCGTTGGGCAGCGTGTACTCGGCGCCGTGTGAGAAGGTGTAGGCTGAGCGCCGCTCGATGACACCCTGCGCGAGCAGGTGGGCGAGGAAGCCGTCCCAGGCGATCTTGCCGAGGCAGACGACGACGCGCACCTTCTTCAGCTCGGCGATCTCCGCAGTGAGATGCGGAGCGCAGTTGCGGATCTCCTGTGGGGCCGGCTTATCGCCGGGCGGGGCGCAGCGGACGACCGACGAGATCCAGAGCTTGCGGAGCTTGAGGCCGTCGTCGCGGCTGATGGCCTTCGGCTTGGTCGCGAGGCCAAGCTCATGGAGGACGTCGTACATGAAGTCCCCCGAGGCATCACCGGTGAAGGGGCGGCCGGTGCGGTTGGCTCCGTGTGCGCCCGGTGCTAGCCCGAGCACGTGGATACGCGCGTTGGGGTCTCCAAAGCCGGGAACGGGTTTGGCCCAGTACTCCTGGTCGCGATACATGCGGCGCTTCACGCGGCCGATATTTTCGCCATAAACGCGCAGGCGTTCGCAGCGGGTGCAGACGGCGATGTCGTGACAGACCTGGTCGAGGACGGAAAGTATTGCGGGCGATGTACGGCTGGCCAAAGCGATTCTGCTCCTATGCCGATGATAGCGGGCAGAGGTGAGTACTAGCGGCGGCCTTTGCGGTAGAGGTTCACATTGAGGTTGCGGATGATCGGATAACAGTCGCAGGCAGCAGCCTCAAGGGCTTTGCGGTCCAGGATCTTGACCCTGCCGCGGGAGTACTGAATGAGACCTTTGCGTTGAAGTCCGCTGGCGACCAAGCTGACCGTCGTTCTGCGCGAGCCCAGCATCATGCCGATCAGCTCCTGCGTGAAGTTGAGCACATTGGACTGGGTACGGTCCTGGGCCATGAGCAACCAGCGGGCGAGCCGTTCTTCAGCAGAGTGGAGCCGGTTGCATACGGCGATGTGGCTGAGGGTAAGGAACTGCTCCTGGACGAACTCAAGCACGCGGTCGCGAATCTCCTCCGAAGAACGAAAGAGGTCTTTCATCTCCTGAAACGGGATACGCAGGACGGAGCCTTCAAGCTGCATGGAGGCCCCCGTGGAGACGATGCCGGAACCGAGGAGATGAATGCTTCCCACCAACCCCTCATTCCCGATGAAGCCGACCTCTGCCGTATTGCCGGATAGGGTGGTGGCAATGACAGAGACGATGCCGGAGGTGACGAAATAGGCATACGGAGGCCTCTGCTCTGGCGCGTAGAGTTGCGTGCGAACAGGAGCGGATAACAGAGTGCAGTGGGCCCGGATGAGATCGCGGGATTGTGTGGTGAGTGAAGCAAGAAGCCGGTTGGTTTCCAAGTCGCTCAACTTTCGCGGGACATCAACGAGAGCTCACTGCTCCCTCTACCCGTCGCAAGGTTGCCGCATGAAGACGGTCTGTAGCGCACTTGATAGAAACCCGGCTTCGCACACCGAATTGCTATGACGTTACGCCTAAGCTGACGTTTCGTATGCACCACAGCGGACATAGTGGTGGGTGACGCTCAAGATTCCATTGATGTAAGTCGAATGTTCGATAGCGAATAGACGCAAAGGCTCTGTTTAGAGGACGATGTGTCCCGGGTTCCGGAGCTTGTCTCAGAGCATTCACCCAGGATCAGGGTGCTGACCTTATGGGCTGGCTAATTTGGTTATCCGCAGCCGCCTGCCGCCCCTCATGTAGTTATGGGTGTTACTGGGGAGGTTGCAACGGCTTCCCTCCATGGTCCAGACGCTAGTAGGGCTTCTGGCCGATGTAGTTGCCGGGGGGATCGTACTCAGCGACGATGACGATCCACCCGTTAGGGCAGGTGGCGCGGCCCATGCCGACGCTGGTGGTGGAGCGCCAGACCATCTGCGTGTAGTGGCCTGTGGCGGACCAGTTGCTGCCGGTGAGCACGCCATAGTGGAACTGGGCGATCTCGCTATACCAGTCCTGCGCGGCATCGAGCGCGGTGTAAGGGCGGCCAGCGCCGCCGAAGAGGTTTTCGCCGTAGTGTCCGCCGGTGGTGTGGACGAGCCGGCAGTTCTCGTCGGCGGCGAGGTGGTTGGCCCAGCTCTGCGCCACGCCTGCGAGTTGCACCGACCACTGCAGCGGAGGTGCGCCGACATCGTGCCGCTTGGCGTTCTGGAAGTCGAGGGCGCTCTGCGCGTCCGACGGGATGACGCGCGAGCCGGTGTTGCCAGGCACGGTGGACTGGCCGCCCGCAACGGCCCCGCAGAGGCATAGAACGACGGCTACGCTGCGATGGATGATCCGGTGCATGCTTGCGTCTCCTTGACCTCAGGTGAAGAGTATCGGTTGCGGTGCAGGGTCGCAAGCCGCCTGTTAGGCGACTGGTTAGAATGGGGATGTCCTTCCCTGCCCACGATGAGACGCTGGCTGACCATTGTCGTTGCTGCGCTGACGCTCGCCCTGTATGCAGGCGTGGTGATGCTGGGCTTGCGAATGGGACCGCGAAGCCTTGGGTGGGTGAGTGGAGCGTGGCTGGGACGCGCGTTTGGCGATGGCCCGACGAGCCGCGCCTGGCGTGTCGGGTCGATGGATTCGCTGAGCCCGAAGGAGTTGCGACTGGTGGAGTACGGCAGCGAGCTGTTCAACGAGACTCCTGTGTACGGCTCGCAATATGCAAAGGCGCGGATTGCGTGTGCGAGCTGCCATGTGGAGGGAGGCATCGCGCCGTACTCGGCGCCGATGGTGGGGACGATGCAGGCGTATCCGAAGTTCAGCCAGCGAGCACAGCGCAAGATCACGCTGAACGACCGCATCGACGAGTGCATGACGCGCAGCGAGAACGGCATGCCACTGCCGGACAGCAGCCATGAGATGCAGGCGCTGAAGGCGTACATCGGCTGGCTCTCAGAGCCGCATCGTGCGCAGGCAAAGTTCATTGGGCGCGGGCTGGAGCCGCTGCCCAAGCTAACGCCCGATCCGAAGCATGGCGCAGAGATCTATGCAGCACAGTGCGCGGGCTGCCACGGCGACCATGGTGAAGGAACCCGCAGGCCGTTTCCTCCGCTGTGGGGACCGGAGTCGTTCAATGATGGCGCGGGCATGGGCACCATTCCGAAGATGGCCGCGTTTGTGCAGTACAACATGCCACAGAACCGCAAAGGCACCCTGAGCGCGCAAGAGGCAACGGATGTGGCCGCGTTCGTTCACATGCAGCCGCGGCCAAAGTTCAACCATGCGTATGACAAATACTGAAGCGGATGTAGGATGTCCTAAACCAGGCTGATCGAGGAGAGCGATGAAGAGACGAAGTGTACTGCTGGCATTGTGTGCGGTGTTGATGATGGGCCTTGGCGGCCTGACGAAGATGCAGGCGCAGAGCGCGACGGGCAAGACGCACCGCGTGTTAATGGCTGTGAGCTCCGGCGACGAGATGGACTGGCAGATTGCGCTGGGCAATACGCGCAACCTGATCGCGGGATTGAAGCCGGATACGGTGGAGGTAGAGGTCGTCGCATTTGCCGGCGGCATCAATATGGTGAAAGCAGACTCCAGCGTGGCCGCCGACATCGCAAAGCTGCAGGCGGAGGGCGTGAAGTTTGTGGCGTGCCAGAACTCGATGCGCGCGCACAAGCTGGAGCTGAAGGACCTGCTGCCGGGCATGGGCTCTGTGCCCTCGGGCATTGTGGAAGTGGTGACGAAGCAGGAGCAGGGCTGGGTGTATATCAAGGGCGGACGATAAATACCGCTGACACGGCAACGCCCGCAGACAAACATCGTCTGCGGGCGTTGCTGTTTGAGACCGCCTAGTGCTTCTCTGCAGCGAAGACATCCGCATCATGGTTGATCTCTGCCGGAGTGGTGGCGTGGTCGTAGATCTCGATGCGATAGCGGAAGGTGGTGCTGTCACCCTTCTTGATGGTGTATTGGAAGGGCGGCTGCTTGGGGTCGAAGATGCTGCGGCCCAGCGGATTGGCGGCGAAGAGGCCGTAGCCGCGCGCGTGCCAGTAGGTCGGGTAGCCAGGGTTGCCGGGGTGGTCGAGGATCGCGATGCTGTCGGTGTGGCCTGCGGGGTTGTGTCCCGTCAGCGTGCACCAACGGCCACGCGTGGCCCATACCTTCGGGCCTTCGACGCCTTCGCTGGTGAGATAGACACCGGTGGCATCGGGGCTGGCGCCGGCAGTCTGCGTGGGACGGCCTGCTGCATCCATGAAGATGCCGGATTTCTCTTCCGGCGACTCAAGCCAACTGGCGACGCGCATGCCGAGCACGCCCTCTTTGTCGTCGTTGAAGGTGACGTCTTCAAGCGCCTTCAGCGTGATGATCATGTCCACGGTGCGCTTGCCCTTGCCTCCGGAGAAGACGTAGCGCGTGGTCTGATCGAGGATGCGATCGCCTTTGCCGGTCGTCCAGTGCGAGGTCGCAACGAGCTCGCCGCGGCTGGCACCGGACTTTGTGGAGACGATCTTGTCCTCGTAGATGGTGCCCATCTTGTCGCGCTGCGCGGGCTTGATGGCGTCCGAGTTATTCCAGAAGTCGAAGCCATTCGCGTTGCCGTAGTTGAACCACAGTCCGGCGTGGTGCGGGTGGTCAACGCGTTCGTGCGGACGCGGTGCCAACGGATAGCCACGCGTCACCGTCACGCCGTCGGAGTCCATCAACGGAAAGAGGACGGGCTTTTTGAGCGCCTTGGGATCGGAGGTATCCGGCCACAGGTAGCTGGTGAAAAGTTGGCCGTCGATGGTGATGTCGACGCGGCGGTTGGCGTCGTCGGTTTTTACCTGGACGCCCTTCTGCGCGAACGCGGTGGCGGCCATGAGCATGGTCACCACCACAAGCAAGCAAGCAGGTCTCTCCACTCCGCTGCGCTTCGGTCGAGATGACACATCATAAGCAGGGCTAGGCATAGACCTTGCCTCCTACCATTACCTGCTGCGTCTTGTCGTCGAAGGTGACCTTCTGGCCGGTCTGGATCGCGGCCACGTTCATGCACAGCGCGATCGAGTGGGCGTAGCCGGCCTCAATGCTGGCGTTGGGCGTCTTGCGGCTGCGGACGCACTCCATCCAGTTCCGCATGTTGGCGCCGGTCTGCGGATCACCCTTGCCGGTGTTCGCGTCCGTGGCAATCTTGTCGGCGCCGAGCGACATGCTGGGCAGCAGGTTCGCCTTCATGTTCATCTGGTCGGCAAACTTCTGGGTCAGGCCGCCCGTGTCGGTGACAGTCTGCTTGTCCATGTCGATCATGCCGCCGTTGGAGTAGTAAAGCTCCTTGACGCCGCCCGCGGAGTTGGTAAAGCGCGAGGTGTACTGCACCTGGAAGCCCTTCGAGAGATCGTCGATCGGGCCGTAGTCGAAGACCGAGGTCATGGTGTCCCAGTTGGTGCGGCCATCCTTCCACAGGTAGATACCGCCGTTGGCGACGCACGAACGCGGATGAGGAAGCCCGGTGAACCAGTGCACCGTGTCGATCTGATGGACGAGCCACTGGTCGGGGATGCCCGACGAGTACGGCCAGAAGAGACGGAACTCGAGATATTTGCGGGCGTCGAAGTTGTCCTTGATGACGCCCATGCAGTAGCGGTGCCAGTCGGTGTCCTGCTCCTTCAGCAGCGGCACAACGTCGGGGCGGCGCCAGCGGCCGGGCTGGTTCACGTTCCAGCTCATCTCCACCATCACGATGTCGCCGAACTTGCCGGACTGGATATACTCGGCGGCCTTCATATAGCTGGGCGTGCTGCGGCGCTGCGTGCCGACCTGCACGATGCGGCCGGTCTTGTGGACGGCGGCGCGAAAGTTGCGGGCGTCGTCCATGCGATGCGCAGTCGGCTTTTCAACATAGGCGTCACGACCCGCATTCACGGCCTCGATGCCGCAACGCGCATGCTGGAAGTCGGCGGTGGCGATGAGGCAGGCATCGACATCCTTGCGGGCGTAGAGCTCGTCGGTGTTGCGGACAGGCTCTACGGTGAAGCCGGAGACCTTCTTGATGTACTCGGCACCCTCGTCGCGGCGGTGGTTCCAGATGTCGCAGACAGCGACGAACTCGAAGTTGAGCTCCTTGGCATGGTCGGAGAAGGCAGGGATGAGGGCCTGCTTCATGCGGTCACCGCAGCCGACAACGGCGGTTCGGACGCGGTCGTTGGCGCCGGGGATGGCGGCGTAGCTCTTGGCCGTCCATACGCTGGAGGCCACAGGCACAGCCGTGGCAGCCAGGGCGGCGCTGGTGGTCTTAAGGAAGTCGCGGCGGGTGGTTTCTTCAGGTGCCATAATTGGTCTCCGTAAAGGGTTGGCGTTGCGTGGGTAGCAGAAAACTAGAAGTTGAAACAATTTCTAAGCGGGGAATTATGGCACCCAACTGAGAACGATGACAAGGACGAAAAGCAGTCAGACCGGATAGCGGACTGAATCTGCGGATTTGGGGAGAAATGCGACCCGCGGGCCGAGGTTTGACCCCTGCGGCACGGCCTCGTATTCTTAGGGTTGGCGCAGCGCCGATGCTGGCTGGCCCTCTATACCCGGAGGGCGCCCTTTAACTGGTTGCATCGGCGCAAATTCCCACCCGCCCCCCGGCCTTTTGGTAGGCACTTTGGAAGGCAACACATTGTCAGAGACTGTTGAAGAGACGACGCAAGAGACCGCGGCGGCGACCGCCGAGCACACCCACGACCACGATCACGCCGGTCATGACCACGAGCACCACCACCACGCGCCCACGCTGAACGCCGAGCTGACCCGCTCGATCAGTGTGGAGGCACCCGTAGAAGAGGTCGACAAAGCGTTCCAGCAGACGACCAAGCGCTACACGAAGCTGGCGCGCATCCCGGGCTTCCGCGCGGGCAAGGTGCCGCCGTCGCTCGTCAAGAGCAAGTTCGCGCGCGAGCTGCGGCAGGAGGTGTTGGAGTCGCTGGTGAGCGAGAAGTTCCGTAGCGCCCTGAGCGAGCAGAACCTGCAGCCGGTGAGTGAGCCCCAGTTGAGCGAGCTGACGCTGGCCGAAGGCCTGCCGCTGAAGTTTACGGCGACCTTCGAGGTGATGCCGGTCATCGACATCGCCGGCTACGACACCGTGACCGCCGAGAAGCCGGACACCGCGCTGACCAGCGAGGAGTACGAGGCCGAGCTGAACAACGTGCTCGACCACCACGCAACCGTGGAGCCGGTGGACGAGGACCGTCCGCTGCGCGATGGCGACTGGGCCGAGATCGGCTTCAAGGGCGAGTTGCAGGCACTGGTGCAGACGGTCGGCGAAGAGGGCCTTGAGAAGCCCGCGGAGCAGCCGATCACCGGCGAGGATGTGCTGATCGAAGTCGGCGGCAAGAACACGCTGCAGGCGTTCAACGAGGCCCTGCGAGGCGCCAAGGTGGGCCAGGAGCTGAAGTTCGAGGCCACCTATCCGGCCGAGTTCGGCGATGCGCGGCTCTCGGGCCGCACCGTGGCCTACGACGTGACGGTGAAGGCGATCAAGAGCAAGAGCTACCCGGAGCGCGACGAGGAGTTCGCCAAGCAGCTCGGCAACTACGAAAGCTGGGACGACTTTGAGGCCAAGCTGCGCGAGCGCGTCTCGGCCCGCAAGGCCGATGCGCTGAAGTCACAGGCGCGCGACAAGATGCTGGATGAGCTGGTCGCGAAGTACAACTTCCCGGTGCCCGAGACGTTTGTGCAGCAGCAGGTCGACGCCCGGCTGGAGCGTGGTCTGCGTGCGCTGGCGCAGCAGGGCATGAGCTCCGATGCGATGCGGCAGCTGGACTTTGGCCGTCTGCGCGAGGCGCAGCGCGACCAGGCCGTGAACGAGGTAAAGGTCTCGATGCTGCTGGACAGGATCGCCGAGCAGGAGAAGATCGAGGTCAGCGACGAGGAGTTCGAGCGCGAGCTGCTGATGCTCTCGATCCAGGCGCGCGAGCCGATGGAGCAGCTATACAAGCGGATGAAGGATGACGGCTCGCTGGGGCGCATGCGCGAGCAGATCCGTCGCGAGAAGACCAGCGCGGCCCTCTACGAGCGGCTGGCTGGTTAACAGTACCCACCGCGTAAAGCGGCGTGCCCGGTTGTAGGATTGTTTCCAGCACGGGCACGCAGCTAATCCTTACCTCTAGGGTCAAGGATTGAGAAACAAGTTTTGGCCCTCGATTTAGGCCCTTCACACGCAACACGCAAAGAAAGAGAGAGCCAATGGGACTGATACCGATGGTGCTGGAGCAGACGAGCCGCGGTGAGCGCTCGTATGACATCTACAGCCGCCTGCTCCGCGACAACATCATCTTTTTGGGAACGCCGATCGACGACAACGTCGCGAACCTGATCATCGCGCAGTTGCTCTTCCTCTCCGGCGAGGACCCGGAGAAGGACATCCAGCTCTACATCAACTCGCCGGGTGGCTCGATCTCCGCCGGCCTGGCGATCTACGACACGATGCAGTACATCAAGAACGATGTGGTGACGTTCTGCCTCGGGCAGGCGGCATCCATGGGCGCGTTCCTGCTGATGGCCGGCAAGAAGGGCAAGCGGTTCACGCTGCCCAACTCGCGCATCCTGATCCACCAGCCGTCCATGGGCGGGCTGCAAGGCCAGGCAACGGACATCGACATCCACGCGCGCGAGATCCTGCGTATTCGTGAGCTCACCAACAAATTGATGGCGCAAAACACAGGCCAGCCGCTGGACCGCATCGAGCGCGATGTGGAACGCGACTTCATCATGACTGCTCCGCAGGCCAAGGAGTACGGCATCATCGACGACATCATCGACCGCCCGCGCACCTAAGCGAGACGGGAGGCAACCGAAGGTCCGGCCCTGCGCCGGGCCTTCTTCTTTTGCGCTTTACCCCGAGCGCCAGGTAGAGAGGACACGCTGAACGCTCTCACCGCGGATCTTCTCTGGCACCTGCAGCAGCAGCTCGATTCGCTCGTCGGGCCGCAACTGCAGCAGCGGGATGATGAAGTATTTTCTGCGTGCGTACGACCCGGCGTTCTTCGGCTGGAAGTAGAGCAGCAGCACACGCTCCCCTGCCCTGGCATCGAGATAGGTCTCCCAGGGCGCTATACGTGGCGGCGCGCCCGCCCGAAGAAAGCGCACGCCAGCCGAGGTCAACTCCACGCTGAGTGGCTCGCTGTTCATCTTCTCAGCCTTCGCACGCAGGCGATAGCCGACCCACAGATGCCTGACGCCGTACAGAAACAGCGCAATCAGATAAAGCAACACGACCTCGCCCCACAGCACATGCGTGCGCTTCAGCAGGTTGGTCACCGTGAGCACCGCGGCGGCAGCTGCAATCAGCCAAAGGTCCTTCTCCTGCAGCAAGCGCAGCACCCGGTAGTAGGAGTAGCGCGCAAGGCGCTCAGCTTCCTTCAGATCGGCGGCTTCCAGATGGGTAGAAAGGACCAAGGCTTGGGGGGCTCCTGCAGATTGGATTGTGCATCGCTGCATCGAGGTGCAGTTTTGTACCTTCGCTGCCACCGGAACCCAGTTGGGCAGCACGTATTACTTTGGTACATCCCCGCGGTTGTGACGTGGGTGTAAACTGATGAACGTGTCTGACTCGGTGCATTGCTGCGTCAGTGCCCACAAAGGAGTTCACCCTGTCTATGAAGACCTCCAGGGGCCCGGAAGAATCACTCCGCTGCTCGTTTTGCCATAAATCCCAGGATGCAGTTGCGAAGCTGATCTCCTCACCGTCGGACTATCCCCGTGCCTACATCTGCGACGAGTGTGTCGCAGTGTGCAACTCGATCCTCGAAGACGACAAGGGCGACTCGCAACCGGGCGCGGCCCCCGCGCATCTGCCCAAACCCGCTGAAGTCAAGGCGTTTCTGGATGAGTACGTCATCGGCCAGGACCAGACCAAGAAGAAGCTTGCCGTCGCGGTGTACAACCACTACAAGCGCATCCAGATGAACCGCACCCGCGGTAACGACGTGGAGCTGCAGAAGTCGAACATCCTGCTGGTCGGCCCCACGGGCTCCGGCAAGACGCTGCTGGCGCAAACGCTCGCCAAGATGCTCGATGTGCCGTTCGCGATTGTGGATGCGACCACCCTGACCGAGGCCGGCTATGTCGGCGAGGATGTGGAAAACATCATCCTGAAGCTGCTTCAGGCCGCCGAGGGCGACGTGGCCCGCGCACAATCCGGCATCATCTACATCGACGAGATCGACAAGATCGGCCGCAAGGACGAGAACCCATCCATCACCCGCGACGTGAGCGGCGAGGGCGTGCAGCAGGCGCTGCTGAAGCTGCTCGAAGGCACGGTCGCCAACGTTCCGCCGCAGGGCGGACGCAAGCACCCGCACCAGGAGTTCACGATCGTCGATACGACGAACATTCTGTTCATCTGCGGCGGCGCATTTGTCGGCCTGGAGAAGGTCATCGGCCGTCGCGTCGGCAAGAAAGCTCTTGGTTTCAAAGCCATCGGCGAGGTTGCCGAGGACGATGTGGTGACCCCGATCCGCGCACAGCGCGACACGGAGCTGCTGCGCCAGGCAGAGCCCCAGGACCTGCTGAAGTACGGCCTGATTCCGGAGTTTATCGGGCGTCTGCCCGTACTGGGAATCCTTGACGAGCTGGATGAGGCTGCACTGATCGACATCCTTACGCGGCCCCGCAACGCTCTGCTGAAGCAGTATGCGCGCCTGTTCGAGTACGAAGGTGTAAAGGTGATCTGGACCGACGATGCGGCCCGGGAGATCGCCCGCGAGGCCCTGCAGCGCCGGGTTGGCGCGCGTGGTCTGCGTATGATCCTCGAAGAACTGATGCTCGACCTGATGTACCACATCCCCGGCAACAAAAAGGTAAAGGAGCTGGTGATCACCGAAGAGATGGTGAAGAACCGCGACATCACGCTGCCGGTGGTACTGGAAAAAGCCGGCTAGCGGGTTTGCAGATAAGTCAACAGAGACGGGCAGCTTCGGCTGTCCGTTTTTCGTTGCGCGCAAAACACTGTCATCGCACTGCAATTCCCTGCCCTCATTGCGGGTACAATTTCGTTCAAACGCCGGGCGCGCATCGTTCGGCTGCAACACGCGTCTAACATGGGAGAGTTATGACCAACGACGAACGCGAAATATTGACAGGCGCCCAGCGCAAGCTCCCCATGATGCCCATCCGCGAGATGGTGATCTTCCCGCATATGATGGCCCCATTTGTAGTGGGCCGTGAATCGAGCGTGCGGGCGCTCGAAGAGGCGCTGAACGGAGACCGCAAGATCTTCCTCGCAGCGCAGCATGATGCCTCCGTGGACGAACCGACCGCCGACGACATCTACACAGTCGGCGTCGTCGGCAACATCGTGCAGTCAGTCCGCATGCCGGACGGCAACATCAAGGTGCTGGTAGAGGGTGTGGAACGTGCCAGTGCCAGCGAAGTGAACGACGACGACGGTTTCTTCGTCGCGACCGTGCGCATCTCGCACGCGGAGCTGGTCTCCACTCCGCAGATCGAGCAACTGGTGGCCCGCGTGCACCAACTATTTGAACAGTACGGCAAGCTGCAGCAGTCGCTGAACCAGGAAAGCGCCGCCGCGCTGCGCACCGACGATCCCGCGAAGCTCGCCGACGTCATCGCCGCCAACCTGCCGCTGTCCATCGAAGAGAAGCAGCAGATTCTCGAGGTCTTCGACCCCGAGATGCGGCTGTCGCGTATCGCCGACACGCTCGACATCGCCATCGAGAAGCTCAACATGGACCGCAGCGTTCAGAGCCGTGTGAAGCGGCAGATGGAGCGCGCCCAGAAGGAGTACTACCTCAACGAGAAGATCAAGGCGATCCAGAAAGAGCTGGGCCGCGGCGAGCGCTCGGAATTCGATGAGCTGAAGAAGAAGATCGAAGAGGCCGGCATGACGGCCGAGGTGAAGGAGAAAGCATTGCTTGAGCTGAAGAAGCTCGAAGCGATGCCGCCCATGTCAGCAGAGTCCACCGTCAGCCGTAACTACCTTGACTGGCTGCTCGCCGTGCCGTGGAAGAAGCGCAGCAAAGAAATTCGCTCCATCGAAAACGCCGAGACTGTGTTGAACGAGGACCACTACGGCCTGGAGAAGATCAAGGACCGTATCCTGGAGTTCCTCGCCGTGCGGCAGCTGGTGAAAAATCCTAAGGGCTCCATCCTGTGCTTTGTCGGACCTCCGGGCGTGGGCAAAACCTCGCTCGGCATGTCGATCGCAAAGGCCACCGGCCGCAAGTTCGTACGCATGTCGCTGGGCGGCGTACGCGACGAGGCTGAGATTCGCGGGCATCGCCGCACGTACATCGGCGCGCTGCCGGGGCAGATCATCCAGAGCATGAAGAAGGCCGGCACCAAGAACCCGGTCATCATGCTGGACGAGATCGACAAGATGGCCTCGGACTTCCGCGGCGACCCGGCGTCGGCGCTGCTCGAAGTGCTCGACCCCGAGCAGAACAACACCTTCCAGGACCACTACCTCGACGTGGAGTACGACCTATCGCAGGTGCTCTTCGTCGCCACGGCGAACGTGCTGCACACCATCCCCGGTCCGTTGCAGGACCGCATGGAGATCCTGCGACTCACCGGCTATACCGAGGTAGAAAAGCTGGAGATCGCCAAGCAATACCTGGTGAAAAAGCAGCTTGAGGCCACGGGCCTGACCGGCGAGCAGATTCAGTTCTCAGACGACGCACTGCGCGACGTCATCCGTTACTACACGCGTGAGGCGGGCGTCCGCAACCTGGAGCGCGAGATCGGCAACCTGTGCCGCAAGGTCGCTCGCAAGATTGTGAAGGACGGCAAGCACACGGAGTCCGTCACCCGCGAGTCGCTCGAAGGCCTGCTGGGTGTGGCAAAGTTCCGCGACAGCCAGGTGCAGGAGAAGAGCGAGATAGGCCTCGTGACCGGGCTGGCGTGGACGGAGATGGGCGGCTCGATTCTGCAGACCGAGGTGCAGGTGCTTGACGGCAAGGGCAAGATGACACCGACCGGACAACTGGGCGATGTGATGCAGGAGTCCGCACAGGCTGCGCTGACGTGGATACGCTCGCGCTCGCAGCACCTTGGCTTGGCCAAGGACTTCTACCGCAACATCGACATCCACATCCATGTGCCCGAGGGCGCAATCCCTAAGGATGGTCCCTCTGCCGGCATCACCATGGCGACGGCTCTCGCCAGCGCTCTCACACGTATCGAGGTGCGCCGCGACATCGCCATGACCGGCGAGATCACGCTGCGCGGCAAGGTGCTGCCGATCGGCGGGCTGAAGGAGAAGCTGCTGGCAGCACATCGTGCAGGCATCCGCGAGGCGATTCTGCCAGCGGATAACAAACGCGACCTCGCCGACCTGCCCCAGCTCATCAAGGATGAGATGAAGCTGAACTGGGTGGAGCAGATGGACGAAGTGTTGGAACTGGCGCTGACGCGCAAGCTCCCCAGGCTCGCCGAAGAGACTCCCGAGGCGCTTGCCGCCGGGACACCGATACCACCCGTTGCGCAGGCGCCGGCAGCCAACGTCGCACACCAGTAACTCAGTATCAACCTGATGCACAAAGGCCGGGCCCATGGGGCTCGGCCTTTGTGTTGCCGCTAAGCGCTGCGGCCGCGAACAAGATGCATAATGAGCGAGATCACGGCGAAGACGATGAGCAGATGAATCAGGAAGCCAGTGACGTGAAACACGAAGAAGCTTGTAGCCCAGATGACGACCAGCACAAGAGCAAGCAATAGAAACATGACGGCACCCAATCGTGAGGATTCAATACGGCATGAAGCAATGAAATGAGAGGCCAGCGTGGGCTGCCGCGTTGTACGCTCCAGGCAAAATCTATCCGCACGCCCCCGGATAACAGAGCGCTGCCAATCGGCATCTACCTCTCTCGTTGCCGATAGCCGATTCACTGGAGGCGCTCGTGGAACTCATTGTGGTCATCATCATTCTTCTCTTGCTGCTTGGGTCATTCCCGCGGTACTCCTATTCGCGGAACTGGGGCTACTTCCCCAGCGGCACGCTCGGCACTATCCTGCTGATCTTCCTGATCTTGTGGCTATTGCGGATCGTCTAAGCCTGCTTTCCATCGGGATAGTCGCGGCTCCGGCATACGATTGGAAGCGCTGAAACCAGCCGCTTCCGTTATCGTTTCAATATGCCGATCTCCATCGCCGCCGAGAACAATCTTCGCCTAAGTGACCTTGCGCCAAACCAGGTGCAATCCGAGATTCGCGCCATGAGCGTGGCCTGCTCCGCTGTCAACGGCATTAACCTCGCGCAAGGCGTATGCGACACCGACCCACCCCACGCAGTGGTTGAAGCGGCGGTCGCAGCGATGCACGCCGGGCACAACATCTACACCCGTGCCGAAGGCATCGAGATACTGCGCGAGGGCATCGCGCAGAAGCTGGCAAGCTTCAACCGCCTGCAGGTCAACCCTGAAACGCAGGTCCTCGTCACCAGCGGCGCCACAGGCGCGATGCAGGCCACGGTGATGGCGCTGCTCAATGCCGGCGACGAGTGCATCATGTTCGAGCCGTTCTACGGCTACCACGCCAGCACGTTGCGCTCGCAGCGTGTAACGCCCGTGATCGTGCCACTCGACGCACCGGATTGGACCTTCGACCCGGAGCGGCTGCGCGCAGCGATCACACCACGAACGCGCGCCATCATCCTCAACTCGCCGTCGAACCCTTCCGGCAAGGTCTTCACGCTCACTGAACTCACAGCGCTTGCGGAGATCGCGATCGAGCACGATCTCTTCGTCATCACCGACGAGATGTACGAGTACTTCGTCTACGACGGCGTCACGCATCATAGCCTCGCCACGTTGCCCGGCATGGCCGAGCGCACCATCACCATCTCCGGCTTCTCGAAGACCTTCTCCGTCACAGGCTGGCGGCTCGGCTACCTGGCAGCCAGCGAGCGCTGGATGCCGGCGATCAGTTACTTCCACGACCTGGTCTACGTGTGTGCGCCGTCGCCGCTGCAGCACGGCGCGGCAGCGGGCCTGCTGGCGCTGCCGGAGAGCTTCTACACCGGCGTGGCCGCCGATCATCAGCGCAAGCGCGACGTGCTGTGTAACGCTCTGCGCACCGCAGGCCTGCAGCCATCCGTGCCGGCCGGTGCCTACTATGTGCTGGCGCAGACGAAGAACATTCCCGGCAACAATGGTCGCGAACGCGCGCGCCGGTTATTGCAGGACACCGGCGTTGCGGCAGTGGCTGGTTCCGCATTCTTCGGCAGCGATGCCAGCGGCGTAAACCGCGGCGAAGACCTGCTGCGTTTCTGTTTTGCGAAGAAGGACGAAGAGTTGGCAGAGGCAGCTCGTCGCATCGCAAACATTCGTTATTGAACATGCAAAGCCGCGCTGTGCTCTTCCTCTGCACCGCAACAGCTCGTCCTTCACCCGTCTACGATCAAGCCATTGCAGCAAAGGTTCTTCACGCGCAGCGCTAATCGCCGTCCGCGAAGCACCCGCCGGCGATAGACGGGATCAGCATGACCTCGTCACCATCTTCAAACTGATGCGCATCGCCGCCGAGAAAGCGGATGTCCTCATCGTTGATGTAGACATTGATGAAGCGGCGCAGCTTGCCCTGTTCATCCTTGATGTTCTGCGAGAGTGCAGGAAACTTCGTATCGACCTCAGCCAGCAACCCCGGCAGGTTTGTGGCTTCCGATGCAAAGATCTTCTGGCCATCGGTATGACGCGCCAATGCGGTGGGTAAAACAACTTTCACGGACACTACTGCACTCCTCCCACGAGCGTAAGCTCGACGCCTTCTGCATCGAAGCTCACCAGCTCGCCTTCTTCTGTTGCGTTGGCGCTCACCAGCGAGCTGTCCACCGAACGCAGATACTCATCAAACGCCGCGAGCTTCGGCTTCACCGCGGGCTCGGCAGCAAAGCGGCCTTCGAGCGCATCGGTGGTCTTCAGACCATTGCCGGTGATGCACACCACGGTCGTCTCATCCTGCGAGATACGGCCATGCGCATACAGCCGCGCGGTCACCGCAGTCGTTACACCGCCAGCAGTCTCGGTAAAAATGCCCTCAGTCTCAGCCAGTTCCTGGATGCCCGCAACGATCTCGACATCCGAAACATCCTCGGCCCAACCGCCCGTCTCGCGAATCATCTTCGCGGCGGCAGGCCCGTCAGCAGGGTTGCCGATGGCGAGCGAACGCGCGATCGTGTTCGGCCGCTGCGGCTCAATGTAGTCCCAACCGTTCTTCACCGCTTGCGAGATCGGCGAGCAGCCCGTAGCCTGCGCACCAAAGAAGCGCACCTCCTTCGGCTCAACCAGGCCGAGCTCGATCAGCTCCTTGAACGCCTTGCGGATCTTCCGAATCAGTGAGCCGCCGGCCATCGGGCACACCACATTGTCTGGCAGTTTCCAGCCAAGCTGCTCCGCAATCTCGTAGCCAACAGTCTTTGACCCTTCCGCGTAGTACGGCCGCAGATTCACATTCACAAAGCCCCAGTTGTACTCGTCAGCAATCTGCGTACACAGCCGGTTCACGTGGTCGTAGTTGCCGTCGATGCGCACCAGCCGCGCGCCATACACCTGCGTGTTCAGGATCTTCGCCGCCTCAAGATCAGCCGGCACCAGGATCGTCGCCTTGATGCCCAGCCGCGCCGCCTGCGCTGCCACCGAGTTCGCCAGGTTGCCCGTCGAAGAGCAGCCGACCGTCGTAAACCCAAACGCCTGCGCATTCGCCAGCGCCACGGACACCACACGGTCCTTGAAGCTCAGCGTCGGGAAGCACACCGAATCGTTCTTCACATACAGGTTTGTTGCACCGATGCGCTTGCCCAGGTTCTTCGCGCGCACCAGCGGCGTAAAGCCCACCGGCAGGTCCGGCTCATAGCCTTCAGGGATGGGCAGCAGCGCCTTGTAGCGCCAGATGTTCGCAGGGCCCGCGGCGACGGTCTCGCGCGTAAACCGTCCGCGCACGCTCTCCAGGTCATAGTGAACCTCGAGCGGCGCCAGACAGTCATCGCACGCCGAAAGCGGGCGGTTGCCAAAGCTCTTGCCGCACTCGTTGCAGCGCAGCTCATACTTCGTCTGACAGGGAGACACCGTACCGGACACTTCCATCGTTCCACTCCGATGGCCAAGGGGTCCTGCGCGGGTGACGTTTATCTCTTTGTCTGGGGGTTCGGAGTACGGAGAGTCACGTGGGTGCGGCCTGAGGTATAGCGCTGCTTCCACTGAATCTCATGTACCCTGCAACATCCAGGAGAGAGTTGACACCGGTACTGTGTTCTGTCCGGTTGTCGTGGCGTCACAGGGCTCGTCCCTCAACCACTCTGCATGAAATCCGACTCGCCGTAGCGAGAGGAATAGATAAACGTTAGCACCACCTGCCTTGTGATGCAAGTCACCGTTCCACAGCCGCAGCGACACCCATGGCACAGGCACGCGGCCACTATACTCGCAGAGAGCCGCATGAACGTGATCCCGATCCGCGAAGAGACAACCCGCCCTGCCAGCACAGGCCCTGCAGCGGTGCGCCTGGAGCGCGTCTCACGCCTCTACGGCAGCTTCGTCGCTCTGCGCGAGGTCTCGCTCGCCCTGCCCACGGGCAGCAGCGTCGTGCTCCTTGGCGAAAACGGCGCAGGCAAATCGACCGTGCTCAAACTCGTCTCCGGCCTCACCAACCCCACCTACGGACGCCTCACCGTCTTCGGCACGCACCCGCAGCAACAGCGCGGCCGCATCGGCACCATGGGCCACGCGCCCATGCTCTACGACGAGCTCACCGGCATGGAGAACCTCACCTACTTCGCGCAGCTGCACGGCTTCGGCAGCACACGCACAGAGCTCGAGTCCGTGGCCGCCAACGCTCTGCTCGACGTCGGCCTCGAGCCCAACCTCACGCGCCGCGTCAGTGAGTACTCGCAAGGCATGCGCCAGCGCGCCTCGCTCGCCCGCGTGCTCATGGCCGCACCACCACTCCTCCTACTCGACGAGCCGTTCTCCAACCTCGACGTCGGCTCCGCACACAGCATGGTCGAACGCCTCCTCGCCTACCTCTCGCAGCCCGGCGCCGACGGCACCTACCGCACGCTGCTGATGACCACGCATCAGGCCGAGCTCGCCCGCCCGCTCGCGCGCACCACCATCACACTCAGCGCTGGCCGCATCGCGTCCATCCAGGGCGACACCGCCGTGGAGGCCACCTCATGAGCGCCAAGGCCCCCAGCAAAACCAACGCCGCACGCCTGCTCGATGCCCTCGGCATCCCCTACGAGCTTCGCGCCTACGAGGTCGACCCCGACGACCTCACCGCCATCAGCGTCGCAAAAAAAATCGGCATGCCACCCGAGCAGGTCTTCAAAACCCTCGTCACCAAAACCAGCGACAATGACCATCTCTTCGCCGTCGTCCCCGGCGACTCCGAACTTGATCTGAAAAAACTCGCCACCGCCGCAGGCATCCGCAAAGTCGAGCTCGCCTCGCTCAAGGACGTCGAGCCGCTCACCGGCTACATCCGCGGCGGCGTCACCGTGCTCGCCGCAAAGAAGCCCTTCCCTGCCTTCGCCGACGAGACCATCGAGCTCTTCGACACCATCTCCATCTCTGCCGGCCAGCGCGGCCTGCAGATCCTCATCGCGCCCGCGGATTACCTAAGAGCCACCGAGGCCACACTCGCCGACCTCACCAAGACCGTGCACACGGAGTCGCACGCATGAGCTACTCCCGCATCGTCTGGGCACACCTCCGCAAAGACCTCCGCCTCGAATGGCGCACCAAGGACTCGCTCAACGGCATGCTCTTCTTCGCACTGCTCGTTGTCGTCGTCTTTGCGATGGCCTTCGACCCCACCTCCTACCCCACCATCGCGCGCCAGATCAGTGGCGGCCTCCTCGGCGTGGCCGTGCTCTTCTCCGCGATGACCGCACTGAACCAGAGCTGGGCGCGCGAGCTGAACAACCACGTCCTCGACGCGCACCGTCTCTCGCCCGCACCCGCCTCCGCGCTCTTCGTCGGCAAGGCGCTCGCCAACTTCCTCTTCGTCATGCTCGTCGAGCTGGTGCTCGCGCCCGTCTTCACCCTCTTCTACAACCTGCATCCGCTGGGCGAAACCTGGAAGCTCCTCATCATCCTCCCATTGGGCACATGGGCTTTAGTCGTCAACGGCACGTTCTTCGCCGTGCTCAGCCTCCGCACACGCAACCGCGAGTCGCTCCTGCCGCTCGTGCTGCTGCCCATCTCCATGCCGGCGCTGCTGGGCCTCATCCAGGCGACCACGGCGGTGCTCACCGGCCAGTTTGAACCCACGCTCTGGATCAAGGTCCTCGTCGCCTACGCTGTCGTCTTCACCACCGTCTGCGTGCTGCTCTTCGACACCGTCCTCGGCGGCGATTAGGGAGGCTCTGAACAAGCATCTTGCTTTGAAGGGGCGGGACTTCAGTCCCACCGTAAAGCTCCCGAAATCAGTGTGGCTTTAGCCGCGGAGGGAATGCCCTCAGGGTGCCCCATTCATACCGCAGCTTCATCGCGGGATGAGTGGGGTGACGAACCCCAGCCTCCCCCACACTTTCACCGCCGAATAACGCCCAGCTTCCTTACCCCAAAGCGCTAAAATAAAGCTGTGACTGACACGCACAAGAGCAGCGGATTCGCCGGAATCCTTGGCCGCACCTGGTTGGTGCTGACCTTCGCCGTGATGGCCTACGGCTTCTATGTCGCGATGACCGCGCCCACCGAAGCCACGATGGGCAACCTCTATCGCGTCTTCTTCTACCACTTTCCGCACACCATCCTCAGCTTCGTCTTTCCGTACCTCAATCTCGGCGCCTCGCTGCTCTACCTCTACTGGCGGCCGCGCAACATCGAGCGCGCCAACGCAGCCGACGCCTTCGCTGTCGCCTCCGCCGAGCTGACCGTGCTCTACGCCAGCGTCGGCCTCGCCACCGGCATGCTCTGGGGCCGCGCCGCATGGGGCATCTGGTGGACGTGGGACGCCCGCCTCACCACCTACCTGCTCCTCTGGCTCTCCTACGTCAGCTACCTGCTGGTCCGCCGCTTCGCCGCCCCCGGCCAGACGGCCATCATCTCCGCCGCGCTGGCCGTCTTCGCCGCCGCGGACATCCCCATCTGCTACATGTCCATCCGCTGGTGGCGCACCCAGCATCCCGCCCCCGTCTTCGGCGGCGGCGCGGACTCCGGCATCGACCCCAGCATGTACGCCGCCGTGCTCTGGAACCTCGCCGCCTGGGCCATGTGGGGCGCGCTCATCCTCGGTGTTCGCTACGTCGTCGAGCGCCGCCGCCAGCGCATCGCTGCTGCCCGCGCTCTCGGCTACCTCGAAAGCGACCTCGCCACCGGCACGCACTTTCACCAGGAGGCTGGGCGATGATCCCCTTCCACACCCTCTCGCAGCGCCACCTCGTCTTCGCCTACCTCGCCGTCTGGACACTCCAATTCGGCTACGGGCTCTGGTTGCTCGTACAGTGGCGCAAGACCAAGCCCTAAGCGCACATCCTCCACCTTTTGTTTGTCATTCCCGGAGGGAATCTGCGTTTGCTGTTGCCTTTCCAGCCCCACCCCAGAAGTGTCATCTCGACCGGAGTAGGACAGCTCCACCGTCCTGCGTAGCGGAGAGACCCGCTTCTCTACCGCAATGCCAGCTCATCCACAACCCTGCTTTGAAGGGGACGGGCTTCAGCCAGCCCGTTAGCACCTATTAGAAGACTTGGGGCTTCAGCCCCGGAGGGCGCGAATCTTCGGACCCCGGCTGAACGATATCCCCTCCACGTTGCACCCACCGCCGTTCCTCCCTACACTCCATTAAGCGTGCTTTCACTTCCCCAACCTCTTCTCGAACGGCCCCGACTCCTCGCGCTCGCAGCACTGGCGCTACCTATTCTCCTCGGCGGCTGCAACCGCTACCGCTTCCCTGTCTACCCGGCCAGCTATCATGAGTTCGCCTACGTCTCCGATGGCGCGAACAACACCGTCACCGTGCTCGACCTCGTCTACCTGCGCCGCGACCGCGTGCTGCAGGTCGGCCGCGACCCCAGCGGCATGGCCGTCAACCCCGTCCGCAACGAGGTCTACGTCGCCAACGCCGGCTCCGACTCCATCACCGTCATCGACGCCGAGACCAACACCGTCGTCCACACCATCGGCGTCCATCGCACGCCCTACTCCATCGCCGTCGCGCCCGACGGCAAACGCGCCTACGTCGCCAACTCCGGCTCCAACACAGTCTCCGTCATCGACCTCGACCAGCGCCGCGAGATCGGCGTCGCCGCCACCGGCGAGGCCCCCGGAGTCGTCCGCGTCGCGCCGGACAACCGCTCCCTCGTCGTCAGCAACCGTATCGCCGGCAGCCTCTCCGTCTACTCCATCAACCCGAAGGACGACGCGCACCCGCTCACCTTCCGCGACGCCTTCTCCGGCTGTCCCGGCGCCACCGACGTCGCCATCATCCCAGACTCCTCCAAGGCCTTCGTCACCTGCTCCGGCGGCCACAGCGTCATGGCCGTCTGGCTCGCCGCCGACCCCGACTCCTGGCGCGGCAAGCAGGACGCCTCCCTGCAGCACGACCAGCTGCTCACCCTGCTCGACGTCGGCAAGACCCCCACGCATCTCGTCGTAAAGCCGGACGGTGGCGAGGTCTTCTCCACCAACTTCGACTCCGACAGCATCTCCGAGATCTCCACCTGGACCAACGAGGTCCTCGGCACCTACATCGTCGGCAACAAGCCCGCCAGCGCCGTCATCAGCCGCGACAACTCCAGCCTCTGGGTCTCCGACTTCGGCTCCGAGTCTGCCACCATGTACTCCATCGACGACGGCCGCGCCGAGGCCAGCGTCCACACCGGCGCCCGCCCGGACGCCCTCGCCTTCTCCACCGACGAGCACCTGCTGCTGGTCACCGACGCCGGCTCCGCCGACGTCTCCGTCATCCGCATGCAGGACAAGAACGGCCCTACCCTCTTCACCCTGCTCCCCGCCGGCAGCCAGCCGAACGACATCGTCATCAAGCAGTTCAACGCCCACCTGCCGTCACACTAAATCGCGCTGTCAAGCCTTCGATGGCCTCGCCGACCGCTAACCACCTCAATCCAAGGCACTAACCGCCAGAAACCAAAAACACTTTCCCCGCCTCAACCTTCTATACTGGAAGTAGGCAAAGAAAAACTCGAAACTCTAAACCCGAAACTCGCAACCGAACGCGAAAACCATCCCGCCACAAAACTTCGCGCTAACCCCAATCTTTTCCATATCATACCCGTAAGCATATACAGAATCAGTCACTTACCCCCGGGATCACCCCGTAAGTCGCTGATTCTAATGAATACCTCCGCTACATAGGGAGGGGGGAGGGGGTATCACCTACTGCGCCTCCACCACCTCAACCTTCTCCGCTCCACCGGCGAACCCCACATCGCCACCGCGATGCGTCAGCTTTCTCGCCACATCGTCCCAATGCAGATGCACAACGGTATAGGCCCCATGCTCATACGCATAGGTCTTCCCATCGTCGCGATACAGATCAAAATCGCCATCCGCTCCCGGATAGACCTTCACCGCCGCAATCTTCTGCACCTCATTCGTGCTCTCCACGGCGGTTCCCAGCGGCAGAATCGACCCAGCCCGCACGAATAGCGGTATCGTATCGATCGGCGCATTCACCGTAATGCGTTGCCCGCCGTGCAGGCGCTCGTTGGTCCAGTAGTTGTACCAGTCCGTCCCAGCAGGCAGATACACGCTGCGCGAGGTCATCCCCTGCTCCGTCACCGGAGCCACCAGCAGCGCCGGCCCGAACATATACTCATCGCCAATGTTCGCCGTTTCCGGATCGTCGCCAAAGTCCATGAACAGTCCACGCATAAACGGTGCTCCCGTCTCATGCGCACTCCAGCCCAGCGAGTAGAGATAAGGCATCAACTGATACCGCAGCCGCAGATACTTCTCCAGGATCGGCTCCGCCTGCTTGCCATAAGACCACACCTCGTTCTCCGGCCGGCTTCCGTGCGACCGGAAGTTTGGCTGGAACGCACCATACTCGAACCACCTCACATACAGTTCCGGGTAGTCGTCATAGCCGCCGACCTCTGCCCGTGCGTCCGATGGGTCGATCAGCACCGGCCGCTCTGCCTTATGCACCTTCGGCAGATACTGCCAGCCGCCAATATCAGTGCTCCAGTACGGCATCCCCGAAGCCACGAAGTTGATCCCCGTCGGCACCTGCCGCCGCAGCACATCCCACGTCGGCGCAATGTCACTCGACCAAAAAATCGTTCCATTGTGCTGTGCGCCAAGATAGCTGTCGCGCGCCAGAATCAGCGCCCGTTCATCCATGTCCTTGCGCATCCCGTTGTAAAACGCAGCCGTATGGAACAGCGGATACACATTGAAGAACTCCGTCCCCGGCCCAATGTGGAAGTAGCTCCCATTCGGTGGCAGGTCAGGCTCCGTCTCATCGGCCCAGAACGCATCGAAGCCCTTGGCAACATAGTTCTCCTTGATCACGCTCCAGTACCACTTCGCGGCCTCAGGGTTAGTCGTATCAATGTCCGAGCCCGCGCGGTCATACGGCAAGCCATTCGTCGGCGTCCCATCGGCCAGGTGCTCAAACCATCCATTCTTTAACAGCGTCGAGTAGTAACGGTCTTCCGGCACAAACCGCGGCCACACACTGATCATCACGTGATAGTTCATCGCATGGAGTTCGCGGTTCATCGCCACCGGATCAGGCCACTTCGCCGGGTCCATGTCCATCTGCCCCATCTTGGTATAGCTGAACCAGTCGATCACCAGGTCGTCGATCGGCAGATGCCGCTCACGATAGCCTTTGGCCACGGCCATCAACTCCGCCTGCGACGTGTACCGCTGCTTGCACTGGATGTATCCATACGCTGACTTCGGCAGCATCGGCACATCGCCCGTCAGCTTGCGGTAGCCCTCGTAGATCTCATCATAGGTCTTGCCCGCAATAACGAAGAACGACACGCGCTGCCCAACATCGGAGGTCCACTTCGTCTGGTCCCCGATGGCAAACGCCACCGTCGTCCGCGACGGGTTGTCCCACACAATGCCATAGCCCTTGTTGGTCACCACGAACGGCACGCACACACTCTGCCCGCCCGGAGCATCGTAGTCATGCGCACACCGCACCACATGCCCGCTCCGGTCCATAAACCCCAGCTGGTTCTGCCCCAGCCCGTAGTAGTGCTCATCCTTCGGCGCCACAAACGTCGCCCCAACCCGATAGAACGGATCATCCGTCGGCCGCCTGTCGTAGAGGATGTCATGGTCACCGTCCTTGTAGTTCGGTACCGACATCTCCCAACCCTGCATATCCACCAGCGTCTTCCCGTCCGGCGTCGACACCTTCAACCCCACCCAAGGCGTCGACCCACCGAAGAACTTCGCAATATCAGCCGCGGTCCCCGTCGGTTTGTACGGCTTGCCCTGCGGCGCAACATGCACCACCATCTGCGACGACCGCAGCGTATCGCCACTCTCGTCCGACGCTGCGCTCCAACCATTGCCATCCGCCTTGGCTGTGATCCCATAACCGGGACCAGCAAGCGCACGCTGCCGATCCAAACTCAGCGTCACGCGTGCAATATTCGTCGCATAGCCCTCAACCGAAACCGTCACCTCGCCGCGCGTCAGCGTCAGTTGCTGCGCCTGCGCGCAGACACCTGTCATCAATAGGGCTGCAGCGCAGGCGTACAGAAGTTGTCGCATCGGTCTCCCTCTTACTTCGCGCTTACCATCACATTCTCATGCAGTGGCAGATCCGCCGACGAGCCACCCACCTCAAAGTGATACTCACCCGGCACCTGCTTCCACGCATGGTCCTTCACATCGAAGATCGACAGATACAAGGGATCGATCGGCACCGTGACTGTCTGCGAAGTGCCGGCAGCCACAGCGATACGCTTCCATCCAGCCAGTTTGCGGAACGGCTCCCCCGCGCTCTTCGGCAGCGTCACATACACCTCCGCGATCTCATCACCATCGCGGCTGCCTGTGTTCTTCACCTCGAAGCTGACCTCTTTTGCCTCACGGTCAACCTTCAACCCCGAGTAGTCGAACGTCGTATAGCTCAACCCATAGCCGAATGGAAACAACGGCTTCTCGTCCTTCACCTGAAACCACTTATAACCCACCATCATGCCTTCCACGTTGTAGTCCACCGGAAAGTCATGCGGCTGACGTCCGCGCTGGTCCGCCTTCAGCCGGTTGTTGACGGTATGCTCCACGAGCCCCGTTACATGCGGATGCGGCAACTGGTCATCGCTGGCCGCGAACGTCACTGACAGCTTGCCAGAAGGGTTCACCGTTCCGAACAGCACATTGGCGATCGCCTGCGCGCCGCCGATCCCCGGATACCACGACTCGATGATCCCCCTCACGCTGGACGCCCACGGCATATCGACGGGGCCGCCCGTCTCCAGCACCACAACAGTATTCGGGTTCGCCGCCGCGACAGCCTTCACCAGCACATCCTGGTCATGCGGTAAGCTGAGCGTTGCAGCATCCTGCCCCTCGCTCATCCACTGCGTCACGAACACGATTGCCACCTGCGCTCCAGCCGCGACCTTCGCTGCCTGTGCCGGATCGGTCCCCGGATCGAAGGTCACATGCGCAGCGGTTCCCGCGTGAACCTTCACATACTTCAGCGGCGATGAAGGGAAGTACACCGGCTGCCCCCACACCGACCCACCTGGCCGCCCTCCCGGCGCATCCACCTGTGCCGACCCACCACCGGAGAGTACACCAGTATCTGCATGGTCGCCGATCACCGCAATGCTCTTCACCTCGCCACCGGCAAGCGGGAGAATATGGTCGTTTTTCAAGAGAACGAGGCCCTCTTCTTCGATATGCTCGGCGTCATCTCGACCGCGGAATGGATCAACGACGCTCCGTACAGGAGGATCGTCGATCACGCCGGCAGCGAACATGCTCCGCACAATCCGATGCACCATGTCATCCAGCCGCGCCTGTGGCACCTTGCCATCAAGCACCGCCTGCTTCAGGTCCTTGCCGAAGTATTCAATCCCCGGCTGCTCCATATCGAGCCCAGCCAGAGCCGCCTTTACCGTACTGTGCGTAGCCTCCCAGTCGGAGACCACAAATCCCTTGAAGCCCCAATCGTGCTTAAGTACATCGTCGAGAAGGTACTTGTTCTCACACGCATAGTCGCCGTTAACTCGGTTATACGAGCACATCGCGCCCGCGGGTTTGGCCAGTGCAATGCCGATCTTGAAGGAGAGTAAATCCGTCTCCTGCATCGCACGCTCATTCAGCCCTGCATTGAGTGAGTTGCGGCCAGTCTCCTGGTCATTTAGGGCATAGTGCTTGATGTCGCCCATGATGTGATTGTCCTGCACACCGCTGGCAAGTTCACCCACCATGATCCCGGAGAGGATTGGGTCCTCGCTGGCATACTCAAAGTTGCGTCCGTTCCGGGGCTCCCGAATCAGATCCATGCCACCGCCGATCGACATGTTGTATCCCTGTGCACGCAGCTCGCGGCCGATCACCGAGCCATACAGCCGGGCAGCGTCAGGGTCCCAGCTCGAAGCCATTCCGATCACCGAAGGCAGCAGAGTCGCGTAGCGGCTCTCCCGCGCTGCCATCCTCACTCCCACAGCCGAGTCCGCCAGGTTGATGTCTGGCAGTCCGAGGCGCGGGATTCCTGGCACAAACCCGGCTCCTCCGTTATGCCCCGGCGCTACTTGTGCGCCGGCCCGCAATACGCCCCAGCCGTCCCCGTGAACAAGCTGAATTTTCTCGTCCAACGTCATTGCGTGCACCATCAGATCCGCCCGCTTGTCAGGGCTCAATGACTTATCTGCCCACGGCTGCGGTGCCGGTGTCTTTACTGCGCCACCGGATTGGCCAGCCCAAATTACCGGGGTAACGATAGTCAAAACAGTGCAGATGCAGGTGGTGCAGATATAGCGTTGAATCTTCATAGAACGATGTCCTCTCAAGCCAGTTGTGGATACACGCAGTCGGGTACCAACGCTTCACATGGAGATAAGTCCCTATATGAATCGATTTAGCTAAACTGCGCCTCAGTTCACGCAACGAACTATATCAGGCTCGCAACGTGATTGACCAAACCTCCGAATGCAGCGCCCTAATTCAGCCTCAGCGGCGTCCGCACTCACTTGAAATAGTAGTTGGTGCAAACACCGCTCTGCTCAGCCTCTATCCTCAGTGACGGACTTTGTCGAAAACCCCGTCATGAACGAGGCCGCAACGTGCTAGAACGTTGCTAGAGCATGACAATCAAGAAAACCACTCCCGTCGAGCCGAGACCGGTCAACCTGAAGGTGCTGGCCGAGTATCTAGGCCTCTCACCGGCGACCATCTCTCTGGTGATGAACAATGCTCCCGGGGTCGCCGCTATCTCTGCGGCCACCCGCCATCGAGTGCTCGAGGCTGCCAAGCGATTGGACTATAGCCCCAGTCCGATCGCACGGTCATTGCGTATGCGTCAGAGTTTTACGGTAGGGGTCATCGTGCCCGAGTTCAGTGAGGGGTATTTCACGATGCTGATGAACGGGATTGAAGAGCGCCTCCTGCAGTCCGGCTATCTACACTTCGTCGTTAGTCACCAGTGCAAGCCAGATCTGATTGAGGAGTATCCGCGCTTGCTTGCGAAACGTTCTGTTGAGGGCTACCTGTTGGTTAACAGCTCACTGAATGAAGAACTCCGTGTTCCGGTCGTAACCATCTCCGGGCACAAAAAACTCAAAGGCAATACGAATATTGTGATGGATCACGATTTGGCAGCGATGCTTGCACTAAAGCATCTTTACGACTTGGGTCATCGACGGATAGCCTTCATGAAAGGCCCGAAATACGCCCTCGACGCGGGTGCGCGTTGGGAGGGCATCATGAACATGGCCCGGCGGATCGGTTTGACCATCTATCCAGAGCTTTGTATCTACCTCGAGGCGAATCTCTGGTCTCCTGAACTCGGATACCCAATCATTCGCGATCTGCTCCTGCGCACTCGCGATCTCACGGCCATCTTCTGTTTCAACGACCACGCCGCAATTGGGGCCATCCGTGCAATTGTCGACTGCGGACTGCGATGTCCCGACGATATCTCGGTCATCGGTTTTGACGACATTTCAAGTGCGGCATATCAGACGCCTCGCCTTACAACTGTCCGTCAACCGCTGCGAAGGATGGCGGAAACCGCCGTTGAAACTCTTCTCCGCCGCATCGAGTCGCCACAGAGCGACTATCCCGAGTCCATTCTCTTTGAGCCAGAGCTCATGGTCCGCGAGTCGACTGCTCCACCTCGACACTTGCTTACGTCCTCAGGTAGGAGGCGCAGTACCAAAAATATTCTAGACGATGGAGCGAAAAATCCTCGAGGGACAACGACGGGATTAGCCTAAAGACAATAGACAGCCCAGCGCACAGACACAATATCGCGTCGGTGGGTCTTTCGGCTCGGCGTCCGAAATATGCTTGTATAGTCGCGATGCTTGAATATTCCGAGGCACAGCCTGGAGACAAAGGATCTGCTGGTAGCTTTGCATGACTAAAAAGAACAAACCTAAGTCAACTCGATCGGCCTCGAAAGCTGAGGCAGGGCTGTCGAAGCTACGCGACAATAGCGTGGCTCCGGTCAAAACCAGGACCTCCCTCAAAGATCTCGCTGAATACCTGGGCCTATCGCAGACGACCATCTCATTCGTCTTGAATGATGCGCCATTGGCAAAGAACCTTACGGAGGAGACGCGTCGTCGAGTTCACGAAGCTGCACGAAAGTTCAACTACCGTCCAAGCTACTTTGCATTGAATCTGAATAAGCGTGGTAGTGATTCAGTCGGTGTTATCGCCCCGGATCATAGTGAAGGCTATTTCACCAAGGTGATGGCCGGCGCTGAACGCTACTTTGTTCAGAAAAAGTTCATGTACTTCACTACGTGTCATTATTGGCAGCCGGAACTCATTCAAGAGTATCCGCGGATGCTACTCAGTAGGGGGCCGAAGGTCTTCTTCTGCTTAATTCAAATGCAGACTTCGAATCGCCGCTTCCGATCGTGACAATCTCAGGACACTTGGAGAAGGAAGGTGTCACAAATGTAGTTCTTGATCATCTGGCTGCTGCCCGTGTCACCTTACGCCACCTCTATGAACTGGGTCACCGGAAGATCGCCCTGATGAAGGGGCACCCTACTGTGATCGATACAGCCTATCGCTGGGAGGCAACGTTACAGGCTGCACGCGAAATCGGCATCTCATTGACGCCTGAACGAATGGTAGAGATTCACGAATCTGGCTGGTCCCCCGAGATTGGTTATGCCACGGTAAAGAGGCTTCTGCGTACTACCCAGGACTTTACCGCGCTTGTAGGCTTCAATGACACCTCTGCGATCGGTGCTATCCGGGCGTTCCACGAGGGTGGTCTCCGCGTGCCACAGGACGTATCCGTCGTGGGTTTTGATGACATTGTGAGTGCAGAATTCAACGTTCCCAGTCTCACCACGATTCGCCAGCCACTCGCGGAAATGGGGAAGCTCGGCGCATCGATCCTATTGGATCGCATTGCTGATCCGTCCCAAAAATACGACAGATCAATCTTCATGAAGCCGAAGCTTATTGTGCGAGAATCCACAGGGCCAGCCTCTCGTCGCCAGGCGGTTTCAGGAAGCAGCTCTAAGCAAAGATAGATTTTCAAGCCATGAGGGCGAGCGCACGGCATGTTTCTCCCGCGTAAAGCGATTTAATATTAGCTGATAGATCCGATTCTGGTTGCATCTCATGCTCATAAGGCGATAGATTAGGCGGGCTGGGTAGCTGTCGAGCAGCTGAAATGAAGGGTCTATGAGCATAGGTACGCCGTCAGTCGTCGAAAGGTATTCCAGCGGACGAAGAGTCATCCGCTTAGAATGGTGGTTTCCTACCCTGTCCACACTGTTTTTGCCGCTCTCCTTCAGCCTCTCTTCTCGGGCCCAACAGGCACCTCTCAGGCAGGACTCAGGCGGTCGTGTCTTTTACCGGCACGTTCATCCATTAGAGCCAGCGACTTCTGTCGAGCTTCAACTGGATCACCTGAACCCTGGACACTATACAATCAGGGCTTATCGGACAGGCTACCGCTCCAATGACGCCTATTCGGCATGGCTCGACATGGGTGCGCCTGCGAATGCATGTTCCGCTCAAATAGCGCAACTCCGGGCATTCGTAACAGATCGACCATTCATAGAGAAAGTGGCCCTTGACCAGGGAAGAAGCTTCTCGGCCAAACTTCAATCTGCACAAAATGATGTCGTACTTGTACTGCTTTCGAAAGATCAAGAATAAAGGCAGGATTTGCGCTGTCCCTCAGTGTATGTAATCGTTTTCAGTATTCAGCCATGCGCAATTTTCAAAATTCCGATTTGGTGATTTCCGTTCTATGAATCCAGCAGCCGTTTTCGCACTGTTTATGTTTAGTGGTCAACTGACCCATCTGAATCCAGTAGATGTCATTATCCTGGCCCTTTATTTCGGTGTGGTCATCTTCATCGGCTTCTACGTTAAAGGTTCGACGAACACCAGCGAGGAATTCTTCCTGGCCGGCCGTGAGATGACCGCTTGGATCGCTGGCCTGAGTTTCGTCTCCGCCAACCTTGGTTCGCTCGAACTCATGGGGTGGGCAGGGTCCGCATATCAATATGGCATCCTCGCCACGCATTGGTATTGGATTGGCGCCATACCAGCCATGCTCTTTCTTGGCATTGTGATGATGCCGTTCTATTACATCTCGAAGACGCACTCGGTGCCAGGCTATCTGCAACTCCGTTTCGGAGAAGGGGCTCGTGGCCTTGCTGCGATCTCCTTCGGTTTCATGACGATTTTGATGTCCGGCGTGAACATGTATGCAATGGCGTTGGTGATGAAAGTCATCCTCGGCTGGAACATCAACTTCAGCATCTGGGTCGGTGCGGCGACCGTTGCGGTCTACGTCATGTTGGGCGGCCTCCGTTCGGCCATCATCAACGAAGTCCTGCAGTTCATTCTCATCTGGGCTGGGGCGGCCTTGATTCCAATCCTCGGGCTGATCGAAGCCGGCGGTTGGACCAAGCTCAAGGCGCAGATTGCAGTCAATGTTGGCTCCAATGACTACACGCATCTGTGGTCCACGCTGGGGCACTTCAAAGACAATCCCATGGGCATCAACTGGGTTGGCATCGTCTTTGGCCTCGGTGCCGTTATCAGTTTTGGTTACTGGACGACGGACTTTCTTGTCGTGCAGCGAGTGCTCAGTGCTCACAACCTGCGCGCCGCTAAGATGGCACCGGTTCTTGGCGCCGCCTTTAAGATGGCGATTCCGCTTATTGTGATTGTTCCTGGCCTTCTGGCACTGGGCGTCCTGCGCGACCCGCATACGCATCAACTGATACATCTTGTAGGCGAGAATCAAGTCGATGCAGCACATCCCTATAGTTACAACGAAGTGCTGCCATTAATGTTGATCCGCTACTGCGGTCCGGGCCTCCTGGGGCTTGGAATCACTGCCCTTGTAGCCGGTTTCATGAGCGGCATGGCCGGCAACGTTAGCGCCTTTTCTACGGTCTGGACCTATGACATCTATGGCGCTTACATGAATAAACGCGCTAACGATCAGCACTATGTCTGGATGGGCCGAGTTTCGACAGTCGTCGGTATGATCATTTCTGTCGGCACCGCCTATCTCGTCATGAATGCGGCCTCCATCATGGACTACGTGCAGGCCCTTTTCAGCTTCTTTATTGCGCCGCTCTTTGGCACGGTCATCCTCGGCATGTTGTGGAAGCGTGCCACGAACTGGGGTGGCTTTCTTGGCCTGCTGGCCGGCACGGCCTCGTCGATCGGCATGTTCATCTATACGAGTACTGGAAGCGCAGCTCATAGAGCTGTGGCACTTTCTCGCATCGCACTGTCGCCGGATGCGCAACCGATGGCGGAAAACATGTTCCGTGCACTCTGGAGCTGGCTCATCTGCGTCGCCGTCACGGTACTCGTGAGCTATATGACAAAGCCCAAAAACGACTCTGAACTGAATGGTCTCGTCTACGGTGCAACAGTCATCCCGGATGATGGAGCGACAACGCTCTTTCAGAAGCCGATCTTCTGGGCGGTGGTCGTTGCCGTGGTCTTCTTGATTCTTAACATCATCTTCTTCTAATCGAAATTGGGCTCACACTAGAAGCGGGCTTGGAGGTTCACAATGGCAGAAGGAACAGGGCGCGGAGAGATGCTCTCCATCTGGTTTTTCGTCGGCATCATGACGTTGGCATATGGGGTGGTATTGCTACCGTATGGAGCATGGGAGTGGTTTAGCGGGCATGAGGCTGATACCGTTCTTAACCAGTTGCATCCCACATTCTGGTGGGGACTGCTACTCACAATCTTCGGTGCCTTCTACACGATCCGTTACCGGCCACGCCATAATGACGTCAACAAAGCGTAGTTGATCTGCACGCGGCGCAAAGTGCGGCCATTTCTCAAGGAGAGCGGACGGACAAATGTTTTTAGGTGTAGATGTAGGCACTGGCGGAACGCGCGCGGCCATTGTGGATCGGGATGGCCGCGTTCTGTTCTCTCAGTCGACTGAGCATGTTCCGATTAGCTCTCCACATATCGGTTGGGCTGAGCAGGCCCCGGAAGATTGGTGGCGTGCGGCGCAGGCTTCCATCCGCGCTGTCGTCAAGTCGGCAGCTGCCGCGGGCCACGTCGTCGAGTCCGTGGGGCTTACGGGGCAGATGCATGGCTGCGTCATGCTGGACGCCGACGGGCAGGTCCTGCGCCCGGCACTCATCTGGTGTGACCAGCGCACCCAGCCTCAATGTGATTGGCTGACGGCGACCATCGGTTACGAACGTCTTATCGAGCTCACCTGTAACCCTGCGCTGCCGAACTTCACTCTGACCAAGCTGCTTTGGGTGCGTGAGCACCAGCCTGAGATATTTGCCAGGATCGCTCACGTCCTATGCCCGAAGGATTACGTTCGTTATCGCCTAACGGGCGAGTATGCGATAGACATGCAGGAGGCATCCGGTACTCTGCTGCTTGATGTCACGCATCGGCGCTGGTCGCAAGAGGTGGCTGCGGCTGCCGGCATTCCAATGTCATGGCTGCCGAGCCTCTTTGAAGGCCCTGAGCTATGCGGCCGTATCACGCAGTTGACAGCTGGCATTACAGGGCTGGCTGCGGGCACGCCTGTCGTGGCAGGAGCTGGCGACCAGGGTGCAGGTGCGGTTGGCATGGGCATCCTCCAGCCAGGTTCTGTTTCGGCGACGATTGGAACCTCGGGTGTTGTCTTCGCGGCGACCTCGACGCCGACGAAGGACACAAAGGGTCGTCTCCACACGTTCTGCCACGCTGCACCCGGCATCTGGCATGTCATGGGTGTCACCAACGGTGCAGGTCTCAGCTTCCGGTACTTCCGCGACACGTTTGCGCCGCACCTGAGCTACGACCAACTCACCGCGCTTGCGGCAGCTATTCCCCCGGCCTCGGATGGATTATTCTGGACGCCGTATCTATTCGGCGAGCGCACACCGCATCTTGACCCCAACGCGCGCGCAGCCTTTGTTGGCGTTACGGCTTCGCACACGCTAGGACACTTTGTGCGTGCTGTGCTGGAAGGTGTCGCGTTCAGTCTCAAGGACACGTTCACCCTGTTTGAGGAGCTTCACATTCCTGTCGAGAGCATCCGTCTCGGTGGTGGAGGCGCGCGCAGCCCTCTTTGGCGGCAGATACAGGCAGACGTTTATGGGCACTCCGTCGAGCGGCTGGAAGCTGAGGAGGGCGGCGCATTCGGTGCGGCTCTGCTGGCGGGGACAGGCATCGGCGCGTGGCCCAGCGTGCAAGCAGCTTGTGCTGCCACCATTCGCCCTGTCGAGGTGATCGAGCCGGTCGCTGCGGAGACGATGCAGCATGCCTACCCGCACTACCGGCAGATCTATCCTGCGCTACGAGAGGTTACGGCAGACTAGCGCAGGCACTACTGCACATCCGACTTGTTTCTGCCCCAATCGAATCGTCTTCCTAAAATGCCTTTGACGATCCAATGGTCGGTGGCCGAAGTCGGCCCAACGCCAACGCCGACGTTGATCTCCCACTTTGGCGATACGTTGAGGTCAGTCACTGCGAATAGTTGTTGTTGCTGCTGGTGGACTGGGCAGGGTGAGGTGATACTGCAGTAGTCCGCATAATACTCGAAACCAGCATTGATGACCTTGGTAAAGTCGTAGCCGGCCTTCGCCGCCGGCGAAAACCCTACGCCCTGATTGACGTCCGGTCCATGCCATATGCGTTCGAGTGCCGGGTTGAAGGCCAAATACCAGCGCCCGATCTGCTTGTCGATGATGGGACGTATCTCCCATGTCCACGTGTCGGGCGAGTAGACGGCGCGCTGATAGCCAACCTCTGTAGATACACTCACTCCGATAGGCCAGTGCCAGCTTGGCGGTACACGTACCCGCGGGCGGATGTGGTCGCCGACCCATTGCACTCCATGGCCGTTCTGCTCGCTGGTGAAGACGTAGAAGCCGACCTCCGACCAGTCGGTGATGCCTTCGGTAAGCTCCAGGGTCTCGTGCTCCTGATGATTGGTTGGATACACGCTGTCGATGACGTACTTCTGTCCGTCGGGGGTGAAGTTCGAGTGCAACTCTACCATCAGGCTCTTGGGCGCAACGGTCTCAGAGCCGTAAACCTGGATCTCATAGTTGCCTTGTGCGTGCATCGCCGTGCAGACCCACATGCAAGCCCCGAACACTGTCGCTGACAACCAGGTTTCCTTCATCCCCATGCGATTAAGCATAGCGAAACAGCATCATAAAACCGCGGTCCATGTGGTCTTGTTGATGACAATGTAGTAATGTGGCGCCCGGATGATTCGCTACGAATTCAATCTCAGTAGTGTTCTTTGCGTGGATCAACACCACATCCTTCATCAAGCCGCTTAGTTCATTGCCGTTGTCGATCCGTTTTACCTCGAAGGTATGACGGTGCAGATGAATGGGGTGATCATCCATGCTGAGGTTCTTCAGCACGAGTCTGTATCGCTGGCCGTTCCGCAGTACGGGCTCTTCGGTATGCGGGTAACTCTTGCCGTTGATCAGCCACTGCTCTTCGGCGCCGTGGCCTTTGAAGAGGGAGTCGATGACCAGCTCGATCCGTTCGGCATTCGTGGTGCTCGTTGTGGGCTTGGTGAAGCGCAGGTAGTCCCACATTAAGCTCTCCGGTTGAATCCATTGGGGCCTACCAGTTGAGCCGGCGTACTCGATCACGATGCCCATGCCTGCGGCCTGGACGTGTTTGCGGACTTCGCCGAGGACCCAGACACCGGGCGCGTTCATTTGCACAATCGCGCTGATGCGTTCGGCGGGCGCGAGCCGCAGCATCTCTAGTGTCTGCGGCTGCTGTACGGGGTTGCCGTCGAGAGCGACTACCTGGAAGGTGTGTCCTGCGAGCGAGATCCAGTGGACCTCGGTTGGGCTGGAGTTAAGGATGTGCATCAGTACGCGCTCACCCTGCTTCACTCGTACCGGCTCGCCGAAGCCGAGCATCTTGCCGTTGATGGTGGAGGCGTCGTAGACGGGGTTCATGAAGCCGTCGTCGCCGCCCTCGAAGTGACCTCCCCAATCATGCAGGCCGAGGAAGACCTCGCGGTCGTAGCGCGCAGGATTGTCGCGTGGCTCGATAAGCAGGAATCCGTGCTGGCCGCCATATCCAGCCTTGTGCAGGTCTTTCCCAGCGAAGGTATGCGTGTGATACCAGCGAAAGCCGGCGGGCTGTGGCGTCATCCGATATCGCGTTGTGGAACCGGGCGCGATCATCGGCGTTCCCTCTTCCATCGCGCCATCTATCTCCGGTGGCAGAAAGAGGCCATGCCAGTGCAATACCTCGGGGTCTGCGCTGCGGTTGTTGATTTCGACGGAGACTTCGCGGCCTTCGCGTAGGCGCAACAGAGGGCCGGGTATCTGGCCGTTGTAGGCGACGGTCTCGAACCGGTGTTTCGGCGAGGCCTCAAGGAGATACGGTGCAATCTCGATGGAGATATCGGGGGCGCTCTGCTGGGCCAGGCTGGGCAAGCTCAGCGTTGCAGCGGTTGCTCCGGATGCCTTTAGGAACTGCCTACGCGTCAGCATGCTTCATCACCCACAGAGAACTGTATCTATCGTATAGACGGTTCTTGGCTGTCACCCAGACTCACATGGATGCGATGATGGCGAAGGCATGCTTCTGAGCATTACAGACCGTGAGTGGATCGAGCAGCGTGCCCGCGCTGCGGGCTTCGATCTGGCTGGTATTGCTGCTGTCGGGACGATGGGAGGCGAGGCCGCAACGGATGCGGACCAGCGCTTCGCGGCGTGGATCGCTGCAGGGCATGCCGGCGAGATGGAGTATCTGAAGCGTGCGGATGAGAGCGGCAAGCTCATCCGCGGCGATCTGCGGCGGTCGATTCCGTGGGCTCGCTCGGTGATTGTGTGTGCGGTGAACTACAACGCGCAAGCGCCGCGCTCTATTGATCCTGCTGCTGCGGACGCTGGATGGATCGCGCGCTATGCGTGGAGCGGGAATACCGGTGATGCTGCGAGCGCGTATCCGGGCAGTGATTATCATGACGTCCTGCTCGGTCAGTTGCAGACGGTTGAGGCTGAGTTACAGCAACGCTTCGTGGGCTGTGAGACGCGCTGCTATGTCGATACCGGGCCGCTGCTGGAGCGGGAGTATGCCGTGCGTGCGGGCATCGGCTGGGTTGGGCGGAATACGTGCGTGATCCATCAGAAGCAGGGTTCGTGGTTGCTGCTTGGTGTGATTGTCACGTCGCTGGCGCTAGAACCCGCGGCGGCAAGCGTTTCCGCTGCGGACCGTTGTGGGAGTTGTACGCGGTGCATTGATGCTTGTCCGACCGATGCCCTTTTTCCGGTTGGCGAGGTGCGACAGATGGATGCTTCACGTTGCATCGCGTATCTGACGATTGAAAAGAAGGGAAGCATTCCTGAGGAGCTGCGCGCGCCGATGGGGCGGCAGGTCTTCGGGTGCGACATCTGCCAGGAGGTGTGTCCCTGGAACCGGCGGGCACCGGTTGCGGCCAGCGGTGCGCTGCCGGCACGGTGGGAGCTGATCAACCCGGCGTTGGAGTGGCTCGGGTCGCTGGATGGGCCTGGGTTCAACCGGCTCTTCCGGAACTCGCCGGTGGAGAGGACACGGCGGAAGCGGCTGCTGCGCAACGTCGCCATTGCGATGGGCAACAGCGGCGAGGTGAAGTTCCTGACGCAGCTCGATGCTTGGGCAGCGGAGGATGACCCTGTGCTTGCCGAGAGCGCTGCGTGGGCGGCGGCGCGTCTGCGGGGCCAGTAGACTATCTGCATGTCCTCCGACGAGAACAGCCTCCCTCTCAGCGCCACGGGCGCTTTACCTGCAACCGAAGCCGCTGTGGAGCCGGGCGAGCAGGCGATTGCTCCGGGGCTCACGGCCAAGCCGACTCCGCGTGTGGAAGAGGCGGGAACGCTGGAGCAGGTGAAGGCTCTGGCGCGGTACATGACGCGGACCGAGGTGCATACCTACGCGTTCTCGGTGGCAGCGCAGGTGATCCTCTCGCTGTTCCCGTTCATCGTGCTGCTGTTGACGATCGCGCAGCGGGTCTTCCACTCGACGCGCATGGTGGATGTCGTCGGCGAGATGATGACGAACTTCCTGCCGAACAACCAGGAGTTCGTGATGCGCAACATGCGCGTGCTGGCGTTTGCGCATACCAGGACGCGGGTATTCTCGCTGGTGATGCTGTTCATTACTGCGACCGGCGTCTTTATGCCGCTGGAAGTGGCACTGAACAGTGTTTGGGGCGTGAAGAAAAACCGGTCGTATCTGGCCAATCAGGTGGTGTCGCTGGGGTTGGCGCTGGGGGTGGCGTTGCTGGCGATGGCCTCGATTGCACTCTCGGCGGCGCAGCGGTCGATTCTGGAGTGGATGTTCGTGGGGCATACGGACAACTTCCTCTTCGGCTTCATGGGAGATAGTTTCCTGAAGATATGCGCTGGTTTGGCGAGCGTCGGGCTGTTCTTCCTCATCTACTGGGGATTGCCGAACCGGAAGATCCCGGCGCGGGCGGTGCTGCCCACCGCTATCGTGATGGGCGTGATCTGGGAGGGGGCGAAGTACCTATACATCCTGGCATTGCCACACCTGGACTTCCATGCGGTCTATGGGCCGTTCTATGTGTCGGTTGGGCTGATGATGTGGGCGTTCATCTCCGGATTGCTGCTGCTGGCGGGAGCGTATGTGTCGGCCACGCGGCAGGCGCTGCGGGAGACGCGGAAGGCCGATCTGAAGCGCGAGAGCGAGGCATAGGCGATACCCCCTCCCCCCTCCCTATGTAGCAGAGGTATCCAGCAGAATCAGCGACTTACGGGGTGATCCCGGGGGTAAGTGACTGATTCTGTATATAGTTACAGGTATGATATGGCTAACAAAGGGGTTAGAGGCTATAACCGTGGTTTGCCGCGTTCAGTTGCCGGTAATTACCCCTACTTCCAGTATAGAAGGCGCGGATGGGGAAAGTGTTTTTGATTTGTGGGGCTTAGTGGTTTGGTTTGAGGGGGTTGCGGGTGGAAATGACGTTATGAGGGTTGACAGGCTGGATGGGTCGAGCGAAAAGCGCTCCCGCTACGTGCGCGAAGTCAGCCAAGTTTCGCCACGGCGGCTGTGATGGAGGCTGGCGACGGTGTGCAAAAGATGCAGGAGGGCTCATTCGTTACGTCTACGCTGTGCTCCGACTCTGGTCGAGGAGACGGGCAGTTTTGCCGAGGCGAGCGAGAAGCAGATTCCCTGCGGGAATGACAACCAAAAAAGCAAAAGCTTAAAACGGCACTGCCCCGACTCTCCAAGTCGGGGCAGTGCCGTTTCGTGGAGCTGGTGTGATCTCTACTTCTCTATGCCGAAGGTGAAGACGGTTTCGGAGTGCATGGTTTCGCCGGGCTTCAGCTCCGTCGTGGGAAAGGCGGGGTGGTTGGGGGAGTCGGGGAAGTGCTGGGTTTCGAGGCAGAAGCCGAAGTGCTTCTGGTACTTTGCGCCACCCGCGCCGGTGAAGGAGCCGTCAAGGAAGTTGCCGGAGTAGAACTGTACGCCGGGCTGGGTGGTGGTGACGGTGAGGGTACGGCCGCTGGTGGGGTCGACGGCTTTGGCTGCGAGGTGCAGGCCGGTTCCCTGCCCTGCGTTGAGGACCCAGTTGTGGTCGTAGCCGCCAGCAAGCTTGAGCTGCTCGAAGTTGTCGTTGATGCGCTTGCCGATGGCAGTGGGGGTGCGGAAGTCCATGGGCGTGCCGGCGACGGGGTCGAGCTTGCCTGTGGGGATGAGGGTGGAGTCGACGGGGGTGTAGCGGTCGGCGTTGATCATCATGACGGTGCCAAGGATGTCGCCGTGGCCTTCACCGCCGAGGCTGAAGTAGGTGTGGTTGGTGAGGTTGACGACGGTGGGTTTGGTGGTGGTGGCCGAGTAGTTGATGTGGATGGAGTCGCCGACGACGGTGTAGCGGACGTGCGCGGTGAGGGTGCCGGGGAAGCCCATGTCGCCGTCGGGGCTGACGAGGGTGAACTCGACGCCGTTGGGGAGCTCCTGCGCGGACCAGACCTTGCGGTCGAAGCCCACTGTCCCGCCGTGGAGGGCGTTGCCGTGGTCGTTGGCGGGGATGTGGTAGGTGTGGCCGTCGAGCGAGAAGGTGCCCTTGGCGATGCGGTTGCCGTAGCGGCCGACGACAGAGCCCATGTAGGTCTTGGAGTCGGCCTGGTAGCCGGCGAGGGAGTTGTAGCCGAGGACGACATCGGCGAGGTGGCCGTTGCGGTCAGGCGCCTGGATGGAGACGATGTGCGCGCCGAAGTTGGTGAACTTGACGGTGATGTGGCTGCCGGCGACGGTGTAGAGGGAGACGGGCTGGCCGTCGGCGGTGCCCCAGGCGGTTTTGGTGACGGACGCGTGGGAGGCTGCGGCGGATGCGGTCAAGATGAGGGCTCCTGCGAGGAAGTGAGTGAGGGCTGGAAAGCGTTTCCCTTGCGGCATGAATGGGATCTCCTAAATACGGACGAAGTCATCGTAGCGTATTGAGGGCAGAGGTGGCATCCGCGGGACCGGGGCGCTGCGGCGGCATGGTGCGAAGCCATGTCTCAGAGGCGAAACATGAGGCTCCGGGCGGTTTGCATCCCACCTTAGCGACGATGAAGCCGTCGCGAAGATGGGGCACCCAGAGTCTTGTTATATTTTGAAATAGTTTTCTATTTGACATTCTCTGGTCAGGGTTCTTAGAGTTTGTGCTGCTGCCCTACGTTCAAGATTGTGGCTACAGGAGATGCGATGAGTGTACGAGAGATGCGGATGAGCGTGGCGCTGGCCGCCTGCGCGATGTTGACGGTGGGTGCGATGGCGCAGGCCACAAACGACGCGAGCTGGCCGAAGCCGACGCCGGCGATGCAGGCGGGGATCGACAAAGACATCTCGCGGCACTTTGGGGATGCGCCGGCGGACCCGGGACCGATCCAGACGGACCTTTCGCCTGCGCTGACGGCGGCGGCGATCGATAAGGCCGAGCGCAAGGTGGCGGACTGGCAGCTGAAGGTGGCCGAGCCGTACTTCGACCGGATATGGACGTGGAGCGTGCTGTACTCGGGGTTTATGGCTGCGTCGGAGTCGACGGGCGACCCGAAGTATAAGGACGCGATGGCAGCGATGGCAAAGAAGTACAACTATGAGTTGCGCAGCAAGATGCCGAACGCCGACGACCAGAGCGTAGGGCAGACGTACCTGGAGCTGTATCTGCTGGATGGCAAGAAAGACGCTGCGATGATGACGCCGACGCAGGCGGGGCTGGATAGCGTGATCGGGCTGCCGACGCTGCGGTCGAATGATCCGCGGATACCGTGGTGGTGGTGCGATGCGCTGTTTATGGGGCCGCCGACGTGGGCGCGGATGGCGAAGGCTACGGGCGATCACAAGTATATCGACTACTTGAATGCGAACTGGGCGAAGACCTATGCCGCATTGTGGGATGCGGATGAGCATTTGTATGCGCGCGATGAGACGTACAAGGACAAGCGCGCGAAGAACGGGAAGAAGATCTTCTGGTCCCGGGGTGAGGGCTGGGTGATGGGCGGGATTGCGCGGACGCTGGATTACCTGCCGGCGGACGATCCGCATCGCGGATTTTATGAGCAGAATTTGCGCGAGATGGCGGCGCGGGTGGCGGAGCTGCAGAGGCCGGATGGATTGTGGCCGTCGTCGTTGCTGGATGGCGAAGACTTTCCGCAGCCGGAGATCTCGGGGGCGGCGCTGATGGTGTATGGCATGGCCTGGGGTGTGGACCACGGCGTGCTCGACCGCGCGAAGTATGAGCCGGTGATCGCGAAGGCGTGGGCGGGGATTCTGCAGCATGTGTATGCCGATGGGCGACTGGGGGATATTCAACAGACGGGCGCGGAGCCAGCTTACTACCCGGCGAGTGCGAGCTTTACCTATGGTGTGGGTGGATATCTGCTGGCGGCGGCGGAGCTGAAGACGATGGCCGCGAAGTCGTCACAGGTTGCGGCTGTGAATACTGATCCGGGGCGGACGCGGCATATCCCGGTGGTGCAGCGGAAGCCGGGGATACCGACGATCTGGCTGATTGGGGACTCGACTGTTCGCAACGGGAACGGTGATGGAGCGCATAACCAGATGGGCTGGGGTGATGAGCTGGCTCCTTACTTCAATACCGACAAGGTGAATGTGGCCAATGAGGCGATCGGCGGGCGGAGCTCACGGACGTACATCACCGAAGGGCACTGGGCTGAGGCGTTGGCGCTGATGAAGCCGGGCGATGTGATGCTCGTTCAGTTTGGGCATAACGACAGCGGGAAACCCGATGAGCCGACGCGGGCGCGGGCGTCGCTGCCGGGCGTGAGCGATGAGACCCAGACGATCTTCAACCCGATTACGAAGCAGCAAGAGGTGGTGCATACGTTCGGGTGGTATGAGGATGAGATGGTGCGCGAGGCGAAGGCCAAGGGCGTGACGCCGATTCTGTGCTCGCTGATTCCTCGGAAGATTTGGAGGGACGGCAAGGTGGTGCGGAACAAGGACACCTATGCGGGCTGGACGGAGGAGGTCGCCAAGCGCGACCATGTGGGGTTTGTCGATTTGAACGACATCACCGCGGACAAGTACGACAAGCTGGGCGAGGCTGCGGTTGAGCCGCTGTTTGGTGATCCGCATACGCATACGACGGTTGCGGGCGCGGTGATGAATGCCGAGAGCGTGGTCGCTGGATTGAAAGCGCTGAAGCATGATCCGGTGGCGAAGGATTTCTCGGCCAAGGGCAAGGCGATTGCCGCCTATAAGCCTTAGCCTTCGGGGCTAAAGCCCCTTTCCTCTTTTGCTGTCTATATGGACGGGCTAAAGCCCGTCCCCTTCAAAACCTATCGCCCGCCTATTTTCCCGACGGCGCTACGGACGAGAAAGCCGCGAGAGAAGGCATTCTCTCGCGGCTTGTTTCGCAGGCAAAGCAAACTGGTTAGTTGGCGGCGGCTCCGCGGCGAGGCTTGACGGCGGCGGCGGCTGTTTCGGCGGCGTTGTCGGGCGAGGCTGGGATTTCTGCGTCGGATGAAGCTACGATGCCGAGCTTCTTGCGAAGTTCGCTGTCGATGCGACCGAAGATCTCGCGATTCTCCTTCAACATGCCGCGGACGCTTTCGCGGCCCTGACCGAGGCGCTCGCCCTGGTAGCTGTACCAGGCGCCGGACTTGTCGACGATGTTGTGCAGGACGGCGAGGTCGAGGGTGTCGCCTTCGCGGGAGATGCCTTCGCCGTACATGATGTCGAACTCGGCGTCGCGGAAAGGGGCGGCGACCTTGTTCTTGACGATCTTGACCTTGGTGCGGTTGCCGACGACGACGTCGCCTTCCTTGACGGCGCCAATGCGGCGGATGTCGATGCGCACGGAGGAGTAGAACTTGAGGGCCTTGCCGCCGGTGGTGGTCTCCGGGTTGCCGAACATGACGCCGATCTTCTCGCGAATCTGGTTGATGAAGATGAGGCAGGTGCGGGACTTGGAGACGGTGCCGGTGAGCTTGCGGAGCGCCTGCGACATGAGGCGCGCCTGGAGGCCGACGTGGGAGTCGCCCATCTCGCCGTCGAGCTCGGCCTTGGGCACGAGCGCGGCGACGGAGTCGACGACGAGGACATCGACGGCGTTGGAGCGGACGAGGGCTTCGACGATCTCGAGGGCCTGCTCGCCGTAGTCGGGCTGCGCGACGAGGAGGTTGTCGGTGTCGACGCCGAGTTTCTTAGCGTAGGCCGGGTCGAGCGCGTGTTCGGCGTCGACGAAGGCGGCGAGGCCGCCGAGGCGCTGGGCCTCCGCGATGATCTGCAGGGTGATAGTGGTTTTGCCGGAGCTCTCAGGGCCGTAGACCTCGATGACGCGGCCACGGGGGACGCCGCCTACGCCGAGGGCGGCGTCGAAGGAGATGGAGCCGGTGGAGATGACCGCGATGGGCCCGATAGCCTCCTTGGAGCCAAGGCGCATGATGGAGCCTTTGCCAAACTGCTTTTCGAGCTGCGAGAGTGCGCTTTCGATGGCCTTGCTGCGGTCGTCTGCCACGTGATCTGTCTCCTTGGGCGGCACGGTTGCCTGAACTAGAAACCGAGTCTAGCATCCCGGCTCCGTAAAAAGCAAAATAAAAGCGAAAGTAGTCTGTGAAGAACCGGACTATTTTGGGCGTAGGGTGGGGTAGCCTAACGGTATGCGTCAATTTCGCTATCTGGATGCCCTGACCACGATTTTTGTGGTGATCCTGCTGGTGGCCAACCTGGTCGCGCAGAAGGTGTTTCGGGTGGGTCCGTTTCATCTTGTGGGGCCGATTTCAGTCCCGGCGTTCTCGACCTCGGGGGCGATCGTGCTGTTTCCGGTGACGTATATCTTTGGCGACATTTTTACGGAGATCTACGGATATGCCGCGAGCCGGCGGGCGATCTGGCTGGGGTTCTTTGGAACGGCGCTGCTGTATGCGGTGTCGGCGCTGGTGATTGCGCTGCCGCCAGACCCGGAGTTCAGGAACCAGCAGGCGTTTGTGACGGTGTTCGGGATACTACCGCGAATTTTGGTGGCGAGTTTAGCCGCCTTCTGGGCGGGGGAGTTTGCGAACTCGTACACGATGGCGAAGCTGAAGCTGATTACGAGGGGGAGGTGGCTGTGGACTCGAACGGTGGGGTCGACCGTGGTGGGGCAGTTTGTGGATACGAGCCTGGTGATCTTTTTGACCTTTGTAGGCACGTTTACAGCACACAAGATGGTGGAGATTATTGTGACCGGCTATGTGCTGAAGGTGTTGTATGAGATTGCAGCGACGCCGCTGACGTATGTTGTCGTAAACTTCCTGAAACACGCTGAACACATCGACACGTTTGACACGCATACGAACTTCAACCCCTTCCGGTTTGCTGAGTCCAGGGGAGCTGAGGTAGAGCGGGTTCGCTAGAGCCTTTTTCTTTACCCTTATTGCTTCTTCAGGAGATGACGTTGACCCGCACGATCGCTTGTCGTATCGGCTTTGGTGTCTGCTATTTTCTCTCCACTGGCGCCCTGGCCCAGAGTGCGAAGCCTGTTCCGCTGACGGTGCAACTGGATTGGAAATCGACGGCACAGTTTGCGGGGATACTGGCAGCGCAGGAGCAGGGGTACTACGCGGCCGAAGGGCTGGCGGTGACGATCCGCCCTGATGATGGCAGCGGGCCAGCGAGCGTGGATATTGTTGCGGCGCATACGGGCGATGCGGATGGATGGGTGGGGATTACCGAGGCCGATCAGCTACTGGCTGCCGATGCGAAGGGCGCGCACCTGAAGGCGTTTGCGACGATGATGCAGAGCACTCCGTTGGCGCTGCTGACGCTGAAGAGCTCGGGGCTGACGACGATCAAGAGCCTGCGCGGCAAGACCATCGGGCTGCATGATGACGGCGAGAAGGCGCTGGATGTGCTGATGCAGTTCAATGGGATGACGCGTGCGGATGTGCGCCCGGTGACGATTGGGTATGAGTTCGATTCCCTGCTGAGTGGGAAGGTGGCGGCGATGCAGGGGTATACGAATGACGAAGTGGTGCGGCTGGAGATGGAAGGGCATCCGGTGAACGTGATCCCGATGAGCGCGAATGGGTATGTCGCCTATGCGGAGGTACTGTTTGCTCCGGCGAGGTTTGTGGCGACGCATGTGGGCGAGCTGGAAAAGTTTGTGCGGGCTACGGGGCGTGGGTGGAGCTATGCTCGGGCGCATGAGGGCGAGACGGCGAGAATGATTGTGGCGAAGTATGCGACCGATAGCTCGGTGGCGGAGCAGAGGGCTTCGCTGGAGCAGACGCTGAGGCTGGTGTATGCGGAGAGCCCGCGGTTCGGGATGATGAGAGATGCTACTTGGAGGCGGTCGGTGGAGATGTTTACGAAGTACAAGCTGGTGGAGGGGGAGTTGAGGGTTGGGGATGTAGTGGATGATGAGGTGTTGCGGGGGTTGTATGCGGGCGGTCACTAGGGGATAGGCACCTGCTGTCTCCCGCAAAGTGCGCGAAGTTAGCCAAGTTTCGCCATGGCTGTCGTGGCGAAACTTGGCGTCTCTGCTTTGCGGACTTGGCGGGAGGATGTTTAGAAGCGGTGGACGCGACGGTGGATGCCATCTCGGAGGCTTTCTACGTTGAAGTTCAGGAGGAAGCCCAGGCGTCGGTTCGCCAGTTTGAGGTAGGACGTAATCTGGGAAAAATGGACTGGCGCTAGCGCGTCGACAGACTTGATCTCGAGGACGATCTCATTGCTTACCAGAATGTCGATTCGGTACCCCACATCGGTCAGCTTCGTTCCGTCATAGACGATTGGAACGGGGACTTCCGTCCTCACTTCGAGGCCCATCTTACGAAGTTCGTAGACGAGGCACGCGGTATAGGCAGTCTCTAACAAGCCTGGGCCGAGAGCCGTGTGGACTCGGAAGGCTGCGTCGAGAATTTTTCTTGCTAACCCGTTCAGCTCTTCTTGGGTCATTGATTTCTTTCGAGTAGATTTATCGCTTCAACAAGTCGACGGGGATGTGGACGTCTTCGATGCGGAACATGCTCTTCAATGCAGGGTGGCGGGCGGCGATGGCGCGGTACATCTCCCAGGCTACGAGGCGGTAGCTGAAGTGGCCGGCAATGCCGCTGCGGAGCTCGGAGATGTAGAGGGCTTCGGCGAAGTCCATTTTGAACATGGCGCGGCAGCGGGTGCCTAGTGGGAGCAGGTACTGGGCGCTTTGGGCGGCTTCGGGTTCGGTGCTGTCTCGGAGGGTGCGGTAGGCGGTATAGGCGGCGTCCATGGCGGCCTTGTAGGCGGGTTCGAGGCCGGCTTCGGCGAGGGTGGGCTGGCCGGGGCAGGTGGGCTCGTCGTAGCCGTGGAGGTCGGTGAACTCCTGGATGAGCTGCACGCAGCGGCGGTGGCGATGCATGTCGCGGAAGCCGCCGATGTCCATGAGGATGTCGAAGCGGAAGCCGTGGCCGGAGTGGAAGCTGCGGAGGAGCTCGTCGTGGCGGCCGCGGTGGGCGGTGCCGAGGGCGATGAGCTCGTTGCGGCGGGGCTCAGTGAGGGCGGCGACGGCGCCGCGGAGCTGCCGGTAGGAGTAGTGGCAGTGCGGATAGAGCAGGCTGGTAGCGAGCTCCACCTCGAGGTCCTCGTCGTCGTCGAGGAGGTCGACGATGGGCGCGGGGAAGATGGGGCGCGGGTTGCCGTCGGGGTCGCGCATGAGCTCGGCGGCGGCCTGGCGGAGCTCGCGGCGGCTGGCGATCTGGTAGTCGTTCGGCTCCGCGTACTTGACGAGTGTGGGCGCGGTGCGGACAGGCGGCATGAGGGTGTTGAGGATCTCGGCAGTGGCGGTGGCGTCGACAGTTCCCTCGCCTGCCATCTCTTCGAGCTTGTCTCGCTGGACGTTCCATGCGGGCTCGCTGGCGGCGCTGCGGAGCTTGGTGCCGAGGTCCCGGACCTCGGCGAACTCGCTGGAGAGCAGGCGCGAGACCTGGGTTTCAAGCGTGCGGGCGTTGACGATCTGGCCGAGCGAGGTGTTCGTCGCAAGCGGCAGCAGATAACGCGCGGCGTCGAAGGCGCGGGCTTTGAGGGTGCGCGCGTAGGCCTCGGGCTTCATGCTCTCTGGACATGGGATCGCTGCCTTGAGGGCTTCGAACATGCCGGCGCTGAGCCCGTCGTAGGCGTGGAAGAGGGCTTCGATGGCGCGGGTGTAGGCGGTCTTCGCTTTGCTGTGGAGCTCAGGCATGTACCAGCCGGAGCGGCGGAAGTCCTGGTAGCGGGTGCTGCGCTCCTGGCCGTCCCAGCGGGTCTCGTCGACGAGAGCGATGGCGGCGAGGAGCGAGAGACGCTCGATGGCGAAGGGGATGTGCGCGAGGTCGGCGATGGAGCGGTGGCCGTACTGGAAGTAGAAGGTATTTAGGAACTGCTCCGCGCGCTGGGAGCTGATCTCGGTGAGCGATTCGCGCATAGTGAGCGCGCTGCGGCTGTACTTCGCCATGGCGTAGGCGAGGACTTCGGGCTCGGCGCCGTGGATGGCGTAGACTTCGGTGGTGTTGGGCGCGGCGGGCTTGGCGGGGTGATCGGACATGACTCGGCAAGGATATCGCGGCGAGGCGGTGGTTTAATACACAGGGATAGGAAGTAGCAAGTAGGAAATAGGAAGTAGAAGGAGAAAGACTTTGAGTTCATTGGCTGGGAAGATTGCGCTGGTAACGGGCGCGTCGCAGGGGATTGGGCGCGCTTGTGCGCTGGAGCTGGCAAAGCAGGGTGCGACGGTCGCGCTGGCGGCACGGAGTGTGGAGAAGCTGGAGGCTGTCGCCGCAGAGATTAGCGCGGCGGGCGGTGTGGCTAAAGCATTTGCGCTGGATGTGGCCAGCGAAGAGGCCATCAAGAGCTGCGCGAAGGCTGTGCTGGCGGAGTTTGGCACGGTGCATATCCTGGTGAACAACGCTGGCATCACGAAGGACGGGCTGGTGATGCGGATGAAGCTCGCGGATTTTGAGGACGTGCTGCGGACGAACCTGACGGGGAGCTTTCTGCTGACGCAGGCGCTGATCTCGCCGATGATGAAGGCGCGGTGGGGGCGGATTGTGAACATCACGTCGGTGGTGGGCGAGACCGGTGCGGCGGGGCAGGCGAACTATGCGGCGTCGAAGGCCGGGATGATCGGGCTGACGAAGTCGCTGGCACGGGAGTTTGCGAGCCGCGGGATTACGGTGAATGCCGTGGCGCCGGGGTTCATCCAGACGGCGATGACCGATGTGCTGACCGACGAGCAGAAGGCCGGGATTCTTGGGCATATTCCGCTGGCACGGTATGGCAGCGATGCGGACATCGCAGCGGCGGTGGCGTTTCTGGCTTCGGAGGGCGCGGGGTACATCACCGGGCATACGCTGGATGTGAATGGCGGGATGTACATGGGATAAGGCAAAGACCTCCCGCAAAGTTCGCGAAGTAAAGACGCCATGTTTCGCCACGGTTGATGTGGCCGAATGTGGTGTTTTTGTTGGGCAGACGAAGTGGTTGCCCATGTGCCGGGGTCAGCACGAATCTTGAAAGGTACGGAGAAGGTTGAGATTTCTGCGATAAACCCTTGCTACTGCGAGGGCTGATAGGTACTTTACGGCTAATGGCTTCTATGACAACAGTCGTGCCGCAGCAGACAGGACCCACGCCCGAACCGGCGCCGATCAACATTGGCGTAACGATCCGGAGCTTTCGCCTGCAGCGTGGCATGTCGCAGGGTGATATCGAAAAGCGCACGGGGTTGCTGCGCTGCTACCTTTCCCGCGTTGAGAACGGGCACACGGTGCCGTCGCTGGATACGCTGCAGAAGATCGCGTCGGCGCTGGAACTACCGCTGAGCCAGTTCTTTGCCGACGGCCATGGACGGGAGAGCGCCACGCGCGATGCCCATGTGACGGCGATGGGCGAGGACGATATCCGGTTCTTGACGCAGGTGCAGAAGTACTCGTCGCAACTGACCGAGAGCGACCGGCGGCTGTTGCTGGCTATGGTTCGCAAGTTCGCCGCAACGGCTTCGACTTCGATAAGCTAAGTTTGTTCGACTGACACAGAGAGCCCTGGCGTAAGCCGGGGCTCTTTTTTTTGCTGCCTGCCACCCCTCCCCTATTTGGGCCGTATGATCCGCAGCGGATTGGGGTTAGGCTCGTAACCGGCTCGTTGGTTACCTGGCTTGAGCGGATCGGTTTTGAAAGAGCGCAAAGACGACGAAACCCGGCCTGGGGCGGGTTGTTTGCTTCTTTTATTGTATAGGGCGTGTCAAGAGGCCCGTGCTCCCTCCGGGGTACGCTCGCGCCTGCGGCTCTCGCTACGGAAGACGCAGGTCTCTCCGCTGCGTCCGCAAAAGCGCGGACTTCGGTCGAGATGACACATCACGGGAAGGTCAAAATGCTAGACCAACTTGGTGAGGGCGTAGCCGATGAGGCAGATTAGGAGCGTGGCAGCGGCAAAGGTGATGCGCTGGCGGCGGCGGTAGGTGGCGCGGCCGGCGGTCATCCTGGGGAAGAGCGGGATGCCGAGAGCGAGGCCGCTGAGGAAGCCGCCGAGGTGGGCGGAGTTGTCGATGCGGGGTAGGTTGTTCGGGTTGATGTGGAGGGCGGAGAGCTGCGAGGCGGCGCCGCTGGCGAGGATGTCCGGGCCGAGGCCGAGGACGAGGTTGATGGCCGCGAAGAAGATGACCTGCCGGCGGAGACTGCGGAGCTCGTCCCAGGGAACAGGGAGGTTGCGGTTGGAGAGCAGGATGATGAGGATGCCGGCGATGCCGAAGACCGCGCCTGAGGCTCCGGCAACGAGGGTGGGCTGGAAGCGGAAGATGGCCCAGGCGAAGGAGAGCATCATGCCAGCGGTGCCTGTGAGCAGGTAGACGGCGACGAGGCCGCGCTTGCCGAGGAGCGGCTCACCGAAGAGGCCGAGATTCCAGAGGCACCACATATTGAGCAGGATGTGCAGGATGGTGACGTGGACGAAAGCGCCGGTGACGAGCCGCCACCACTGGCCCTCCTGCACGAGGTAGGAGTAGGTGGCGCCGAAGCGGATGAGCGTGTCGCCGTTGAAGGAGGCGGTGAGGATGCCGGTCCACTGATGGGCGTGGAGCAGCGCCGGGACCGGGCCGAAGGGGAACATGACCGCGAAGACCAGCGCGTTGATGGCGATGAGGGTGTAGGTGGCGGGGTAGTTCCAGAGCGAGGTGTTGACGCGGCGGCGGGCGGGGCGCGATTGGCCTTCCAGGGTGGCTTCTACAGCGGCGATGCTCTCGCCGCTGGTGTGGGAGGGATGCTGGTAGCCGTCGGGTGTGGAGGATTCGGTCAAAGCGGCGGGTTCCAGCGCGGGATCAGGCTACCTGTTTGCGCAGCCGATCGCGCAGCTCTGGAGCGATGCGCTCGCGAACCGTGGCAGTGATCATGCCGAAGATGGGAGTCGCCATGGCGACCAGCACCCAGAGCAGCATGGAGACGATGACGCCGGCGACAGCGACAGTCTCAAGACCGATGGTGATGGAGTCGGGGATGCGGGCCAGGGCAGCTACATTGTCCGGATGCAGGTGAACATGCACGTTGGTGATGTGGCTGACGGCCTCCAACCGGTGCATGACCAGGGCGGCCAGCAAAAAGGCAGCGAAGGAGAGCGAGGTGGCGGCGAGCAGCAGGACATCGACGGTGCGATGGATGCGCTGGCGGCGGCGGCAGTGGCCGCACTCGGAGAGATGGGCCTCGTAGTCGAGGCGAAGATCGGGGGAGTTGCCCGTAATGTCATAACGCCATCCGGAGAGGATGGCCCCTACGACCGGGTCCGTGCAGGAGGTTTTGTCGCTCGCTCCGGATCGATGTGAGTAATTTGCCATATCGGGGTTCACTGCCTCCAGTTTATCGCACTCGGCTACACAGCCGGAAGTTACATCTTCCATACGCAAGGGTTTGACGCCAGATGTACCGACAGGGATTCATACTGCGGGAGTTAGAGAACGGGTTCAAAGGCATATGGAGGGGGTGGGCTCCGCCTGGCCGGCGAGCAGGATGCGGTTGCCTAAGAGACTCATTCGATTGCCGATAGCCTGCTCGGCGGCGAGGAGGGCGAGTTCGGGAAGGTTGTTGTGCTCGGAAAGGTGACCGAGGACGATGGTGTGGGCACCACCATCGTAATCCTGGGTAAGGAACTCGGCGGCGGCGGCGTTGGAGAGGTGGCCGACGCGGCTGAGGACGCGCTGCTTGACGCTCCAGGGGTAGGGGCCGTCCTTGAGCATTTCGAGATCGTGGTTGGACTCGAGGAGGAGGACGTCGACGTTCTTGAGGGCGAGCTTGACGTTGGGTGGGATGTAACCGAGGTCGGTGGCGACGGCCATGCGGAGGCTCTCGGAGCGGGCGTGGAAGACGAAGCCGCAAGGGTCGGCTGCGTCGTGGGGGATGGTGAAGGGATTGACGTCGAGGTCGCCGATGGCGAAGGCGTGGCCGGGTCGGAAGTACTCGACTACCGGAAGCGCGGCGGGATCTTTTTTGACGGGGGTGTCGTCGTCGGGGTCGATGGGGAGCTGGGCGGTAGCGTCGGGCTCGGCCTCAACTGCGATCACGGTGTGGGCCGGGGCGTGGGAGGCGGCCTCGGCTTCGGCCTTCTCGCGCTGCTTCATCTCCAGCCACTTGGTGTAGGACATGGTGGTCTTGGGGGTCAACATGCGGACCCAGGCGCGGTGGGTCTGCTCCGTGAAGTAGACGGGGATGCCGAGGCGGCGGGCGAGGACGGCGAGGCCGGAGACGTGGTCGACGTGCTCGTGGGTGATGAGGATGGCGTCAAGGGAGGCCGGGTCTTCGCCGGCGAGGGCCATGCGCTTGAGGAGCTCGCGGCAGCTGAGGCCGGCGTCGATGAGGACGGAGGTGTTCCCTGCCGCGACGATGGTCGCGTTGCCCTTCGAGCCCGAAGCCAGAATGGTCATCCGCACAGAGATGAGGATACGCCGGTGGGCTGTGCGAAAAGGGCGTGGGAGCTTGGGGTGGTACGGGGTGGTTGCGTGTGGGTACCTGGAGATTTGTGCATCCCACCTTAGCGACGATGGAGCCGTCGCGAAGATGGGGCACCCGACACTCTGCGAACCTATGTCTCAGAAGCGCGACATGGGGCACCCGGCATCCCGCGAACCCAGATTGAGAGGTTACAGGGCGGAGCGGCGGGGGGCGAGGAAGTTGACGACGGTGCGCATGACGACCTCGCCGCGCTGGTTGAAGACGGTGGTGCGGGAGCGGACGACGCCGTATTTGGGGCGGGACTTGGACTCGCGGACGTTGAGGATCTCGGCTTCGGTGCGGAGGGAGTCGCCGGGACGGACGGCCTGGGTCCAACGCATCTCCTCGACGCCTGCGCCGATCATGCCGCCGGCGACGTGGATGGACTCGACACGGAGGCGCATGACGATGGCGGCGGTGAGCCAGCCGGAGGCGGCGAGGCCTTTGAAGAAGGAGCTTTCACCGGCGGCTTCGTCGAGGTGAAAGGGTTGCGGATCATACTGCTCGGCAAACTGCTTGATCTCTTCGGCGGTGACCTTGTAGCTGCGTCCGGAGACGAACTTGAGCCCCGGATAGAAGTCTTCGAAATAAAGCTCGGTTGGCACGTACCTAATCTCCTGATCCCGAAACCCGACCGGCGCACGACAGGGGGCGCGCGGAAGGGTGCATCCAAATCTGTTACGACTCTTTGATAATAGACTCGTTTGTCAGGATGCCAAGCAGGGAGACGAAGTGAACCGCATCATCCGAGGGGAGAACCTGGCCGCGCTGCGCAAGCTGGCGGCCGGGAGTGTCGAGCTGATCTACATTGACCCGCCGTTCAACACGGGGACCACGCAGCAGCGGAAGCGCATGAAGGCAGTGCGCGATGTGGCGGGCGACCGGACGGGGTTTGGCGGGCATCGCTACCGGACGGAGACGCTGGAGGCGATGCCGGTGTATGCGGACGCGTTTGAGGACTACCTGGGGTTTCTGCGGCCGCGGTTGGAGGAGGCACACCGCGTGTTGACGCCGACGGGGTCGCTGTTCTTCCACATCGACCCGCGCGAGGTGCACTACTGCAAGGTGCTGCTGGATGAGGTGTTCGGGAGCCGGGCGTGCTTTCAGAACGAGATCATCTGGGCGTATGACTATGGAGCGCGGTCAAAGAAGCGGTGGCCGGGGAAGCATGACAACATCCTTTGGTATACGAAAAATCCGAAGGAGTACACGTTCCGGCTGGAGGCGAGCGATAGGATTCCGTACATGGCACCGGGGCTGGTAGGCGCGGCGAAGGCGGCGCGGGGGAAGACGCCGACGGATGTGTGGTGGCATACGATCGTGTCGCCAACAGGCAAGGAGAAGACGGGGTACCCGACGCAGAAGCCGCTGGGTGTGTTGGAGCGGATTGTGCGGGTGCACTCGAACCCCGGGGAGACGGTGCTGGACTTTTTTGCGGGGTCGGGGACGACGGGCGTGGCTGCGGCGAAGAACGGGCGCGAGTACATTTTGATCGACGAGAGCGCGGAGGCGGTGAAGGTGATGCGGCAGCGGCTGAAGGCGCTGGCAAAGGCCTAGAGCGCGGCGCCCTCGAGGGCGAGGCAACGACCGCGTGATGGCGGCGGTTTCCCCACCCTACATCGCCGGGCGACGTTCTTTTCACAGGTAAGTTCGCCGCACAGAGATGGATCGCCAAGGTATGCTGGGGCTACCGGGATGGTCGCTTGCGGCGCTAACAGACAGATTCGACCGGATTTATTTGTCCTGGATGATTATTGCTTCGCCGCAACTTCTGATCGGCCTGTTACAAAGTTTCATTACGGTCCCGGCTATCTCAGCGGAAACAACCCGCGTCTAAGCGTGCGAGGTTCCTTTTACAGCCTGCGCTTTTGCACGCGGCCTCAGCATGTCAAGTCCGCAAGGAGGAAAGTACGATATGAGTGATCTTGAGCACGAAGAGATAATGCAGAGCAGAGCACCTGCATGGCTCTCCGGTGTATCGATTGTAGGACTGTTAGCCGCCCTGGCGGCGCTGGGGTGGAACATCGGCCTGCAGAACCATCTGACCCAGGCCGAGCAGTCGCTCGATGCAGCCAATAAACAGAACACAGTCCTCTCGCAGAAGCTTGAAGACACGAACGAACGACTGAAGGCGCAGGGTGAGGCCCTGGGACAGAGTGTCGGTTTAACACAAAAACAACTGGAAGACCGTTCGCAGCAACTGGTCGCTACGGAGCGGGCTGACGCGGCACGTTTGGCGCGCGAGCAGAAGGCTACGCAGCAGCAGGTCGGCGATGTGCAGAGCGACGTGAGCGCCGTAAAGACGGATGTAGGTGGCGTGAAGACAGATGTTGCCAATACGCAGGCTGACCTGGCGGATACCAAAACCCAGTTGACGCGGGTGATGGGCGATGCCGGGGTGATGAGCGGACTGATTGCAACCAACCACTCGCAGCTTGAGGAGTTGAAGCACCGCGGCGACCGCAACTACTACGAGTTCACGCTGCACAAGGGCGGGGGCGCGCAGAACGTGGGCACGATCAAAGTGGAGCTGAAGAAGGCCGACCCGAAGCGTTCGAAGTACACGCTGCTGGTGAACTCGGATGACAGGAAGATCGAGAAGAAGGACAAGAACCTCGATGAGCCGGTGCAGTTCTACTCCGGCAAGTCACCTGCCCTGTTTGAGATTGTCGTGAATGACATCAGCAAGAACCAGGTCACAGGCTATCTGAGCACACCAAAGAGCGCACCGAGCCCCATCGCGGTTCCCTAACCCAGTTGTTCTTTCAAACGGAACGGCCGCGCGGCGATGCTGCGCGGCCGTTCCGCTTGCAGAAAGAGATTACTTGCGACAAGGCAGCATGAACGTGGAGAGCAGAGTGCGCAAGGAACTGCTGAATATCCTGCGTGAGCTGCTTCTTGCCGCTGCCGGCGACGATTACGGCCTCATCCGAGATCGTACAGGAGATGCTGTCGAAGTCGATGGTTCCCTTCTCCATTTGGTGATGACTTTTCGTTCATGTCCGGCCATGGTTTTGCGGAACGAAAGGGCCGCGAGAACCGCTCTTTGAAGGCAGTCGCGAATGCGGCTTTTTGGCTTACCATCATGTCATGCGGCTCCTAGTCGTTGAAGATGAAATCGAGATACAGGGCTTCCTGAAAGAGTCGCTGACCGAGGCCGGCTATAGGGTCGATGTCGCGGGTGATGGCGGCACGGCCGAGACACTCACTCGCACACACAGCTACGACGCGCTTATCGTCGACCTGGGGCTGCCGGACCAGGATGGCATCGACCTTATCCTTCGCCTGCGCAGTCTGGGCGTTACAGCGCCGGTGGTGATTCTTTCCGCGCGACGTTCGGTGGATGACCGCGTACGCGGCCTGGAACAAGGCGGCGATGATTACCTGACGAAGCCGTTCGCGTTCGCGGAGCTGTTGGCTCGCCTTCGGAATGTGCTGAAACGCAATGCGCCGACGGCCATGGAGTCCACCCGGCTGACAGTGCTCGACCTTGAGCTCGATCTGCTAAAGCGACGCGCCACGCGCAACGGCGAGGTGCTGCACCTGAGTCCGCAGGAGTTCGTACTGCTCGAATATCTGGTACGCAATGCCGGACGTGTCGTTACACGCGCCATGATCCTCGATCAGGTGTGGGGCATGCGTATCCACCCGGACACCAACGTGGTGGATGTGCATATTTATCGCCTGCGCGGCAAGGTGGACACCGAGGGGTGCGAGCCGCTGATCAAGACACTGCGAGGTGTTGGCTATGTCCTCAAAGACCGCTAACCTACCGACACGCAGCGCGGCGTGGCGCATATCGTTGTGGGGGACGCTGGCCTTTGCAGCCGGCGCCATGCTGGTGTTTATCGCGCTCCACCAGTTCATGGCGAATGACATCCAGAGGCGCAGCGATGCGTGGCTCTCCGGTGAGGTGCAGGTGCTGAACGATGTTGCGGAACGCACCCCGAAAGACCGCCTCTATAACAGGGTCGTCGGCGAGGTTGCGGAGCTGGCCAGCAGAGAGGTCCCCGATCGTTCGCGCAGCGATGCTCCGGAGAACGACGCCGTGTTCTTTCTGCAGACGTCGCGCGAGGGCCTGCCGCTGTTGTGGGTGGGCGCCGGGAACGTCGCTCCGGTGCTTCAGGCAATCCATTCGAGCCGTGCCAAGCCGGGCGTAGCCACCGACATCCATGTTGCCGGCTTCAAGTTTCCCTTCCGCGTTGTGAGCACCTCGGTGAATGATGGCAGCCGAATCTACCTGGGGCTTTCGGAACGCGATCAGCACCATGTATTGAGAAACCTGCGGCTGCGTTTCACCCTGTGGTGGCTGGCGATTGTAGGGTTCGGAGCCCTCATCATCTTCCTGACGACACGCAAGATGCTGGGGCATGTGCGCGACATCACGGAGGCAGCGTCCAAGATTGGAGACTCCGACCTGAGCCGCCGCGTGCCCACGACCGGGCGACGCGACGAGGTTGGAAATCTTGCGCGGACGTTGAACCACATGCTCGACCGCATCGAAACTTCGATGCATCAGCTGCATACGATCACCGACTCGCTGGCGCATGACATGCGCAGCCCGCTTACGGCGATACGGGGCAAACTGGAGATGTCGCTTTCGAGCGGATTGCACATCGAACAGGCCGATCCCATCGTAAGCGCGATCGAAGAGCTCGACCGGCTATGCGACTTTCTCGACTCGTCACTGGATGTGGCCGAGGCGAAGGCCAACGCCCTGCGATTGTCGCGGACGCAGGTGGACCTGGACGAGATGCTGCGCGCCATGATCGATCTGTATGAGCCCTCCATGACGGAGAGCGGTATCCGAATCCGGCTGCGAAGCTCAGGCCCGCTCTTTGTCAGCGCCGATGCAGCTCTCCTGCATCGCACCGTCTCCAACCTTCTCGACAACGAGCTGAAACATCTGCCTGCATCCAGCACCGTTCAGATTACGCTGCAGCAGCAAGGACAGGAGGCGTCTCTTCGCGTTGAAGACGATGGCCCGGGGTTCAGCGAGGAGATCCGGAACCGTTTATTCGAGCAGGGGGTAAAGAGCGCGAGCTCCCGCGGGCACGGGCTGGGACTGGCCTTTGTGCATGCCGTGGTGAAGGCGCACGCTGGGTCAGTCGAGGCGACGAACCTTGTACAGGGCGGTGCGCGTTTATCCGTTCTGCTGCCACTCGCTGAGCAAAAGGTGGCGCATGCGCCAGGTCCGTTGCTAACTTCCGTCAGCGAGAGTTGATCTCCGATTCGGAGACCTGCTCTCGCTGGCGGCGGTTGCGGTTCTCTATTGAGGATTTACGTCGCGAGCTTGGTTCAGATGAGAGGTTTGAGTTCGCCGAAGACCGTGGGAATCAGTTCGGCGACTGTTGGATGGATGTGCACTGAGTGTTGCAGCAATGACGCGGGCTGGTGCGCATACATGGCGGTGAGGATACAGTGGATCGCCTCATCGCCACCTGTACCGAGAATCGTCGCGCCGAGGATCTGCTGGTTTTCTGCGTCGACGAGCACCTTCATGAAGCCGCTGGTCTCGCCTTTCTCGACAGCGCGGCCGACGCGCGTCATAGAGCGCATGCCGATCAATGCCGGCTTGCCGCGCTCGCGTACCTCATGCTCGTTCATGCCAATATGCGCGAGAGGCGGGTCAATGAAGAGCGCGCTGCATGGGATGCGGTCGTCGACACTGCGCGAGCCGCCATCGAGGAGGTTCGCGGCGGCGATCTCGTAGTCGTTGTAAGAGGTGTGGGTGAAGGCGCCGCGGCCGTTGCAGTCGCCCAAAGCCCATATGCCGGGGGCAGAGGTTTCGAGGCGCGCATTTACCGGGATGAAGCCATGTTCGTCGCGTTCGATACCGGCCGACTCGAGGCCAAGGTCGTCGGTATTGGGGGTGCGTCCGGTGGCCAGCAACACGTGACTTGCCTTGATCGCGGGCTCGCCATCGGTACAGTCCACGTGGACGATCGGCTGCGAGCCGAGCCTCTCCAAACGGATGCATTCGGCGCCGGTGCGAATGTGGATGCCTTCACTCTCAAGGATCTTTTGTACTTCGTCGGAGACGTCGGTGTCCTCATGACTGACGAGCCTGGGCTTGCGTTCGACGACTGTGACCTCCGAACCGAAGCGACGAAAGATCTGCGCGAACTCAAGGCCAACGTAGTTGCCACCGACGATGACGAGGTGCTCCGGCAGGGTTTCGAGCTCAAGAATCGTTGTATTCGTCAGCCAGGGAACTTCGTCGATGCCGGGTATGTTGGGGACGAATGCCCTGGTGCCGACGTTCAGGAATATCTGTTTAGCCTGCAACACCTCGTCGTTGACTGTGATGGAGTGCGGGCCGGAGAGCCGTGCGGTGCCGCGGATGAGAGTGCAGTGCTCCATCCCCGTAAGCCACTTCTCCAGGCTTTGACGCGACTTGCTGACGATGGAATCCTTTCTGCGCTTCACTGCGGCCAGGTCCACACCCACGAGCTGCTGTGCCGGAAGTCCGAAGTCAGAGGCGCGGCGAATCAGGTGCGCGGCGTAAGCGCTGGCGACCATGGCCTTGGTCGGGGTGCAGCCGGTGTTCACGCAGGTGCCGCCGAGCAGCTTGCGTTCGATCAGCGCTACGCTCTTACCCGCGTCGTTGAACCGGCCAGCAAGCGATGGGCCGGCCTGCCCGGCACCCACAATGATTGCGTCGAATGTCTTGTTCATCGCCAACTCCTTGATGCCGCCCAAACCCGCAAAGTACTCTGCAAAGTACGATGCGCCAGCTGGCGCTGGCGCATCGTGTGGACTGTACGAAATTCTTTCACAGGTTTAGCTTTGTGCGAGCATCTTCGTAGCGGCCTTCAGTATGCCAACCTCGCGCTCAAGTGCCGCTGCCGTGCGGGCAATCTCCGCGTCGACGATCGACCAGTCCTTCTGCTCGATCGCCTCACGTACAGCAGGCAACGTCTTCACTCCGTAGCCGGTGTAGAAGCCAGGAGCATAGACCATGTTCTCAAACCATGGGCGGTTGGGCAGGCCAGTGGGATCGGTCAGCGCTCGCTCGGTCTTGATGAGCTCGGGGTTCACCGCGCTGTCGCCACTGGCGGCATGCGCTGTAAACGCCTTCTCATAAGCCGCTGCGGCCGCTGTGAGATCGTCGGATGCCTGATCGAGAGGCGCGAAGTTCAGATACGGCGGCACAGGTTCAACCGGCGGTGGAACGCTGACCTTCTTCGGGTCGGCAGCCGCCTTGTAGGCGCCTTCGGCGATGGCCATGTTGCGCTCCTTCGTCTGAGCACGCATGGTGTCGGCGAGCTTCTTCACCTCGGTGACGTAGTTGTGCACCGTGTCCGCTTCGTCGGTGAACTGGTAGGGGATCACATCGGCGTCTGCCATGCGCATCATCATCGTGCCGGCGGTCTGCGCGAGCGCACGGCCGTAGGCGAAGTTGGTATCCGAGTAGTGCGTGTACCAGTAGAAGTCGTCGTAGATGGAGTGATACTGGCCGCCGCCTTCATCCTCGCCGCCGTAGCCGAGGTTGGCGCTGGCGATCCCGAGATGGTCGATGAAGACGGTGTAGTCCGAGCCGGAACCGAGTGCGCCGATGCGCGTGTCAGGACGGTTGCGCGACTCCGCGCCGCCTTCGCCGCCGCGACCTGTACGCACCATTGCCGCAAGCCGGGCGCGTTTCCATACGGACATGCCGGTTTCGGGGTCCGTGACATCCTTCGCAACGCTGTTGATGAAGTTTTCTAGCGAGTGCGCGCCTTCCGCACGGAAGAAGCCGCGGCCGTTGCCGTCGGAGTTGAAGTAGGCGACGGCGTGCTCCTTCAACTCTGTTGCGTGGAACTCCGCCCACTCGGTGGAGCCGAGGAGAGCGGGCTCTTCGCCGTCCCACCAGCAGTAGATGATGGTGCGCGCGGGCTTCCAGCCCTGCTTGAGCAGCTCGCCCAGGCCGCGCGCTTCTTCGAGTTCGGGGCTGGCGCCGCTGATCGGATCGCCAGCGCCGTTGACCCATGCGTCATGGTGGTTGCCACGGATGACCCACTGGTCAGGGAAGGTCGCACCGGGGATCGTTGCGACGACATCGTAGAGCGGCTTGCGGTCCCAGTTGAACGAGAGCGCGAGATGCGCCATGACCTTGCTGGGGCCGGTCCTATAGGTGAGTGGCAGGTCGCCGCGCCACGCGTCCGGCACCACCTGGCCACCGAGCGCCAGCAGGAACGGCTTCGCATCCTCATAGGAGATCGGCATCACGGGGATCTTCGTGATCGTCTGAACCTTGTCGAGCGGGATGAGCTTGACGCCGGGCTTTGCGCCGATGCCGGGCGTCTGTGGGTCGCCGGGGTAGACAGGCATGTCCATGACACTGCCGCGCTGCACGCCTTCGGGCGGACGCATCGGTCCTTCCGGATACGACCCGCCGCGGGAGTAGCCATCGTCCTTGGGGTCGGAGTAGATGAGACAACCCACCGCGCCGTGCTGCGCAGCGAGTTTCGGCTTGATGCCGCGCCAGGTCTGGCCGTAGCGCGCGATGACGATGGCGCCCTTCACAGAGACTCCCATCCGCTCAAGCTCTTCGTAGTCGGCAGGCGCTCCGTAGTTCACATAGACCAGCGGAGCGGTCACATCGCCATCGCGCGAGTAGGCGTTGTACGTGGGCAGTTGCTCGCTCTTCTGAGCGGATGTGGGGTCGATTGCCAGGGCCGGCTCTTCGAGCTTCGCTTCAAACTTGTTGGGGCCAAGCAGCTCGAGTTTGCGCGACTTCGGCGTCGGGAAGAGGGCCTCAAACTGTTCGATCTTGGCGTCGAGACCGTAGGACTTCAGCTGCGCAAGGAGCCACTCGGCGTTGTCCTTGTCATAGGGTGAGCCGACGTGGTGCGGGCGCGCAGAGAGGCGGCGCATGTTTTCGCGGAGATTGTCCGTATTGGGAATCGCGCGGAACTTCTGCTCCCATTGGATCTCGGTGGCCGAATGCTCTGCGGTGTAGCCGCGCAGAGGCGCGGTCTGTGTGGGCTCCACGGCATAGGCCGCCATGGAAAGCGATAGAAGGCAAACAGTAAGACGGCGCATGCGACAATCACCTCGCTAAAACAAGGAATGGAAATGAATGGAGTGTGGCTGACAGGGCCACGAACAATTGCGGTGTACTTTGGGTTGTAATAGTCTCCACGCATAGTGTCAACTTTGTTCTCCCTGCCCTGCCGATGCGCATGGGGGTTGTTCCATGCTTCTTCAGGCCTCGCAGATCTATCTCAAAGCCCTTTGAAGGATGCCGCCAATGACGATATTCAATAGCATGCAGATTGCCTTTCCACGCACCCTCCGCAGCCTGATGGCCGTTGCCACTTCCACATTCTGTCTGGGTCTTTATGTGACCGCGCCCGTGCAGGCCCAATCCACAGCTTCGGCGCATAAGCAGGTTGAGCAGCTGGTGGATGCGGGAGCGGCGAACTGGAAACAGGTCTCCAAAGAGATATGGGGCTACGCCGAGCTTGGCTATCACGAGAGCAAGAGCTCGGCGCTGCTGCAAACGCAGATGAAGGCGGCCGGGTTCAAGGTGGAAGCCGGCGTGGCCGATGAGCCGACGGCATTCATCGCCAGCTATGGCGAGGGCAAACCCGTCATTGCGATCCTGGGCGAGTTCGATGCCCTGCCCGGCCTCTCGCAGCAGACGACACCCGACCGCGAGCCGGTCGTCGCCAACGCACCGGGGCACGGCTGCGGCCACAACCTGCTGGGCTCTGGCGCTGCGCTCGCGGCTGTTTCGGTGAAGGAGTACATGCAGGCCAACCACATCGCGGGCACGCTGCGGTACTACGGCACGCCTGCGGAGGAGGGCGGCTCTGGCAAGGTCTACATGGTGCGCGACGGCTTGTTTAAAGACGTCGATGTGGTGCTGCACTGGCACCCGGGCGACCGCAATGGTGTGATCAACGGCGGCCTGCTCGCAGTGGACTCGGCGAAGTTCACCTTCCACGGCATCGCTGCCCATGCTGCGATGGCTCCAGATCGCGGCCGGTCCGCGCTCGACGCCGTGATGCTGATGGGGACAGGCATCGAGTTTATGCGAGAGCACATACCGAGCAACTCGCGTGTGCACTACATCATCTCCAAAGGAGGCGTGGCGCCGAACATCGTGCCGGACCTGGCGCAGATGGACCTGATGGCGCGCAACCCTTCCAACACTGTGCTTACAGGCATATGGGACCGCATCCTGAAGATTGCGCAGGGCGCGGCGCTGATGACAGGCACTACGCTCGAGGTCACCGGCATCGGCAGCGATGCCAACATTGTGGGCAACGATGCATTAGCGCCCGTCGCGCAGAAGAACCTTGAGGAGGTGGGCGGCTACACGATGGACGCCTCGCAGAAAGAGTTTGCGCTGCGGCTGCAAAAGACTTTGGGTATCGATACGGTGCCGAGCCTGGATCAGACGGATACGATCGAGCCGCTGCGTCCTGTCGACCCGAATGCGCCTTCGGCTTCGACCGATGTCGGCGATGTGAGCTGGGTGGTGCCGACGATCGGCTTCACCACCGCGACGTTCGTACCCGGCGTGGCCGCACACACCTGGCAGGCTACCGCCTCAGCCGGCATGAGCATCGGACAGGATGGCATGATCATCGCCTCCAAAGCTCTTGCCCTGACGGCTGCCGATCTGTTCACGAAGCCTGAGCTTGTAACAGCAGCGAAGGCCGACTTTGCGCGGAAGATGACCGGCAAGACCTATCACTCGCCTATCCCTGTTGACCAGAAGCCACTTATCAACTACCGCGGAAACTGATCGACCAAGATGCTATTGATCAATCGACCCTTGTCGCAATAAGTCATCCATGTCTGCGCAGGCAACTTTTTGCCGTCTGCGTTAATTAGTCCTTGCTCGACAAGCTGACATATAGTATTTTTATACAAATTCATCAAAAGCCCATACTCCCCTGTGGGCAGACGTGCATCCCTCCCCAGGATTCCAAGGATATGGCCCCCCGTTGTGCCATGCCCACGTTGAAACTTTTCTTTCCGTGCATCACGCGTTCAGCTTCATGTTGTTCACTCGTTCTCCGCGCTGCCGAGAATTGTGCGCTTCACCCAGGTTTCCAAGGTAGCCCCTGTTGAAGAAATACAAGCACCACGAGAAATAGCATATCCAGTGAGGACAAATTGATGAATCGATTCCGTTTAGGGTGGTCCCTGTCTGCGCGTACCTCAGCACTCTTCTTCGCGATCGCGGTGCTTTGTTCTGGCATGGCGTTTGCGCAGTCGACCAGCGGTACCATCACCGGTACGGTCACTGATCCGCAGGGCGCCATGATCGCCGGCACGACCATTACCGTCACCGATACGAGCACGAAGCAATCGCGTACCACGAAGACGAATGGAACCGGCCAATATGTACTCGTCAATATCGTCCCTGGCACCTACGATATGACCGCGGTGAAGGATGGGTTCTCGACCGATCAGATTTTGGGCATCGTCGTTAGCGTTGGTGCGCAGACGAACGCTAACTTCAGGATGGCCCTCGGTTCTACAAACACCACCGTTGACGTGCAGGCGTCCAATGCCGACCTGCAGACCATGAACGCTTCGACCGGCACCACTGTCGACCCGGCTCTGGTCGATTCGCTCCCCGCTATTGGCCGCGACGTAGCCACCTTTATGGAGATGCAGCCTGGCGTCGCACCGGGCGGTCAGACCGCCGGCACCACCGCCGACCAAACTACCTTCACTCTCGATGGCGGCGCCAACACCTCCGACATGGACGGCACGGCCATCGGCTACACCTCCGGAAACACCAACTCCACTACCGGTGGTGCCCTCGGCGCAGGCCCTGCGGGTGTGGTTCCCATGCCTCAGGACTCCATTGAAGAGTTCAAGGTCTCCACGACAGGCCAGACCGCCGACTTTGCAGCTTCGTCGGGTTCGCAGTCCCAGGTCGTCACCAAGCGCGGCCACGATCAGTGGCATGGAACAGCGTACGAGTACTATCTCGACAACAGCTTCAATGCGAACAGCTGGCAGAACAACTTCCCGAAATCCATCGGCTATACACCCAAGCCCAGCTATCACTACAGCCGCTTTGGTGTCGCAGCCGGTGGTGCGGTTCTCCCGCGTCTGCTGGGTGGAAAGACCTACCTCTTCGCTAACTACGAAGGCTTCCGCTACCCGCTGGCAGCGACCTACGAGCGCACCGTTCCTTCTTACGCGTTCCTGCAGCAGCAGCAGCTTACATTTGCTGGCACAACCTATAGCCAAGCCGCATTGCTTGCGGCCGATCCCCGCGGCATCGGCATGCCGACGACGATGAACACCTACTACAACAGCGAACTGCCGGTCGCACCCGTCACCAACTCCGGTAGCGTCGGCAACAACGGCGCAACCTATGCCGGCACCTTCGACCAGAGTTGCGGTGCGCTCTCGACCTCTTACTGCGATGGTGTGAATACCATCGGCTACAGGGCTAACGTCAATACCCCTCAGCGCAGCAACTTCCTCGCTACACGTCTCGATCATGATTTCGGTGCGAAGTGGCATCTTATGGCCAGCTACCGCTACTACAATCTGCAGAATCTCACCAACAACCAGGTCGATATCGGCGGCCAGTTGCCCGGCGACAAGATCGGTACGCCCGTCGCGGTCACTCCGCGTCCGCAGCAGCCCTGGTTTCTCGTCCTTGGTATGACTACCAACATTAGCTCCTCCCTCACGAACGACTTCCACTACAGCTACCTGCGGAACTTCTGGCAGTGGAAGGGTTCTGGCGCTCCGCCCCAGGTCTCCGGCGCAGTTGGTGCTATCGAGCCTCTCGGCGAAAACACCACCACTGTCCTCTCCCCTTACAACGTCAACACCCAGAACATTCGTACCCGTATCTGGAATGGCAAGGACAACTCCTTCACCGACAACCTCTCCAAGCTGAAAGGGGATCACTTCATCCAGGTGGGCTTCTCCTACCAGCACAACTGGAATTACCACCAGCGCACGGACAACGGTGCCAGCATCAACTACACACCCACCTATCAGATAGGCGATGCGGGCGGGGGCGGTACTGCCACCTACTCTGCAGCTGGCCTGGGCTCTGTCGGCGCTAACGCGAGCTCGAACTACGCTCGGCTGCTCGATACCTACTACGGCATCGTTACGGACACTCAGGTAGCCAACACCTATAGCAATGTAAACGGCACCCTGACGCTGAACCCGCCCAACACGCCGTTCGGCGCAAAGGTATCCATCCCCTTCTACAACATCTATGCCACGGATACCTGGCATGCGACCAAGTCCCTAACGCTCAGCTATGGCCTGAGCTACTCGATTGAAATGCCCCCCAGCGAAGCCAATGGCAACCAGGTACAGTGGACCGATACCGCCGGGGATGCGATCCACCTTGACCAATGGCTGACGAACCGCAAGAACGCAGCTGCCGCAGGCCAGATCTATAATCCAACCATTGCCTTTGCTTTGCTGAAGAACACTCTGGGCAATCATAAGTACATCTATAACCCTTACTACGGCGGTGCAGCCCCGCGTATCTCCTTCGCGTGGAACCCGAAGTTCCAGAATAAGCTCCTGGCGAAGGCCTTCGGCGATAGTGCAACCGTCATTCGCGGAGGTTATGGCAGGATCTATGGCCGCCTCAACGGCTCGCCGGAAGTCCTCAACCCGCTGCTCAGCCCCGGTCTCGTTCTGGGTACACGTTGCCAGTATGTCCAGCCGAGTACAACCGCTGCTGGTACCTGCCTCCAGTCCGGTTACACGGACGCCACAACGTATCGCTACGGCGTGGATGGAATCAGCCCGCTGACGGCTTCCGCTCCGCCGCCGGCCACTCTTCCCCAGCCCTATCGTCCCGGCGTCGACGGGCCGGGCGTATCCATCGCCTCGCCACTCGATCCTACCCTGCGTCCCAGCGATGTGGACACGTTCAACCTGTCCATTCAACGCCAGATCAACCGCAAGATGCTGATCGAAGTCGGCTACATCGGTCGTCTCATTCACCACGACTATATCTACAAGAACCCCAACCAGGTTCCCTACAACCTGTCATATGGGGGCCAGACCTTCGAGTCTGCCTATGTCGCCATCGAAACCGCGTTGGGCTGCACAGTCTCTTCTTCGATCTGCCAGAAGAGCGCAACGCCCACATCCATCGCCCCGCAGCCCTTCTTCGAAGCGGCTCTCGGTGGAACCGGATCGGCCTACTGCGGCGCCACAAGCTGCACCCAGGCCGTTCTCAACAAGCAGACCAGCAAGTTCCGCCAGCAGGACATCTTCTCCCTGTGGCAGGTGCTTGACAACAACGTGAACGGCGCGAATGGCGCGGGCTTCGTCTTCGGTCGTAGCCTCTCGGGTACAGCCATCACCAGTCCCGCCAACGCCGCCTACGGTAGCGCTGGTCAGGTCGTCACCGGCCAGAGCATCGCGGTTCCGGATGGCTACGGCAACTACAACGGCATCTACCTCACCTATAAGGTCAGCGGTTGGCATGGCTTGACGGCGCAGGAAAACTTTACCGCCAGCAAGGCCCTGGGGCTGGGTTCGTTCAATCAATATTCCAGCTCCATCTCGGCGGAAGACTCCTACAACCTTCGGCAGCAGTATGGCCGTCAGCCCTTCGACCAGAAGTACATCTTCAATACCTTCCTGGTCTATCAGACCCCTTGGTATAAGGACCAACAGGGCATCATCGGTCGTCTCGCCGGCGGTTGGACGATCTCGCCTGTGGTTCAGGCCGGTACAGGACAACCCATGACCTGCTCCACCTTCAACTCCGGTCAGAACTTCGGCGGTGAGGATGGCTCGACCTTTACCGACAGCGAAAGCTGCATCTTGACCTCCCAGTACACCGGCGGTCACGAAACCCACCGTGGAATCACTGGCGGTATCGATAACTCCTCGGGTACCAACATCAGCGTCGGTACCAGCGTCCATGCTGGCGCGCCTTCAGCGGCCGTCAATATGTTCCAGAACCCGGTGCTGGTCTACCAAACCACTCGTCCTCCAGTTCTCGGTATCGACGCGCGTGACAATGGTGCTGGGCCGATCAGTGGCTTGGGCTACCTCAACATGGACCTGACCGTCAAAAAAGGCGTCCAGATCTGGCATAAAACCAACTTGGAGCTCTCCGGTACGTTCCTAAACGTCATGAACCACAATGACTTCTCAAACCCCAGCTTCAGCATCAACAGTTCGGCTGCCTTCGGCGTTACCAAGACGCAGGTCAGCACTCCTCGTGAAATCGAGATGGGTGCACGCGTCAGCTTCTAACCGACAGGCTGCGACCACAGCCTTCCACATCAAGCAAGCAAAAGCGGCGCTGACAGGTTTCCTGTCAGCGCCGCTTTTCTATGAATCGAACAACCGCAAACGATGAGTACAGAAAAACCCCTTCCTTTGGCCTCTGCCGCGCCTGCGGGCTGTGCTCCATTCCTGCGATGCGGTTTCGGAGTTTGTACAGGTTTGGATCGTAGATTCGTTGGAGGTGGCAGTTGATCTTCGATGGGATGACGACCGTTGCGCACATAGCCTGGGTATGCTCGAGGATGCCCGGCTGTCATAGCCTCGATCCGATATCAGCCTACGGACGCCCAGCAGCGCGAGGGCCTCGGTGTAGTCACTGCGTTGTCCAGCCGAGAGGCGGAACTGAAGCGGTTGTCCTTCGCCGTTGACCAGCAGATGGATCTTGGTCGTCAGCCCTCCTCGGCTTCTCCCCAGAGCCTTGTCGCCCCTTTTTGCGGCCACCGGCCGCTTGCTGATGAGCCTTGACGATGGTCGAATCCAGCATCAAGTACGGGTTCTGCTTGTTCCGCACCAGCTCAGCAAAGATGCGATCCCAGACCCCGGCATGCGTCCAGCGCACGAACCGTTTGTGCACGCTCTTGTACTTGGCATAACGCTCAGGAAGATTAGCCCAGCGTATCCCAGAGCGGATCGCCCACTGCGCACCGTTCACAAAACGACGATTATCTCCCGCCGGACGCCTAACCTGACCGGCTTACCCTGGCAACAATGGCTCAAGCCGACGCCACTGCGCCTCGCTCAACTCGTAACGCAATACTCCCATACACCATCGCAACAAATCCTACAACTTGCAACAGTGAATATGTCGATACACCATCGAGCGTCCCACTATAACTCGCCGCGCCGGCACTGCGCAGGTTCGCGGGCGAACCGATATCCAGTCTATCCGCAGCTTTACCGGAAACTCCCGAATGGGCAAAGCCTTCGTCGCACCAAACGACCGTGCCGGCCCTAAAAGGGCCGGCACGGTGCGATGCGTGTGTGTCCATTCTCAGGGCTGAGAAATGGCTGTGCTATCGCTTTCATTGAAGGTCGCTCCGGCCGGGACGAAGGTGTTGGTCGCCGTCCGTCCACTCTCGGAACCGACGCGCAGCTCAATTCGGCGCGCATCCACTCCCCCTTCGTTCACTAAGTAGTGGCTCGCATTCACGGCCCTCTCCGAAGCTATTTTGGAGATTTCGCCAGCCGCGTAATTGCCTACAATGACCAACTTTCCAGTCGACTCACGCCGCATCTCCAGGGCGATATCGTCCAGGCACGCCTTTGCCTCGTTGTCGACCCGCTCCGGACGCTTGTGGTCGCGCTCAAATGAGATCGCACAGAGCGCACTGGGCTGAGGAACTGCGGCGACCGGCGGCGCGTTGACGCTCACGCTGGTGGTCGCTGTGGCCGTTTTGCCCAAATCGTCAACGACGCTGCAAGTCACCATAATCGTGCCCGGGGCCACGCCGCTCGTGTTCAGGCTGGCACTCGATGTCGTTCCACTAATCGTTCCCGCGCTAGCGGTGTAAGAGTAACTGAGAGGACGATTCTGCGGGCTCGCCGCCTGTGCCGTAATCGTCGCGCCATCGCCCGGCATCACGCTCGACGGGCTCGCCGAGCAGGCAACCGTGGGCGGCTCGAACGGCCGCACCGTAAACTCGGCTGTGCATCCCGCTTGTTCGTCCGTATGATCGCCCTGCGCAACATGGCCGGAAACCGTGTAGGTGCCCGGCGCCAGGCGTGACGTACTGAGAGTTGCGGTGGAATCCGTGCCGCTCATAACGCCGCCGCTCGTAGTCCAGCTGTAGATGGCCTTGCGCTTGGGGTTCAAATTCGTTGCAGTCGCGGTAGCCGTCATCGGGTCGCCGGAGAATACGGTCCCCGGCTGTACGCTACAGGCAAGCTGCACAGGAGGCAATGGCTGTCTGCCGCCGAAAGCAAACAGCAGGCCCGAAGAAAGCCGCAGATCGTTCTGGCTGGCGCTTGCTCCTGTGGAAACACTATTGACGACACCCTGAAACCTCGTCAGCATGTACTCCGCCTGCACCGCACGGATTGAGATGTGATGTGTCAGGCGAATATCCAAACCGCCGCCACCGGCCATCGCGAAGGAATTCTGTACGGGAAGCGCCGCACACCCCGCCCCGGCACAGTTGCTCACGGTCACAGCAGACGCATGAACGCCTCCGGCGAGGACCTGCACAAATGGCGTGAAGCGGGTGTGATTGCGAAAGGAGAGCCGAGGCCCGAAGAGATAAGTATAGGCCGTACCGCTGGAGTTCACGACAAGCGGCTGGTTGGCTCCCGTGCCGGTAAACTGCAACTGGCTGTCATCATAACCGCCAAAGTCGCCTACGAGTCCGAGATAGCGGTTGAAGTTGAACGCAATCGAAGCACTCCCACCATTCAGGCCTACCATACGGTTCCCCACCACCGTATTGTTCGATCCCGTGCCAAACCGCGAATATCCAAGAAATAGTTCAGCCTTCGGAGTCCTGCGGCGCATGTGCGGCACCCGTGTTGGCGTCATAGGATGAACACCCCGGCCATGCGGAACGATGGAACTGGAAAGTTTCTTGTCTCGCGACCCAGTGGGATTCTCCCCATGGATTAACGGCATCGGCGCCATCGAAACAACGACTACCACTGTGGCAAGCATCCGTGAAGATAATTTCATCTCATTCTCCTGAATCTCTATGTGTCGGGCTCAGCCTCGAACGCCCTTGCATCGACCGCGGCCACCCTCGCTTGAGGGTGGCCGCGGTGTAGCTTACTGGACGTTGATGACGGTGTTGACCATTGTGACTGACGCGGTCAAAGCAATCACTCTGCCGTCGATTGTCGTAACAGCGGCGACTCCGGGACTTGAGACCGTGATTCCCGGCGAAGAAATGACAGTTCCCACCATCGTTCCTCCTCCTCCGTAGTTGATGACCGCGCCAGGAAGACCCCCAACCGCCCAGAAGACATTGCTTGCCTTGGCTCCGTTTATCAGAACAACGCTTTGAGGCGCTGTCGGCGTACCTACCTGGAGATACGACCCCATCTGGAATATCCAGTACGCATTGGTGTTGCCTTGAGCGTCGAGAGTAAGCGGACCCGCAGTGATGTCATAAAAGGTTGCGGAAGTATAGGTGCCAGGTGGCAGAGTGCGATTGCCCAACTCGTCGTTCGACAGAGTGATCCCTGGAGGAAGACCTTGAAGTGTGTTGTAAGCTGCCTGGGCTTCCAGTGCGGCTTGAGTTGCGGTGGCGAAAGTCGTTGCGGTTCCTTCGTCGGGGCATGCTGTCGTCGGCTGCGAAGTGCCGGGAGCTGTGTAGATCGCGATGAGTCCCGTTCCGGGCGTTGGCGATACGGATCCAACAAGCCCGGTAGCCTGCGGAGCTGTCGACTCCGTATACGTGCATTCGGCTACGCCAGTTAGGCTCACAATGCTGTCATCGTGAAATCCAGTTATCAACGTGGAGGCAGCTGTAGTTCCGATATCGCCATTATTGATGACCGTCGAAAGTCCCTGATTGGTGATTCCGGCGTTGCCGCCGAAAGCCCCAAAGAGCGATATGGTCGGCCCAAGGACGACCGGTGGCGGTACCACCGTCGCAGCGGTCATAAAGGTCCATGGATTCGCCGCGCCGGTAGTCCCCAGAGGATTTCCAGCAAGATCCGTTGCTCCGGAGGTCACTGTTGCGATGTAACTGGTGCTGGGGAGCAGCGCGACGGTGGGTGTGAGCGTGGCTATGAAGGTTACCGCGTCATACGCTAGCGTGGCCGCTACCTGATTTCCACCCTGTGTAAGCTGGAAGGTCGCGTTGTTGATCGTCAGCGGGTTCATCGCCTTGGTAAAAGTTGCGCTTACCACCTGCGTGAGCGGAACATTGGTGGCGCCGTTTAGGGGCAGCGTCGAAACGATCTCCGGAGGAACGACGATGGGCGCTCCGGTAGTGAAAGACCAGACGTAGTTCTGAGCCAACCCCGTGCCCGCCAGATTCTGGGCTCCTGTGGCGATCGTGGCCGTATACAGAGTGTTGGCCGCAAGGTTCGCTGTTGGGTTGAACGTCAGCGTATTTCCAATGGCCGCGTAAGCAACAAGGCCGGCGACAGGGGTGGTACCCGGCCCCGTCAGCGTAAAGGTTGCCGGGTTGATCGTGGCAGGGTTCATAGGCACGCTGAACGTCGCGCTGACCGCTTGATTGGCCGGCACGCTCGTGGCTCCGGCCGCGGGGATGGTAGAAGTTACTGTCGGAGGTACGACGACGGCTGCTCCAGTGGTAAACGTCCAGACGTAGTTCTGTGCCAGCGCGGTGCCGGCCAGATTCTGCGCCCCAGTGGTGATCGTGGCCGTATAGAGAGTGTTGTACGCGAGCGGTGCGCTTGGGGTGAAGGTCGCCGTGGAGCCTGCAACGACGTAGACGACGGCTCCTGTCACGGGAGTCGCGCCCGGTCCAGTAAGCGTGAAGGATGTCGCGTTGATCGTGGCAGGCGTCATGGCCACGCTGAAGGTGGCGCTGAGGGCCTGGTTGATGGGCACATCCACTGCCAGATTGGCAGGAACAGTGGAGATGACCGTTGGCGGGGTGGGCGCCGGAAGCGTTCTAAACATCCATGCGTAGTTGGCGGCTAACGGGGCGCCTGCAAGGCTCTGGGCCCCAGTAGTGATCGTGGCCGTATAGATGGTGTTGACGATGAGGGCAGCTGCCGGAGTGAACGTGGCCACGCTGCCGGAGCAAGTGACTGTGCCCGCCACCGATGTCGTACCAGGGCCGGCGAGAACGAAGCTGGTTGCTGGCGATGCGAGCGTCGCGCAATTCATCGCCTGGCTGAACGTCGCGCTTATCGCTTGATCGAGCGGCACACCCGTAGCGCCATTAAGCGGCACGGTCGAAAGAACTACAGGCGGTGTAGCGGTCGTAAAGCTCCAGGTATAGCTCGCGGCCAGCGGGTCGCCGGTTGAATCGGTGACACTGGTCGTAATCGTAGCCGTATAAACCGTGTTGGGTATCAACGCCGTGCCTGGAGTAAAGGAAGCCGCCGACCCCGCCGCGTTATAGGTAACAGTTCCAGCCACAGTTGTCGCACCGGGTCCCTTCAAAAGGAAGGTGGTGGCATTGACTGTCGCGGGATTTAGCACCTTGCTGAACGTCGCTGTGAGAATTTGGTTAGTCGGCACAAATGTTGCGCCATTCATCGGCAAAGTCGCAATCACCGTCGGCTGCGTAGCCGTTGTAAAGCTCCAGGTGTAGCTTGCGACCGGTTGAACGCCGACCGTATTCGTCACAGCGCTCGTGATCGTCGCCGTATAAGTCGTGTTGAAGGTAAGAACTGTTGTTGGGGCGAAGGAGGCCACGGATCCCGCGGAGTTGTAGGACACGGTGCCGGCAACAGCAGTTGCCCCCGGCCCCGTGAGGAGAAATGTTGCCGCACTGATGGTAGACGGGTTCATCGACTCATTGAATGTTGCCGAGATGACCTGATTCACCGGAACGCCGGTCGCTCCCGCGACAGGCATAGTCGAGATCACAGAAGGCGCATTCACCGATGTCGTCTCTTTCCCACATCCACCCAGAAACACAAAAAAAAGAGCAGTAAAAGAAACCACAATTGGTACTCTACGAATGAGCATCTAAAATCTCCTGGTCGAACCCGTATGCCGTTGCACTCGATATCCACGTTTGCTTTCAAACGGGGCCATGAGGAAAGAGCGAAGGTAGTCGTTTCCAAGTGTTACGCTTCTCCATCGACTAAGTCTGAGCAATACAGCTCGCCATAGAAGTTATTTTTTAGGACATCATTGACTGACCTGCTCCCCTAGAACCCGCACATGCAAGTTATCTCTATCCTCCTGAGTAAAGGGAGAGATACGCCGGAGTAAGCACAGTAAAGCGCTGCTCCTAACGGCTCTGAGACAGATAGAGGCGGAGCAGGCCGCGGACCATCCGCTACGACAACGGACCTGAATTGACTAGGTGTTCAGTCCTGCAGATGGATAGGAACAGTGCGGCGTGATTGATTAGCGACGGCGAAGCAGAGACGGGGTCATTGGCGCCCATGGCAGTCCAATAAGTTTCTCGACCCCAGGACCAAATGGGGCGGTGTTACCGACCCCGCACCTCAATGGTTACAAGATCAGTAATCCGGCGGTGTTGGCTCGCATTGAGCACGAGGAACTGGACCAATTCCTGAGAGGCTGCGGGTGGACGCCATACTTCGTAAAAGGCGATGAGCCAAAGAAGATGCATGAACTCGTGGCCGCTAGTCTACGTGGTTTGGGGTCTGGTAACGGTTGCGGAATAACCTCAAACCGGAAGCAGTAATTCATCGCCGATTTGGCAAGTTCCTGCGTTCAGATAAGTCCAATTGCCCTTCCTGCAATGCCAACACCCAACCAGAGCGCGATAGACACTCCGGCAGCCATACGCGACCACACCGTCGCCCTCCGGGTCCCGAGCATGTAAAGCGCACGGCGATGCAAGGTGAAGTAAAAGAGTACTGCCGTAAAGAGAAGAGCCATCTTCCAACGGAAAGCAGGACTATAAAAGCACTTGAGAGACTCTTCCGAGACCATGGCAATTCCAGAGAGAATCATGAAGACCAGACTGCTTAACAGGATGCGACTCATATCGCGTCCAATGACGACGGCAGAATCTCGTTTGAGCACAACACCCAGCAGGCGAAGATCGACAATCAGCACGGAACCACCTAAAAGCGCGAGCGCTAGAAGGTGCGCCATTTCCACGATGGCAAAGGCCCATTGACTGGTCTGCATAAAGTGGCCGAGAGGGGAATGAGCAAGGGCGACAAACCAGGGGCGCGGAGACATACGGGTAAGAGATCCTTTATCTAAGAGCTAAAAGTACGCGATGGCGCGACCCGCCACAATGATGCCGCTCCATAGTGCAAGGGATGCGATGGCCGCAGCGCGCGCTCTCCATGGGGATAGCTTCAGCGTCTCCCAGTCGTGCACTCGTCGATAGACAGTCGTGTGGAAGATGAGCGGGTTCAGTCCCACGAGAATCAGCAATAGCATTTTGACCCGAAAAGCAGGGTTTACGTAATTCTTCGCGGCCTCCGCCCAGAACAGTAGCAGCCCACTGACAAGCATGATTCCAAAGCCCGTCCAAGTGATAGGAAAGATAGCCCGCGAGACGCGTGTGACTGGAATCTCGCGAAGGATGACACCCAGCATCCGCAGATCCAGAATGGAGATGGAACCGAAAAGAACGGTAATTGCGAGAACGTGAACAGACTCGATGATGGAGAAGGCATAGTCCGACTCTCGAATAGCTGTACCAATCTGCGAATCATAGATAAGCTGGCAAACATGTTGTGGAACAGAAATATACATATCGAAGTGGCCCAACGCCGGTATCACAAGTGAGTAAGTGCGGCGTTGGGCTGTCTGGCTCCTTTAGCTCTTTTTACCAGCGCCGGGAAGAGCGCCCTTGTCTGTGCCATCGTCACCAGGGCCTCCATCGCCAGGGCTCCCCCCGTAGACCGAGCGACCATCCGGCAGGGTAACGCGTCGAGCATCGACGAGATGAGAGCCGTCCTTGGCACGATAGCCATCTACAACGATGGTGTCGCCGATCTTAAGGTCGCCTTTCTTCCATCCGCGGCGGCTGAGCGCGCCCGGGCCGGCGCCTTCGCAACCCCAGTTGGAGGTAACGCCCTTGGCGTCGGTTACGTCGACGTAAAAGTAAGAGTGTGGATTGGTCCACTCCACGCGGGTAATCTTGCCGACGAGGCGTGTCGGCTTGTTGCCGTCGAACTCCGCGGCAAAAGAGTGGTGGGCGTATGCAGGCACCGCTGCTATAGCGGAGACTGCCAGCACGAGGGCAAGCGCACTTCTGGTCTTCATAGAGTCATCCTTTGCTTATTTGTGTGGGTTGAGCGGGCAAAATAAAACCCGCTCCGGAAGTGGAGCGGGTCTCTATCCTTGCTGCCGTCCGATGAAAAAATAGGTCTCAAGTGGCATCAAGTGCCGAAGAAACGATTTTAGTCATGGCATCAAACAGGTCGGGTTGCCGTCCACTCAGAAAATCAGAGAGGAGCAACAACACAACGACGCTGTCGTAGCAGGCATATCTGAACTCTAAGTAGTAGGATTCTATTATGTCAAGTAAAACTCTTGACGGGATCTATTCTATGGATTACTTTCTATCCATGCCCGGCATCGTTTCGCTGATTCGTTCGCGTTGTTGTTGTACTCGCTAATTGTGCTGAGTACCTCTATGCGGACGTTGGTCGTAGGCCGACTGACTCATCCTTACTGACAATCACACAATTCCTACTTAGGTATAAATCCAGGCAAACCTCGGTCTGCATTCGGTGGCAATCGCTGTAGCTGCCACTTGCGATAACCAAGGGGATTCTATCTCTATGGGTGGCACTCCATCGAAAAGAAAGGAGGTCTTCGTTGAAGACCCAACTGCGCTTCGGCGCTCCTACGCTCACAGCGTTACTGCTTATCGTCATGTATCCGTCACTCAGTGCCCAGAGCCCCGCACAAAAGCAGCCTGACACCAGAGGCAGCGAGAACTCTCCGTTCTCGCGCAGCGAGGCTGACCTGCCGAAGGGACCAGCGCCGCGACTCGGGAATCACCCCGACCTATCGGGATACTGGATCCCGTCCCACGCGCCAAAGGATAAACCTGTCGGCAATCTCGGCAAGGATTATCCGGGATATAAGCTACCTTTTACTCCCGCCGGCGTCACTGCGCACGAATACAACGTGGAGCATACGGTTGATCCTGAGGCTCTCTGCATTGTGGGTGGCCTTCCACGACACAACGCAAGCGGGTTGCCATTTCAGCTTCTCCAAGGCAAGGACCACACCGTATTTTTGTACTGGTACACAACATATCGACTCGTGCCTTTTGATGGAAGTAAGCATACGGCGGACCCCGATCCATCATTCTTCGGCGAGGAGATCGGGTCATGGGATGGTGATACGTTCGTTATCGACTCCACCGGCTTCAAGGAAAAGCGAACCTGGGCAGATGAGAACGCCGATCCTCATAGCGATGAGCAGCATGTCGTAGAACGCTGGACCAGGCCTGATGTCGGGCATCTGCACCTCGAAATGGTAGTGACCGATCCGAAATACTACACAGAGCCCATTCATTATCAACGCACCTGGTTGCTGGGTAAGCCAGGAGCTGAGGTACATGAGTACTCATGCTCTGAAGATAATGTAGATGCTCCTCATCTTGGGCCTGGCCCTGGAGTTATCGGGGCCGATGGACAGCGTGGATTTGACAAAGTGGCTCCGCTGCCACCACCTCCCTCGAAGGACCACCCAGCCGTCACCTCAATACCTAACTGATTCATCCGAGCAGACACAGTCTCAATATTTATAACTGAATACCCAGCGATCCCATGACGAATCGACAGGTAGCCCTCAATCTTAGAAACCCACTCTGTGGAGCCAGCACCGGCGCTGGCTCCACAGAGAGATGTCGTTGTTGTCCCATTCTCTAGCTTTGTGAAGTGACAGAGGCCATGCATCCTTGAGGCGCCAATGCGCTCGGCTTGCACGCCTGCGTCTGCATCACTCGAGAAAGCACCTTTCCGAACAATCTAGCACTTGTGGCATGGCCTCCTCTGCTGTATGGAGTTCCATGATGTTGCTCACTCCGGTGAGCTATCTCACAAGTGTTCTCAGTTGACTCGACGCTAAGAGCATACGCCAGCCTGCGCCAGGCTTAGGGAGAACGATTCATGAAGTACGCACGTTTGTATCGATTTATATCCGGCCTACCCATCCTTTTGCTATTGTCGGTATTCAGTGCCGCCCCCATCAAAGCCCAGACAAACTATGGAAGTGTTCGTGGTCTTGTTTCCGACTCTCAAAATGCCGCAGTAGCTGGCGCGAAGGTGACTCTTACCGCCGACCGCACCCATGTGAGCCGAACAGAAGTGACCAATGGTTCCGGAATTTATTTCTTCGGCGCCGTCGATCCAGGCTCCTACTCAGTCAGCGTCGAAGAGTCCGGGTTCAAGACAGGGCACGAAATCGGTCTCATCACAGAACTCGGTGTAACGAAGACCCTCGACTTCAAGCTAGCCGTTGGGAGTGCTGAACAAACCGTAGACGTGAGCGCAAGCACAGAAGAACTGATCAACAATGCCAGCGCCAGTAACGGTCAGCTCTACGATGAGCGGAAGCTTCAGGACCTACCGAATCTGGGCCGGAATCCATTCATCATGGACAAGCTGGACAGCAACGTCATACCTACCGGTAATCCTCAACAGGCGCGGGCCGAGGACCAGAATATGACGTCTTCGGTCTCGATTGCCGGTGCCCCCATCGGCACCAACGGCTATGTGGTGGATGGAATTCCTACCTCAACGTCGGCAGGCATTGTGACTTTTATCCCCTCGCTGGAAGCGGTTTCAGAGGTCAAGGTCCAAGCCAACACCTACGACGCTGAAGCTGGGCGCGTCGGTGGCGGGCTTTACAACGCAACCCTGAAATCTGGCAACGATCAACTGCACGGTGTGCTCTATGGCGAAACGAGGCAGACACCTTGGAGTGCCAACAGCTTCTACAGCAATCTCAGCCATGCGCCTCGTCCTGGCCAGGCGACCTATCTCTATTCGGGTGCACTCGGCGGTCCACTTCCACTTGACAAGATTCCGGGCTTCAGCGGCGTGCCACTAGTGGGAGGGAAGTACTACTTTTGGATCACGGAGGATGGATATCGACAACAGCAGCCTTATGCTGCCAGCAGCACAGCCGTGTATGTTCCAACAGCCGCGGAACGCCTGGGCGACTTCACGCAATCTGACAATCCCGGCCCAACTGAACCTACGCTCTATGACCCCACCCAACCCTTCGTCGAAGGGAAACGTACGGCAGTCATCACCGGTATGAAAAATGGCATCCCAACGCCAAACTACATCCCGGGGAGCGATGTAAGCATCAACCCGATCGGACAGTTTATTGCGAACTCCTATCCCTTACCTAATGTGGCTCTGGCATCGTCGCAGGCGTACGGTACAGGGAACCGCGCACTTCCTCAGGACTCCCTTAAGACACGGTCTGATATGTATAGCGGGAAGCTTGACCATCAGTTCAACAGCCGGTGGTCGGCTGCAGCCTCCTATGTGCATTTGGCGACGCAAGAACCCAGCGGAAGTGTGCTACATGTGAAGGCAGAAGGCATTGGCGTACTTACACGCTATAACGATGCAACCGCCATCAACAATACGATCCTGCTTTCACCAACGACGGTTCTGAACGTCGCATATGGGTTCAACCGCTATTACAGCACTTCTCCGCAGTACAGTAACGGGTTCGATCAGACAAATGGCTTTGGAGGAACCGGCTTCTCTCAAGGCTTCGTGAGCCGACTCCAATCCGCCACATTCCCCACCATCACGCCAAGCGGCGTCGCCAGTCTTGGCGGTGCCAACAGTGGCCCGACTATTAACTACTCGCGCAACTTCGTGATTAGCGTATCGAAAACCATCGGCAGGCACAATGTAAAGGCTGGATACGTCTACCGCGGACTGCGTGATTACACGCAGAGTTTTTCCGGTGGAAATGGAGCCTATAACTTCAATGGCCAGTACACCTCTATCAACGGCGCCAGCGCGTCCACAACGAGCGGCAACTCGATAGCCGACCTGCTGCTCGGCGCTGTCTCAAGTGCATCCGTCACGATCAATGCGCCCTATACATTGCAGCTTGCCAACTACAGCGCCTTCTATGGACAGGATGACTTTCGTCTGAACAATGCCCTTACAGTGAATCTCGGTCTGCGGCTGGAAGTCGAACCAGGGCAGAGCGAGGCGAACAACCGATTCATCGTCGGCTTCAATAAGACTATCCAAAATCCGCTATCCACCAGTGGGACGCCCTTGTTGGGCGGTGTTGAGTTCGCGGGGACGAACGGGTATTCAACGAAGTGCTGCCAATATGGAGCCGCAAAGTATTCACCCCGGCTTGGCCTTGCATACTCGCTGGATAAGAAAACCGTACTGCGTGCCGGCTTCGGTCTGTTCTACGCTCCGGTTGCGCTCACAAACTATTCTCCCGGATATAGCCAGACGACAACGTACAGCACATCGAACCTTACGGCAGCCACTCCTGCAAGCAACTTCGGCACGGGCGCATATCTCTCCAACCCCTTCCCTGGCGGGCTGCTGGCACCGAGTGGTAACTCGCTGGGATATCTCACGGGTGTAGGCGGCTCGATCACCGGCATTGATTCCAGCCGCCGATATCCCCTAGTGCAGCAGTATTCGGTTGATCTTCAAAGAGAACTCCCCGGCCATATTGCCCTGAAAGTAGGTTATGTAGGAGCACACACGCGGAACTTCGAAAATACGGTAAATATCAACCAATTGCCAAACAGGGTTTTATTTGCGGCAACTGGCACTTCGTTGGCAACTCCAGTCGCAAACCCATTTCATGCAACAACTGTGGGGGGATACCCCGCCACTGGGCTTGTATCGCAGACGACTTTGTCAGCGGCTCAGCTGCAACTTCCCTTCCCTGAGTTCTCTTCGGTCACTCTTTCCGAGAGCAATGGCTACTCGCGCTACAACGCTCTCGCGGTTAAGGTCCAGCGTAGCTTCCGCAATGGGCTGACCGTGCTTGGGACCTACACCTGGTCGTCAAACTGGGACAACATCTACTCCTCCGTGTCGGCGCCCGCGACCAGCGACAACCTAAACGCCACAGCGGGCCCTCAAGACAACACCAATCCCAAGGCTGAATATGCGCGTGCCGCAGATGATGTGCCGAACCGGGCCACGCTCGTGATTACTTACGATCTGCCATTTGGACGTGGAAGGGCCTACTTGAGTGGTATCAACCGCTGGGCCAATGCCTTCCTTGGTGGGTGGCAATTCAACGATGAAACAATTGTTGAAAATGGCGGACCACTTTCCATTACCCAGACCGACCTCAACAGTGCCAGTCAATACGGCACCACGGGAGTTGGCGGTGCTGTACAGCGGCCGAATCTGGTTCCGGGTGTTCCGATCGCGAAATCTGGAAGACCGCAGGGCAGGCTTGGGCCGCAGCAGAACGGCACTCAAACATACTTCAACACGGCTGCCTTCACAGTAGCGCCGGCTTATACCTACGGGAATGCTCCGCGCACGTTGCCGGTGTATGGTCCGGGTTACGACGACTCTGATCTATCCATCAACAAGAGCTTCCATATTAGCCAAAGGGCTGACTTCCAATTTCGGGCCGAGGCCCTGAATGCATTCAATACACCCGAGTTTGCTGCCCCAGTGACGGTCTTGCCGGTAAATACAGGCAGTCAAACAGCGGTTCAAGGATCGACGTTCGGCCAAATCACTTCGCAGATCAATTACGCGCGGATCATTCAGCTCGGCGGCAGGTTCAGCTTCTGAACTTCTCCGTCTGCCGGCGTGGGCAATATGATTCTTGCCCGCGCCGGTCTTCCCTTCTAAGAGCACGCACCAACACCCTTGATAAGGAGATCGCACCGTGAGATTCGGCAATGCTTCACCTACTCTTTTTCTTTTACTCACGCTTGGAATAGTCTCTCTTGCCGCATATCCACTCCAAGCACAGACATCACGGCCGGGACGACTCCCACCGGACATTTTCGATGGCGAGACGCAGGTACACAGACATAGTGTCATTCCACCCACGGGCCCGACTCCTAGAACTTCGGACGGACATCCGGATCTCTCCGGATATTGGAAGGACGACGGTAAGGCAAACCCCCACGGAAATATTGGGAAGGACCTACCCGGTTACGAACTGCCCTTTACCGTTGCCGGCGAAGCTGCACATAAGTACAACTTGGAGCACACAATTGATCCCGAAAGTCTCTGCCTGCCGGGCGGCCTTCCGCGCGAAGATGCTGGTGATGGTGGATTTCAGCTTCTGCAGGTGCCGGGATCAACAGTGTTCCTCTACCAATACGGAACCTTCCGACTCGTTGTTACGGACGGACGACCGCACTCGGACGATCCAGACCCGACCTACTTTGGCGAAAACATCGGAAGTTGGGACGGTGACACGTTTGTGGTCGATGCCATTGCGTTCAAAGAGACGAAAACATGGGCGGACGAAAACGCTGATCCGCACAGCGATGCACTGCACACGATTGAGCGTTGGACACGTCCTGACTTCGGCCACCTACATCTGGACCTGACCATTGAAGACCCGAAGTTCTATACTGCGCCTATTCACTTCCAGAGAACGTGGGTCGCGGCCACTAAACAGCGCGTCCATGAAGAGGCGTGCAACGAGAACAACATCGACGTAAATGGCGGACATCTTGGATTTGGTCCTGGCCCTATAAGGGCCGATGGGACCAGAGGCTACGATCACCGTGCCCCACTGCCTCCTCCACCCACCAAAGAACACCCTGCTGTGACGTCTACTCCGAACTAGAAGCGACGCAGCCTGTATCGCACTCTGTCGATACAGGCTGCTTTATTCATAAGAAGGAGGCAGGTTTACTCTGGGCTCGAAGTGACCGCCGAATGCTCTTCGCTTGGAAGCGGGCATCAGAGTGGGCCTCTACACGAAGCCCTTGGATCGGAAGCAGTATCGAGTTCGACTGCTCTTCATCGCTACGGTTGGAGTGAATGACGAGACATCCATACTCGAATCCAGGTTGTTTGGGTATGGATATCTCGTATGCGGGGGTCGTGCCATGGGATGCTACTGCGGGATGATGGAGTGCGTGGCGGGGTGCTGGGGAGTCGGACGCGGCGGCAGAGGGGCAAGCTTCACCTGGTCATGCGGCGCGGCCTTGTCCTCCTGCGCAAACCGGTGCTCCTCGGCGGCGAGTTCCTGCTTGTCCGTCCGTGTCTCGGCGCGCGGCCGACCGTCTGCATCTTCCTGTATGAGCGAACGCGGCTGCGCATCCAGACTCTCCTCATCCGGCGTATAGCAAGGCGTGATGGTGCACGGCCGCTCATTAGTCTTCGTTGTCCCCAGGAAGTTGTGGTTGTAGTCAGCGCTCTCGGGCACCAGATAGAACGTCACTGCTTGCGCGAAGTAGCTCTCGTCGGTCGTGGGAATAATGCGGGTAGGGTCGGCGCCGAGATAGTGCACAAGGTACCACTTGGTGTTCACGGCACGATAGGCGGAGAGATCTTCGAGGCGCACGTCGAGGCCGGTGCTGTCCTCGACCTCGCGCATCATGCCGTTCTCAGCGGACTCATGGTCCTTGCCCGGATCCTTCACGCCCACCAGCACCAGCTTGAGGCCAGGATGCTGTCTGAGCACCGCAACACCCTCCTTCAGGCACGGCAGGGCGCTGTTCTCGACCCGTGCGGGGCGGCGAGTATCTTTGTCAAAGGAGATAGAGCAGATCCGTTCAACTCCCGTGGGGAGTTGCGTTGTCTGTCCAATGGCGGCAGCGACCGGCAGCGTCAAAACCAACAGAAGTGCCCAACCCATGGCCATAAAATATCGTGCGTTGACAAGTTTCATGCTGATATCTCCTTAGATCAATCGATAGAAGTTGAACTACAAGGTGTCATCGTGGAGCCTAGAAGGTGTACTTTGCCGCAATCTGAATCAGGCGTGGAGCTACCGCACTCACAATATGCCCAAAGCCCGGATCTTCTATCTGACCATCGACAGAGGCCGGGCCATCGAACTGAGCGTGGTTGAATGCATTAAAACTTTCCAGTCGGAGCTCGATCACGCCTCCGTCGCGCAGAGGAAGTTGGTCATGCAGCGCCAGGTCTACATTTTCAATACCGGGCCCATGGAATATCCTGCGTTTCGCATTCCCCAATTCACCAAAGGACTCTTCAGAAAAGAGCGTGGTGTTGAAGGCGGCCTTTCCATTGCGGCCATTCGTATTCACACCAAGCGGTCCATGCCTGTACTCCGGGGTGTCGAGCAGGTAATTATTCGCTCCATTACCGAGCGTTCCGAGCAAGGAGTTGTCGGAGTTATCGTAGAGCGTCACCGGCAATCCCGTGGCCAACCGGACTGCTCCAGAGAGGCTCCAACCCCAAACAAAGTCATGCCAACGTCTTCCCTCCGGACGCGGGGGCAGCCTCAGCGAAAAGCTCGCAACAAAGTCGTGCTTCATATCCCACGCAGAAAGGGCACGGCTTTGACGTGCATCAAGCGGATTCAGCTGCTCCCCAAGGTTTGAGCCTTGATCAATCGACTTTGCGTACGCATAGCTCAGTAAGAACTGAGATCCATGTTGCTCGTAGCGTAGAGTTGTCTGCAGTGCGTTGTAGTTAGAGTTGGCGATGGAACTATCTGCGGTATTTTCGCCATAGTTTTCTCCTTGTCCAAGCATTGTGCCATCGTTCTGTCCGACTCGCGTACCATAGATCGCCGTGCCGTTTACGCTCGCGTAGTTCGCATCCTCCCCAAAAGGCCCGCAGCCGTCACTCGCTAAACTGAGGCAAAGAGAGGCATTGCCGGGATTGGCAGAGACGAGCGCGAGTTCACGATGTCCCTGATTACCTACATAACTCACTGTCCACAGGAGATCATCCCAAAACTGCCGTTGAAACGAGAACATATAGTTGCTGAGATAGGCCGCACGATTGCGACGGTCAAAGAAGGGATCGGCAGAGAGCGGAAGAAAATTGCTCCAATTGACGTTAGTGCCTGGATGCATGGCCGAAACATGGTGCGACGGAAAATCGAACGGAAAGCGTTGTCCGTTGTTGTATCCCGTCGCTGCAGTAATGAACGGAGCCGCCAGCAGTGGAGGGCCGGGACTGAGATAGTTGTATCCAAAGGGCGGTACGGAATACATGATTCCTGCCGCCAGCCCAGGAAAGGCGGTATAGAACAGCCCATAGCTGACGCGAAAACTACTTTTATCTCGTGCGCCAAGGAGTGCCCTGCCAACCCCATTGTCGAAGGTTGGAGACCAAGCGAAGCCGAGTCGTGGAGCAACATTATTCCAGCGCGTCGGCGCGATGGTACGAGCTATACCAGGATCGCCTGCAACAACCAATCCCTCCGGCGCACCCGGATAAAGGGTGGACTGAGAGCCGGCGACCCACGTTTGCAATTGATTGTACTTTTCCCACCATGGCATCACGACATCCCACCGCAGCCCGACGTTCATGGTGAGATCGCTGGTTGCACGCCAGTTGTCCTGCACGTACGCTCCCAGATAACGGTTCCTGAGATAAAAAGGCTGACCGGACGATTGCGTAAAGTTGCTAGCGACCCCGAGAAGAAAATCCGCGTAGGGTGAGCCGGTTTCCGTGCCATCAATATTGAACGTGCCGTTGAAGGTGGCATTAGGATGCTCGTTCACCTGGTCCATATGAAACTGGGCCCCAAAGTTCAACGTGTGCGAACCAACCGATCGCGTGAGATTGCTGCTTGCATAAAACGAATTATTGACCTGAGTGAGGTTTGTAATGGGAACGCCCATAACGAAGGAGGGGAACGTAATGTTCTCGACTCCTTCAAATTCAGGAGCCTGCACATAGATTCCGTCGGCTCCAGATGAAAACCCCTGCGACGCAAGGCTTACGCCGAGACCACCATGCGGCTGCCCTATGACGTTGGCGTTGCGTAGGTAACCAATATGTGACTCGTCAACTGTATTTATTCCCAGAATCTTCGTGTCGGACAAAGCGAAGAGTTGAGCGCGCCCAAGATACAACGCGTCAAAGCCGGGGATGCTTGCGCCTGCAACCGAGCCCGGATACGGGTTATCGAGCGTGTAGTCATCCACAAAGTAATACCCACTCAGTTGGCCCGCGCGCGTATTTGCATCGATGCGAACCGAGCCCTTGTCGTCTCGAACCGTTTGCGAGTAAGACGATGTTGAGAATTGGCTAGCACTTACGTTCGGAGAAGGAATGTACTGGAGAAGATTCCTTGCGGGCGCGGCCCACGCTGTCGGGGGGATAACCAGATTGGGAAAGACACATTGTGTCGTTGAGGTACAGTTGCTTGCGTAGACTGATGATGGATCGTCGGAGCGCGCTTCGCCTTGTGCAAAGTAGTACGGTTCGTTAGCTGTGACTGAATACCCAAGGGCTGGCGTTAGCACCTGGGAAGCGAAGTAGGGACCGCCAACAGTTGTTGGAACATTTACGGTGTGCCCTGCGGATGTCGTAAAACTTGTCAAGAATGAACTTGCGTCTTCGGAGAAGTCTCCACTGCGCTCCGCCAGCGTAGGGACAGTAATGTTTCCCGTCGAGATGCCCTGGGTTGTGCGCGTTCCTTGATAGTCGACAAAGAAGAAGATATGGTCGCGCTTGATTGGCCCCCCAATGGTGCCACCAAACTGATTTTGATTGAACGCTGATCGAACAGGATCAAAGTACCCGCGGGCGTCGAGCGCTGTATTCCGAAAATACTCAAAGGCATCTCCGTGGAAACTGTCCGCACCTGACTTTGTAATGACAGTTACAACACCACCGTCGTAGTTTCCGTATTGAGGATCAAAGCTGCTGGTCAGAACACGAAATTGCTCTATGGAATCGAGATCGGGGATGATCGAAGTCCCGCCGTTCATATGTTCCTGGACATCTATGCCATCCACCAGGAAACCATTTGAAGACTCGCGTTGGCCATTGATGGAGAGATTACCTGGATTGAGGTCGCCAGAGGGATCAATGCTGCCCGTTACGCCCGCCATAATCACAGAACTCGGAAGCAACGTGGATACGGGAGCAACGCCCGGTTGTATTGATAGCAAATCTGTATAGCTGCGGCCGTTCAGTGGCAATGCATTCATTTGCGCGCTGGATACCACCTCCCCCAGATGGGTAGCTGATAGCTCGACCATCGCGTATGAATTGCTTGTCACCGTGATCGCTTCTCCAGTCGCACTGATCGCAAGGGTCATATCCAGCCGAATCGCCGCATCGGTGTCGACCATAAGGTTCGCTAGACGTTGCGTGGTAAATCCATTCGCATGAGCGATGAGGTCATAGCGACCTACCGGGATGCCCTCGAACGAATAAAGACCTGAGGCGTCGGATGCTGCATAGTAGGTGACCTTTTGCGCCACGTTGATCAACGTAAGTGCAGCGCCCGCAATTGCGGCACCGGATGGATCTCGCACGGCGCCGCTCAAGGCTCCATGTGTGGCCGCCTCCACCTTGTCCATCGGGAGAAGCATCCAAAGAAGTGCAGCAGCTAAAAGAAAGACCCTCCAAGGGCGAAAGACGGAATGATACATGCGGTTCAACAACTGACCTCAAGCAAAGCAGATTTTAATAGGGGTTGAGTTGCCGCTGTCCTCCGGAGTGGCTATGTCGAAGTCAACAATAGATAGAGCCGGCCCATCAAAGGAATCTCCCGTCTGGGCCGACTCAATCAGTAGCGATAAGCCTCAAGATACACTACTGCTGACCAACATCGGGTGCTGACGACTCCTCTGCGAGTTGATTCGTTGGCCTTTCGGCCAGGAGCTGTTCAATCCTCGCAGTGAACTCGTCTTTGAGTTGCTGATTGAACTTCCCGCTGGCAGGCGAGGCGAAGCCCGAGTGAACTCCCTTCACCAGACCGTCACGGCCGATAAAAACGGTTGCAGGCCAGGTGTTGAGATTGACCAACTCGGGCACTTTCTCCCACATCTCGGACGGCGCGCCCGCGATCAGGTAGGTGTACTTGACGCCATACTGCTTGACGAATGCCTTTTCGCGCTCCAAAGAACCCTGCTGTTCAGGCTCTTCGAAGTCGAGTGCGACGATGGCCAATCCCTTATCCCGATACTTCTTGTCTAGCTGCACAAGGTATTGAGCTTCGTCGTGGCAGTTCGGGCACCAGGTACCAGTTACGATAGCCAGGACCACCTTGCCCTTGAAGCGCGGATCGTCATTGGAAACAAGCTTCCCATTGACGTCAGGAAAGTCGAAAGTAAACTTCTGATTCGGATCGCGAACCGTCGTGTGCGTGTCATAGTTTTCGGGTTGTGGTAAACCCTTCGCTATGGCGATGTCACTTCTGTAAGCGATCAATGTCGAGGCGTAGCGGCTATCGACCGGTTCCGCGTACTGCTTGTCTCCGGCCGGAGCACTTGCCGGCTGATAGGCCGCAGCATTGGAGCCAGCCGTCGGTGCGTCGGGAGCAGCGTTGCGCGGGCGACCATTGTTCTGCAAGACCTCCAACGTGCCATCACTCTTGAGTGACACTTGGATAACACCGGGCCTGGAACCGTCAAAGTGACTCAGCACCCACTTACCATCCTTGTAGGTTCCGCTGTAGGCACCCGTATCCCCATCCACTCGAAGTATGCTCGCAGCAACCTCGGCACCGTGCTGCTCTACGATGAAGCGAAACGCCTTTTCGCCTTTCGAGCTGGGGGCATCCAAAGGAATGATCCAAGATCCAGCGATGGACGGCACGTCCTTGGCCGAGACCTTCGATTCGACGTGACGGCTGGCCTGGAAGGTGTAGTTCGATGTAGAGGCACGAGACTGGCTGCTTACTTCACCGACAAGCTGCCCATCCTGCAGTGTAGCTGTAATGGTGGTGAGATAGTGTTCGATGTTGAGAACCAGTTTGCCTTCGTTGTAAGTGGCGCTTGTCGTCCCATCATATGGCTGAAAGCCGTTGTAGAATGTGCCTTTGAGCGAAGGGCCTGATCCTGAAATGTCCAGACGGAACGGAATGACCGTCCCATGGTTAACGAGACTTGCATCCCAGCGGCCATCGATTGAGGCTTTAGAGTCCTGACCATGCGCCGCCACCAATGCTGGCGCGAACAAGGCGAGTACCGCAACAAAACTTATGCTTTTCGAAGTTGCTCTCACGTTAGTTTCCTCTCTGAGTCGGCATCTGATGTGGTTGTTTATCCAGGTTGATTTGCATCTGGATGAATCGGGGGCGTGGGCGCTGCGGCTATGCGGAGGTGGTTTGATCTCGCATAGTCCTTCCATTCGGTAGGCAATCCGGGTTTGGTTGCCAGCAAAATCTCAAAGATCGCACGCTTGTCAGCATGAGAGATCTTTGCAAAGTCTGGACTTTGATCCTTCTCAGCCAGAATCTCGAATAAGCGGTGATAGATATAGCTCTTTGCGGGCTCGGGGATCTGATCGAAGGAGTCGGTATAAATCAGGTAACTGCATGGATACTTGAAAATTCTTGTGTGGAGGTCGAAATCACGGAGGGAGCGTCCCTCGGCGTCACGAATGCCACGAGCCGCGAAAGTTAGCGCAAATGTCGAAGAGCCCACAATAGGGGAACTAGTGGAACCAGGAAGTGGAGCTTCGTTGACAAATAGCAGATACCGCAGCAACTGCTCTGCTGGCCTCTCGAACTGCAAGCGCAAGTCATCTGGCAGCGACGTATCGGCTAGCTTCCCCGCATTCTTGTTCCGGATAGCCGCGGTGTAGAGCGCTATCCGCGTCTTGTAGTTGGTCAGTGTGATCAGATTATGCATCTGCGTCTGATGAGCAAGTACCAATTGCGCGACTACGTCGCTGCCTGGGATCAGATAGGTTGAGGGGTCGAATGGATGGTTCAGCGCGACGAGTTTCGTTGTAGCGACAGGAACGTACTGTGGGATGGCTGGAGAGGTTGGATCTGAAGAGTCCGGTACCGCGGCATTGGCCATACTTGTAAGGTTCCCAAGTTTGCCTGTTACGTACCAACCTCCCCAGCGCTCTTTGAATGGGCTCTCCTGATCGGTGATATAGGATGGGGTGCTGGTCGCTTGTGTGCCCGTCTCCGTTGGGTAGATAGACCGTAAGAGCACGCCTGGAACGCCACGTGTCCCTGCGGCTATATGGCACTGCGTGCAATCCAATTCAGCCCGCTGAAAGACCGGTTGGGCCACCTTGTGCTCATCCAGCAAATAAAAGACCGCGCCCTGTAGTGGATCGAAGGACACGATCTCGATTGCCTTGCCATCGTGCACTGAACCGACGTAAACATCATCGTTGAAATAGAGAGCACGTGGATGATCTGGGGATATCTTCTTGTATTGAAAGCTTGTCTTGGAAAAGACCAGCGTCTGTGAATCGATGGGGACCTTCAGCAGCTGCAACACGGAACGTAAATACCCGTGCTGAGGCTCATACTTCAGAGACGCTTTGCCACTATCGAGTTGCCGCTGAAGTAGGGCCACAGGGTCATGCAGCTCTGACGTACGGTAGTTGATCGGCGCGTCACTGAACGGCACATAACCCTGATTTTGTACAGCAATCTGGCCGTAGGCCAGCATGGTAGACGCGGCTCCCACAGCAAGGACCGATGGGACTGAAAGGATCGACAAGGCCTTCAACCGTGGGTTGCTGCCGTTGCGTCGAACGACTTCAATTGATTGTGAAAAGCCTTTATTGCTCATAGAGGTGTCCATAGGCAAATGAGAATAGGTATGGGTCACGACAAAGCACGGTAGACCACGTCAGCGAAGACTGCTGAGCGGTATACAGAAGGCGGTTTCGATTGAGGTGTGCCTTAAGTAAAAAACCCACTCCAGCATGACTGGCAAGTGGGTTTGTCGGTAACTATACGATCGTGAAGATCCTATAAGTTATAGGCCAACGCGCTTCCCCATCCGCCAGGATTTCTGCGTGGAGAACAACAATTCGCGTTAGGGAGGATGACCATTGAATTGAGGCTACCACAGTCTAAGTGTTTGTCAAGTGTCAGGCGTACTTGCATATAAATTGATCGTACTAAATCGTTAAGTAGCAGCGCCGAATATCACTGAAAATGCCTGTTCAAAATCATGGATCAAGTCCCATAGAGCTTCAAGACCTACAGATAGCCGTATCAGGTGATCGGATACTCCTAGCCATTCCCGTATCTCGACAGGGATATCGCAGTGTGGCGCTCTAGTTGGATTTGTAACCAGCGTCTCGACGCTTCCAAGGCTTTCAGCACGGGTAGCGCGCCAATGAACCACAGAGAATCAATTGTGCTCGCATTGAGTTCGAACGCAAGCATTCCACCCGAGTGCTTTGGTGCCTTTTAGTGAGTTCTGCTTGCGGCAACGACGCGACCCTCGGATAGTAGACCCGTTCCACCCTGGGGGTGATTCTCCAACCATTCCGCCAACCGCACAGTGCCACCGTAGATCACGTCAGAATATACGTTGACGTCAGGTGAATCGGGAATTCAATCGAATTCGCTGGATACTCGCATGCTCTGTTGGGATGAATCGCCAACGTCGACGGCTGAAAATCGAGTCTATCAGGCATTCCAACTCCTACAACTTTGAAAACTTGAAAGAATCAGAAAGTGGCGGCTACTTCGCTGCCGCGACCTCGAGCGGCACAGATATCTGAACCGTCCGCGGGGGAAGGCAAGTGCGGTCGCTGCAAGCTTGAAAGCGGATCGATACCGGCACACTCGCGTTACCAGCGGGAGCATCTCGCTTTACCTTCAGCGGAGCTGTCACAGTGAAGCCATGGCTATATGTCTGGGTCTCGAGATCAAAGCTGGGATCGTGCTGCTTCGAAGGGGTGCTTCCGGTGATCTTGCCGTCTAGCTCCACGGTAGGATTGTGGCCGATGCCGATGCGCAATGGCATCGGGCCGCCAGCGACCTGCGTCAGCGCGTAGACATGCCATCCATCTTGAATGACCGCCGTAATTTCGAGCGATGAGTGCTGTCCTGGATGCGCAGCAGAGTTGGTGCTCAACTGCCCTGACCATTGCACTACATTGGGAATCTGCGCACGAACGGGGCTGACACTAAACAAAAGCGTAACTACAGCTGCAGGTATAAGACGCAATGACATGGTATCGACTTACCTTTCAATCTCGTTTGGATCGACAGTGATCAGGGCTTCGCCACACTGTCTTTCGGCGTGGAAGCCTTCGGGACAAAAGTCGGTGGTTCTGGTTGGCCTTGATGGCAAGAGCCGCAGGTAAATGCCGGAGAATAACGGCGGTCTCCGAGCTGTGCAAGGTACTTGGTGTTGATGTCATCCGTCATTTTGATCATGAATCGCGCCGTTTCTTTCACGGGGTTATCGTCAGAGGCAAAGTCCAGCTTGCCCGTTTGCGGGTTTTCTGCATGACAGTATCCGCACGGCACGCCGACCTCACTGACGTATTGGCGCATCCGCGCATGCAGTTCTTCGCTTGAGATGTCTTTCGGAAGCACTTTCAGATTCGTTGGTGCATGATGTACCGCCGTCGTGCTCTTCGCGGGCGGCTCTTGCTGTGCAGTACTCGCAGCTGCAACAAGCACTAAGCCTGCGACGACAACTGCTCCCATATATCGAAAATTCATTTCAGTCCTTGTTTGGCTTGGGTTGGCCGAACGAGCATGTGGAAACGGACACAGCTTCCACATGCTCAGGAAAGTAGCGGCGATTGTGTAACTGGATATATGGCAGGAAAGCCTGCATCATTCAGTTTTGAGGATCTGCCCACGAATTTCACCGCTCGGATTCGCTGAAGTGTGCAGGTTGAAGTACCACTGGCCGCCTTCCAGATCCTTCGCTTGCTCCGGAGTGAGGGTTACCTTGCCTTCGATCGGGCTGACGATCGGCTTCACTTTGATAGCTACCTGGGGTTTGGCATTCGTTCCCGGCGCAGCGGGACCATGAAAATGGGCTGCCAGCACTGGACCAGTTAGATCACGGAACTCTATGTGATACGTAAGCTCGTTCGTATCCGTATCCAGCGATGCGGTGAGAGCGCCAGTACCCGTGCTGTTCTTCGCCGGAACCTCAGAAGATGCCTGTAGATCGGCTTTGAAGTGAATCGTCGCCGCGTGTGCGGCTACGCTGGCAAGAGCAAACATGGGTGTCATTACCGCAGTGCAGATGATTCTCGTTAGTTGTTTCATTGTTGCTCCTTGTAGTGTTGGACTTAAAGCGAATGACAGCGATCGGACCCAAAATGTGACGGATGAAGCCGACGTTGCGTCTGGATGGTTCGCCGGCCCATTGAACAAACTCCGTTCAGTTGTATGTGAAGCGGGATGTAAGGGGAATGTAGGGCTAGTTGTTAGCGGCCTTATGGCGTCTAACGAACGCGATACACGACTGTGGGTGCCAGCAGGACGCGGCAACAACAACACAGTCGTGGATTGGTCTGCATATGAAAGAGCTTAGAACGACAGGCGTCACTGGTCAAGAAGGAAACATCTCCAAACACCTGAACTGAGACTTCATCGACCATTGGCTGACGCAGGGTCAGAGTCGCAGTTACGGCGGATGCGTGGCCCGCAAGCCGCCGTAGCTTCGACACTTAGAAGCGTATCCTTCCTGAGAACTGAAAGTCTCTACTGCCAGAGTTGCTAGTCGCGCTACTGATCGTTCCGAAGCTGGCGCTGTTAACCACGGTATTGATACCGCTGAACGTAACCTTATTCGTTACATTTTGGCAGTCGACACCGAAGATAAAGTTGGACTCCCCGACAAGTTTGAAGCTGCGCCGTACACCCATGTTGAGGTTGTAGACACCCGGCCCTCTGAGGCCAAAAGGAGCAGTACGCGGGGCATCACCAATCATCAGGGCTCCAGAGTTGCAGAAAGGACCGCTGCTAGCCGTGCAAGCTGCGCTTCCGGCACCTTCCCCGGGAGTCGTCCCTGTGATAGCGCCCCGAATATAGGAATACTTTCCGAGATTGGCTGCGGTGGCTCCGCGCCCCCAGCTGCCGTTCTGTCGGGCGCTCCCTGTAAAGTTCGGATTGACGTCCGGCATGCACTGTCCTTGCCCCGGTTCTGTCGCCGCGGAACACGCAGTAGAGGTTAGCGCGAGCGGGGCTCCAGAAACGTACGTAAACACTCCTGAAAGATCCCAACCCCCGAGTAATATGCGCGAGAAAAGATGATCTCCCCCTATCTGGCCTTTTCCAAACGGGAGCCGGTAGACCCCGAAGATCGCAAGGTTCTGCGGTACGCTCGTAGCACTCAAGCCACGGTCAATCCTGTCCTGCTTCCACGCCTTGCCGTTTAGAGTAAGGCCCGCTGGAATCGCGTAGCCACTACGGATCGTACCCGTGTCGTCGAGCTGTTTGGAATATGTGTAGTTCAGATTGAACGTTAGGCCGTGTGACACCCGTTTGGAAAGCGAAACCTGTAACGAATGGTATGCGGCATTCGCCGTTTGGCTACCCCAGGTATCCGTGGTCCCGGAGTACTGCGGCATCCACGTCAGCATCTGCCCGATGGTGGCATAGCTGGCTCCCTTGGTGGTTCCAGCGGCAGTTACAAAACCAGAGTAAGGCGCAGCTATGCCCGGAATAATCGCATCTGCAGCAGCGATGTTGGCAGCGGTTGCGGGCTTTGAAAGGAGACCGGCGCCGTATATTCCAACGCCTAACGCAAAGTATTTAGGATTGAGCTCCCCCGATTGCAAACCACGAATGTTACTGGCTCCCGCTAGGAAGTGACTCTCGGAACCCGCGTAGTTCACCATGATCGTGAGATCACGAATGATCTCACGCTGAATGCCAAAGTTCCAGAAGTCAAACTCCGGCGCACGCCCTGAAACATAGGGGTCGAGATAGCTGATGGCGCCAGGCGTCACAAAAGCCCCAGCACTGTTCACATAGTTGCCCACATTCAAAATCTGGCTTGCGGGTCCGGGTGGTGTGATCGCCGGGAAGGTGTAGCCCGGGCCGCCAAAGGTGCTGTTCGCTATGCCTCCAGACTGGAAGCCCGAACTATTATTCAGATAGAACGCTGGGCCAGCGCCTGTCCCAGCTCCACCATCAGAGAAGACAGGAGAACTTGTGAGACCAAGCGAGCCCGTCCCCTGGTACGCGCCCCCCGCACCGCCAGTGCCTCCGCCATGGGAATACACAACGGCATAAGCGCCGCGCACAACAGTCTTGTCATTGACCGAATAAGCGAAGCCCAACCGTGGCCCCCAATTCTTCATGTAGTTGTGCGCAGGCGAATTGCATCCGCAGCTGACCCCTGGGCCACCATAGCTCCCTGCAAACTGCAAGGCACCGAGATTACCCGTAGCCGGATTCACTAAATTAGGATTGAGGAACGAAAACCGATCCAGTACCTCGTTGTAGGTCGGGAGATAATCCCAGCGCAGCCCCAGGTTCAACGTCAGCTTCGTGTTGACCTTGAAGTTGTCTTGGAAGTATGGCGCCACTGGATGAAAGCGGCCGCCCAATACCGAGAACGGCAGTTCAGTGACGCTGGCACTTCCGACCGCACCGAGAAGATAACTCGCGTAAGCATAGCCGGTACTTGTCGTATAGGCTGATCCAGTCTCCTGCGAGGTTTCATTGGTGCTCCAGTTCAATTGCAAACCAGAGGTCGGACCATCTTGGGCAGACTGGTTCAGCTCGAGACGTTGGATTTGAATCCCGAACGTCATGGCATGTCTTCCCTTCACCCATAGCAGGTTATCGACCGTAGTGTAGGATTCGTCGACCGTTGTTTTGCTCGTCCCCGGTACTCCCTCACCCCACTCCGTCTGCGCGTTACTCCCGGCAAACACCTGCGTCGGGAACTCGGTCACTGCCTGCGCATCCGCAGGTAGCCCATTGAAATTGATCCCCATGTTCTGCGCCTCATACTGCGAGACACCTTGGGTCAGGTTAGTGGAAGGCGGCCCACCGAAGTTGCTGAACCCGAACTTGAACTGGTTGACCAAATTCGGCGTAATCGTATACGTGTCCTGCATGTCTGCCCAATGACCACCGGTCTGCGTGTAGACGGAAGCAAGGTATGGCACGGGTAAAACGCCATTACCCGTGTAAGGAACGGGATGAGTGTTCCCCCCGGTCACAACAAAGGAGAGCCTGTTCTTAGGCGAGATGTCATAGTCAATTCGGCCAGAGTAGAGCCAGTTCTTGTTCCCCGTCGGATATCCCCCAAGATAGTTATTCTGAAGCCCCGATGTCGTCGGCGGAGGAAGGAACGACTGCATTGTTTGGGCAATCGGAGAGATCTTATTTGCCGGAATGATATTAGGTGTTGGTAGGCCATTTTTCATTCCTATAAACGGCTGGCGAGTGCAGACACTTCCCACGCATGACTGCGTCGTCGGATCATATAGCAAATAGCCTGGCCCGGACGTTCCTGCGGCACCGGTACCCGCGGATTGCGTGCTATTCAATAACTCCGTGAAGTCTCCCGTACGCATCAATGCAGTGGGTACGGTCGCCGTTGAATAACTCGGGGCCGTGTTGGCATGCGTCAAATCATAAGCGGCAAAGAAGAAGAGCTTATTCCTGCCACTAAACAGGTGCGGAATACTGATAGGGCCACTGACTGTGGCAGTAAATTCATTCTGATGGTCAGCGGGCTTGCCGGCTGGAACATTCTGAATGGCACCATTCACAAGCTTCCGTGTAGTAGCGGCAGGAGCTGTGAACCCCCACGTATCGAAGATGGTGTTTCGGATAAAGTCGGCAACCGTGCCGTGGTACTGATTCGCGCCCGAAGCCATGGTGTAGTTAACGGATCCAGCCCCCTGCGCATCAACGGACTGTCCACTGGTCGTCGCACCGATTTGATCGATCGCCTCCGAAGGAACGAGATTGAAGATCGGTCGGTTGTCGCCAATCTGGCTGATCTCTGAGATGGGGATGCCATCAAGGTAGACCTCTTCAACTCGGCTTGCGGTACCGGAGAAAAGCGAAGAGCGTGCGCCGGGCTGAGCACCAGGCAGGAGGTTGGAGAACTGTGTAATGTCTCGTTGCTGATTGCCCGCAACCAGCAACGGAAGATTCATATATTCCTTGCTGGTGATGGTGCCTCCGAGCACCGCGTTTGTTGTGTCCAACGCAGGGGGAGCGGTATTGACCGTCACCGTCTCACCTCTGTTGCCAGGTTGGAGTGTCACATTTAAGCCAAAAACCTGCGCAGCGTTCAGCACAACATTCTGCTGCGTAAAGCTCTTGAAGCCATCTGCAGCTACAGTAACGGTATAGGTCCCGACAATGAGTGGACTCAGCTGATACAACCCGCTAGCTGATGTAGGGCGCGCGGTTACAACCCCGGTATCTTTGTTTGTAGCTGTTACAGTAGCGTTCGGAATTAATGCTCCTGTTGAGTCTGCAACCGTACCCGTGATGGCGCCGTCTCCACCAGTCTGCGCCTTCGCCGAATACACAATGATCACTGATCCCAGCAACATTGCCACGCTGCAGATAATATAGCGCTGCAGCCTGCGCTGCAGTGTTGAGCATTTCATCTCTTTCTCCAATGCCTTTGTGTGTTAAACCGTTAGTGCGCTCACAGGAAAGCTATAGCTATCGAGCAGGCACTCAAATCGAACTCTAGGTCGCGTTAGTTCGACTTCTATATCCATTGACTAACTTGGATAACTGGGAACATACCTTTGCGTGGCTAGGATCCTCTGCGATATTGGTCATCTCCAGCGGATCTACCTGTTCATTGAAAAGCATGCGTCCATTCTTTCCATCGGCACCAAACTCGACATATCGCCAATGATCCTTCCGCACGGCAACGCCGTGAATGCTCTTCCCGTCTTCGCTCCAGATGCTGAAAGCTGGACTATCCCATGTTGCCTGCGGATGATGAAGCAGAGGCGTAAGACTCTTGCCCTGCAATCCTGACGATGGATGCGAAAGGCCGCAAAGCTCTACGAGGGTTGGATAGATATCCAGAGATTGCACGAGGCGCGTCGAAGTGTGGCCATTCCCTCCAGCTCTGGGATCGTGAATGATGAGCGGCACTCGAGTACCCATCTCGAAGAGCGATCCGGCCTTTGACCATTTACCTTTCTCCCCAAGCTGGTAACCGTGATCGGCAACGAAGACAACGATCGTGTTCTGTCGGAGCCCCAGAGCATCAAGTTCCGTAAGAACTCTGCCCAGGTTCCAGTCCACCCACGAGATGGAAGCCAGATAGGCACGAATCACCTCTTTCGCTTCAACAACACTCGCGCCGCGGCCGACAAACAAGTCTGCGTTGCGCGGGCGAATGGCCGCCTTCGGGAATCCCGGCGGTACCGTAGGCCATGCCGCGAAGTCGGGCGTCAATTCGAGTTTCGCGGGGTCATACAAGTCGAAGAACCGCTGCGGCGCAGTAGGCGGACTGTGTGGCTTGGAGAAACCACACCCAATGAAGAAGGGCCGGTTGCGATAGGTTCGCAAATAGCCGATGGCCCTCTCAGCAACAAGGTTCTCCGGATGATCGCCACCGTCTCCATCAAGAATCAATATCTCATCGGAGTGCGCGGATTTAGGATTCTGCGTTGAGGACGACGGTATGCCCGGAGGAGGAGGAGGCACCGGTTGCGGGGGAACGACCTCGCGATGAATATGGTAGTTGCCTTTTTCCGTCTCCGTTCCGTCCTCTGCAGCCGATTCAATGGCACCAATCGTGACGTCGCTATAGCCGACCGTCCACGCCTTTGGGTCATCGTAACCACCGTGGAAGATCTTGCCACTCCGTGCCGTAACATAACCATTTGCCTGAAAGAGCTGCGGAAGGCTCGTCAGATCAGGACGCGTATCGCGAAAATTCGTTCGATTGCCTAGCACCTTCGTATCCAGGGGCCCCTGTCCCGTAAGGAGGGAGGCTCGGGACGGATTGCAGAGTGGAAACTGGCAGTAGTTTCGATCGAAGCGAACACCCCGATGCGCCAATGCATCCAGATTCGGCGTCTGAGCGCGAAATCGGCTTCCATAGCACCCTAACTCCACGCGCATGTCATCTGACATGAAGAAGAGGACATTGGGCTTCTTCGCCTCTACAGCAGATGCTGTCCCAGTAACAGCGGCAGTGACCGCGGCGGTGACCGCGGCGGCCGCGGCTTGTGCTACAAACTCTCGGCGATTCCAACGTCGTTTCGATTCCGGTTCCATGGTTCTCCAGTCGTGGTTGGTGCAAGGAGCGGCAGACAGCCGTCACCCGTTGAATGCCTATATTGAAGATCGTTTCGGAACCCATGATGTTCACGAGGCAACTTCCGACTCGAAAACGATAAAGGCCTGCGACAGGGCGTCCGGGGAGCGAGTGACTGAATGAAAGGTGTTTAATGAGAAGTGGTCGCAGAGACAACAACGCCCACCAGGAGTGGGCGAGGTCTAGCGCTCAATTCAGATTTGACAGATCAATCTCTACCAAACCCCGCACATACCCTTGCTCCACACAGATGCTCCATGCAGCGACAACAGGGGCGGCGATCGATTTGGCGAAATCCAAGTGTCATACTGGGACTAATTTCTCATATGACATCGTCGTAGTCAAGCATTCGCAGATTATCTAGAAATGGTCTCGCAATATGCTTAAGACAACGAGTGATGAATCATGAACTTGACCGCATCTGTGGACAGGACTATTTTGACTTCATGAGTAAGTTCCATCAGATCGCTTGTTGCTGCCGCCCTCTTCCAGCGCGTGTCCTCGATCTGTTGTGCTTCGCTTAGTCCCTGGCAGACAGCCACACACCTCTACCATCTGCCGGCCTAGAACCTGTCTTGCTAATTGTCGGCACGCATAGCATTTGAACGAAAGCTCTTATGTTCCCCGTGCCCTCTCTTATCCCTGCCACGTCTTTGGCAAGCCGAGATATGCCGGTTTTTGGTGCCTCGTTACTACTTTTCTATTCCTCTCCTAACTGTTGAATGAGCTGTCCAATCGTCCACATATAATTCCCTTTGCCTTAGTTTCCTGAGGAAGAAGACAGGGCTTTGGCACAACGAAATCCGATGTTGGACGCTGAGCTGTCGGGAGTATTGGATGTCCGCGCGGCGACTCGATACCGGTTGCAATAGGAGGCATGGCAAAGAAAGGAGCCTCCCTTCATCGCTCTTGCTGCTCCGGTAGGGGGCCCTGCCGGATCGTGCAGCATCGGCGAAGTGCGAAACTCAGTATCGAACCAGTCGCTGCACCACTCCCAGACATTCCCTGTTGCCGAATAGATACCATAGCCGTTAGGTGGAAAGGCATCGACGGGACAGGTGCCAGCATAGCCATCTTCGGCGGTGTCTTCCAGCGGAAACTGTCCCTGCCATATATTGCACAGATGCTTTCCACCGGGAGTGAGCTCATCGCCCCACGAATAGAGCTTCTGATGCAGCCCACCGCGAGCAGCGTATTCCCATTGCGCTTCCGTGGGAAGCGATTTACCGGCCCACGCGGCATAAGAAGCAGCATCATTCCAGGAGACGTGGACCACGGGATGCTTCAGTCTACTTTCTACACTCGATCCTGGCCCTTCCGGCTGTTTCCAGGATGCGCCGGGAACTTTGCACCACCAAGGCGTCTGCGCGGCAGTATTTTCGACAAGCTCTTCAAAGCGCTCCGGCGGGATGTGTGACCAGAAGACAAACGACCAACCGAATGCCTCGGCTTCCGTGCGATAGCCAGTTGTATCCACAAAACGGACAAAATCCTCGTTCGTGACCGGATAGATATCGATTTCGAAGGGCGAAAGCGATACTTGTCTTATCGGGCCTTCCCCATCTTTCAGAAAGCCATGCGGATAATCGGTCCCCATGAGAAATGTGTCGCCGGGCAGCGAGACCATCTTGCGATTGGACAGAGCGGATGGCTTTGGCGTGTGCCTCGTAATTGCGGCTACAGGACACGCGGGTGTAATGGTCGGCAGATGAGAAGAACGCGGCGCGCAGCAGGATGCAGGTTTCCCCACATCCTTGCATTGCTCGCTATTGCCCGTATGGGACAGATTGGATGGATTCTCGTTGTTCATCACGGATAGAGTCTCGCAGGCACGATCTCCGGCTCCGGCTCTCCGGCAGCGGTCAGCAGTTTCTTCAACTGCTCGCGCAACTCGTCGGCCTTTGCCCGATACTCCTTTCTGCCTGCGAGATTGACCAGTTCATGCGGGTCGGCGCGCTGATCATAGAACTGGTATTCATGATACGAGGCAGCGGCCGGCTCTTTGGTATTGCCGGTCAGATCCGCCACGCAATAGGTCCAATCCTTGGTGCGAAGAGCGCGGCCTGTCATAGACTCGCTGATCTGGATCAGTTGCTGATTCGGCCAGTTCTGCCGCGCTTCAGGATCGTTGACCAGAGACAGCAGACTGCGGCCTTTCCATGAGTCCGGTACCGGAACGCCGGCGGCCTCCAATAACGTGGGAGCTATATCAATGATGCCGACGAGCTCGGGAATTTGCTGCGAGCCGCGGAAGCCCGGGCCATCGATGATGAGCGGAACACGAATGGAGCTATTGTGTGTGCTGCGCTTGTACTCCTGGTTGCGCGTCATAAAGTGGCAACCGTGATCGCTCATGAAGACAAAGATAGTGTTGTCCGCAAGGTGCTCTTCCTCCAGGATGCGCCGGACGCGCCCGACCGATGCATCAATGGCCTCGATGCAGCCGTAGTAGTCAGGCAATTGGTCCTGCCATGTTCCGGGCAAGGCGCGCAGATCTTCGGGAACTGTCGAGTTGACATAACGTTTCGCCACGCCATTCGGAGCTACCGGCCGATGCGCATCGTTCTGCTGGTGTGGTTCCAGTTGCGAAATGACCAGTAAAAAAGGCTTTTCCTGCTTCTGGCGAAGAAATCGCTCAGCTCGGTCCGTCAGAAAGTCGACACGATATTCGTCTTTGAACGCAATGGGCTGATTGTCGCGGTCCCATATTGTGCCTTCGTAAGGATGCGAGGTATTTTCGATTGCGTTCGCTACTTCCCACAAATCGACAAATCCGCCGCGGTCTTCGAGCTTCACTGGTCCGGGACTGCCCCCGATTTTTGGATTCTCCAGCGCAAGATGCCATTTGCCAATGTAGTTTGCGCTGTAACCCGCTTTGTGCAGCTCCGTGGCAAGTGTCGGCAGTGATTTATCCAGCGCGAGGCCGTTATGCCACACTCCTGTTTCCGTGGCATAACGGCTGGTGAAAAGCACCGAACGCGATGGGGCACAGACGGGTTGATTCGTGACGGTGTGACTGAAATTCTTGCCCCGCGCCGCAAGCGCGTCGATGTTCGGCGTATTCGTCGAGCCGTTGCGCCCGTTGGCGCCAACAAAGTCCCAACGAAACTGATCCGAATGGTAAATGATGATATTCGGCCGTGTTGCCGGTCCGGGCGAACCGGCGTGAGTCTTCTCTGCACTAGAGATCGCCGGCGCGACTGCGGCTGCCGCCGCTGCGATTGAGCCTTTAAGAAACGATCTGCGCCCTTCAATTCTTTGTGACATTTAGATCTCCTACCAGAAGAGTTTCTCCGCAAATTGCAATTGCCGTGAGCTGTCGCGCGTGCTGGTGATGGAGGCGAAGCCGGACGGCGAGGTAAATGTTAAGCTACCCGGCGCTGAGAAATTCGGGGTATTGGTGATACTGAAGGCCTCCATTGAAGCTGCAGCCGTAGCTGCTCCTTCAAAGGAAGTTCACGAAAGAGCGAGAGGTCCGCTCTGCGATAGGCGGGTCCCGTCACCTGCACAGTCTGGGACACCGTGCCCACACCGATGGCAAGAGGGGAAAGAATGAAGATCATCACAATAGCCGCTTTGAACCAGCGCACAGCGCCACCTAAATAGATCGAAAAGGAAGGATAGGTCTGTCGCGAATCAGGAAGACACGCAGGCGCAGCCTATCGTTCAAATGGATTTACAAGAATTGAAAATGGAGGGAGCTTAGTGGCAACAAGAACAACACTCCGTGAGGGGAACGCCGGACATAAAGCTCGGGCGGGCTATCTCGAGTTGTTGACCATGGCTGATAATCATGTGCCTGCTGTCCAGCAGAATACAGTGCGCAGCAATCGAAGTCAATTTCGACCAACATCCACGTACATGCAGTAGACAGCGCACGGAAAAGCCTCTTGAGCCTGAAACGTCAGCTGTTGCCAACAGGGCAAATCGCCCATTGAGACATCGATAGCGGTTCCTGAATACTTCCAGGACTCATCGGATTCAATTTGGCTTTCTTAGCATTTCGATTGAGAGCGTGCAGTATGTGTTTGTCGCGCGTGCGGTTAGCTGTGCTGAAGACCAGAGGCTGAGCTGATGATCGCACTGCGGGTAAGGACCTGCGATGGGCTTCCAGCATCTTCAGTAACTCGTCTGGCACAGGAACTTCCCGTTCTTTATAGGCCTTCGGTGTCCAGTTGAACTGGGGCTTCCAGCGCATCTCGATGATGTTGGCGTTGAAGCGGACATTGTTCCAGGTGACGTGCATGGCTTCCTGCTCACGAAAGCCGCTCATCAGAAAGAAGTCGTAGAGCGTGCTGTGATATGGCGAGCAGACGGCATGGAGCTTCGACAGTTCCTCTTCTTCGTAAATCGAAACTTCCTGCTTGGCAAGGAAAAGGTTTGATGGTAGAGGCGGAGAGATTCGCCTCCCCGACCCTCTGCTCCCAAAGCAGACGGCCTGAAATTTCAATGATTTAGCCAGCTTTACCCGGGAGATCCCTCGGTTGGTCAAGCACCAGTAAGGACGGGGGTTTCAGGCATTATGCACTTACCCTTGGCTGGTCAGGTCTTCCGTGACTTTACCTCTGAAGGGACACGCGGGTCCCCACAAATCCCCCCACAATCCTAAGATCATCGGATTTCGTTCCCCGATTCCCGTGAAGGCCGCACCCGAGCGATACTCTCAGTTTGGTACGTTCAGAGGCTACCGTATTCTGCAAGGCGCTGCCTTCCGCGCCGGCTCATCCGAAGGGTGCAGCCCGATTGGAGGACGACGGACCCCTCCGATTGTCCTTCTCGAAAGATCTCTTTGATCTGATCGATTCGCACAATCGTTGAGCGGTGAATTCGGAGAAACTTATGACGGTCCAGTCGCTGCTCGAGATCAGAAATGGTTTCACGAAGCATGTAGGAGCGGCTTCCCACATGAAGACAGCAGTAATATTCAGCTGCCTCGATCCAGTCGATGTGCTCTACGGGCAACAGGATCTCCCGCTCTCCGTCCCTGACGAGCAAACGATCAGGAGAGGTGTTCAGAGGGGCTTTCGCCTCTTGCAGATGTTCGAGCAGTCCCGCCAACTGTTCAGGTGAGAGCAGTGCGTCCTTCGCTGCAATCTTTTCTCGAACACGCGTCAGCGCCAGTTGGAAGCGGGTTTCATCAATAGGTTTGGTCAGATAGTCGACCGCTTGTATTTCAAAGGCACGGACGGCGTATTCATGAAATGCCGTAGTGAAAACGATTGGCGGGAGATGGATCAGTCCAACCTGACGAACAACGTCAAAGCCATCCATCTTTGGCATCTCTACATCCAGAAATAGCAGGTCGACAGGACGTGATCGCAGATAGTCGATAGCCTCTGCTCCGTTGCGACACTCGGCCACGATTTCGATGTCGTGATGGCTGGCAAGCAGGGTCCGAAGCAGATCTCGTGCGAGGACTTCGTCGTCAACAATCACGGTCCGAAGAGTCATGCCGACACAGCCTGTTCGTAGGGGATTTGTATGGTTACCTCGTAACCGCCGGAAGGAAGCGGGCCCGCCGTGAGAGTGTGCGCGCCCGGATAGAAGTGGGAGAGGCGTTCTCTCGTATTCTGGATACCGATGCCGTGGCCACCGCTGGATGGTGCATGTATCCCCAACCCATTGTCGCGGACTCGGAGCCATAGATCATTGCCTATGCGCTCTGCAGAGGTTTCGATGATGCCGCCAGCCTCAGAAGGAGCAATCCCGTGCTGAACTGCGTTCTCAACCAGGGGCTGCAGGATGAAAGAAGGAACGATACATCGCCTGGCGTCGTCGGTGGCCTCAATGCGAACGGTCAGCCTGTCAGCAAAGCGAACCTGCTGAATCGCAAGGTAGCTTTCGACAATGTACAACTCTTCGGTAAACGGAACTTTCTCGGGGGCCCGGCGCTGCAGGGTCATACGGAGGATTGCGTCCAGATGCGTGAGCGTGCGATTCGCTTCCTGATTTCTACCCTGGATGACCAGGCTCTTGATGGCGTTCAGCGTGTTGAACAGAAAGTGAGGCTCCATCTGCATCTGCAGGGCTTTGAGTTGGGCCTGGGATAGCTGGCGCTCCAGTTCGAGCCGCTGTATCGCGTCAAGCTGACGCTGCGATTGCAGGTGAAGTGTGGCGGAGATAGCAAAGACGAAGAAATAGGTCAGCAGGTCCATCCCGAAGCGCGCGAGGGTAATGTAATTGAGCCCCGCATAGGCTTCCTGCCATCCTGGCCACGCATAGCCGACATGGAGGCTGAGTTGAATTGCGTGCAGATGTATGAAGCTGACGACGCTGCCAACGCATAGCTGCAGGATGATTGTCTGGGCGGAAAACCTAAGGCTATTCGGATGACGACGCGCGTTGAGCCAAAACAACCATGCAAGCACTCCCCACCAAAGCCACATCACAAGCCCAAAGACGATAGACGGGATAACGGAGACCTGGATGTTATGCGTCGAAAAATATGCATGGCAACCGCTTGCGGTGATTCCGGCAAGAATTACGGCCGCTGCCGTGACGGCGAGGACGCCACGGCCATGAAGGGTAGAGCTTCCAATGCCCGGACTATCAAGTTTCGCCAAAGTGCTCCCCTCTCGTCCCTAACATAGCGTACGCCTGGCCTTGTAACTCAAAAAGAGAACCTGGCGCCAAGTTCGACGCGACGCGCTTCTTCCGCCGTAAGTGCCTGACCATGGGTCGGCGAGGACACGACCGTGCCTACCGCCGTGACGCGGGTCTGATTCAACACGTTGGCTGCACGGACATTGAAGGTAAGGAGACGCGGGCTATCTTTGTTCGCACGGTTGAGCTGGAAGGCCTTGCTGAGATTCGCCGAGAACTGGATTATTTGAGGCAGACGTCCCAGATTGTAGGGGACGTCCCCGTTGACAGTATTCGTCGTGAGCAGACCGTAGCGCGTGCTGTATACGCCGGCACCTGGTACCGTGGCGAACGAGGGACGATCATTGAACGTGCCATCGCCGTTCGCGTCCGTGCCGGTGGTGATGTTGTAAGGGGTCCCGGGCTGCCAGTTGAAGTAGCTGGAAAACTCAATCCTGCGGGGCAGTGTAATGACTTCGTTGACGGAGAGACCGTCACGCCGCATCCAGTCAGGCCGTGCTGACTCGCCTTGGGAGCTGTATGTCGATTGTGGGGTCATGGAGTTCGCTCTGAAGTCGACGTACCAATATACGATCTGGGAGTTCAGCCACTTCGAACTGTGTTGAGTGAGCGTGGATGCGATCCACCAGCCGCGTGCATGTCCGTAGTCCTGGTACTGGTAGATGTTCACATTGGGCGGTCCTGGCCGCGGTGCGGACAAGGCTGTCATTGGGTCTGGAGCCACACCCGTGCTACTGGCGACTTCAGGCGCGTTGATGTTGATCTCCCGGATATTGTTCCACTCTCCGCCCAGGTTGTAGTCGGCTTCGAGGTGCCAGTGGCAGGGAAGATCATGCTCAACCACGGCGCTACCTTGATACGCCGGGTCCTGACGAAAGTGCGGAAAGAGGTTGTAAATTGTGTTGATTTGAGTCGACCCCGCGACAGGTGTGAGCGGAGCCGTGTAACGAGGAGAGTAGATAAGCATCTCCTGTTGACGGCCACTCCCCAAACGCGCAACATCCGTCATGATGCTCAAGCTGGTGGGTCCACTGAATAGGCCGCCGCGTAGATGAAATACCCAACGCTGCTTCTTGTCCGGAGACCAGGAGAGGCCTAAACGTGCTAGAAAGTCGGCGAAACTGGCTGGAGTGGTCTGGAGTTGATATCGCAGACCGGCATCGAGCGTTAGGTTTGGTTCGACTTTGATCGTGTCCTGCGCAAAGAGCCCGAGATGCCATTGCGTGAATGAGACTAGAGGGTTGCCCGTTGTAATCTGATACGTTGTCGGGGTGCCTCCGGGAAGCGACAGTTGCGCACGCCGATACTGTTCCGCTGCGGTAATGGTGGTTGTTTGCCCCGTGGGATTGTTGCTGGCATCCAATACGGGCGCGCTTCCACCGCCGAAGACAAACGTTCCGTTGAAGTTGCTGGGATAGTAGTTATGCTCGAAGATGCCGAGCGACTGGGCGCCGACCTTGAGAGTGTGTTTGCCGCGGGTCAACATCAGGCTGTCATCAATCTCAAGGTCTCGCTCGCGAGTATTGAGATCCTGCCCCATGGAACCTCCGTCAGTAAAGTAGCCCGCGACCTGGACGGATGGTTCCGTGGAGTTCGGCGTCTCCTCGTTGCGTTTCCAACTGTAGCCAACGCGCGTTTCATGGAGTAGGTTCGCGGAGAGCGTTTGCGTGTTGTTAAACCGTAGATCGTATTCGCTTATCAGGTTGGAGTAGCCGGCTGTCGAAAGAGTGAGGCCGCCGATACCTTGATTGCCGAGGCTATTTACATTCGAGGAAAAGGCGAGCGTTGCGGTGTCTTTTGGGGTCATCTGCCAATTAGCGCTCAGAGAACCGATCCATAGATGTTGGAGGGCCTCGACTGCGTCATGCAGAGGCACCTGGTTGAAGTTGCTGTCGAGTGTGATAGCGTTCACGACGTTGAACTCGTCTATATCACGCTTCTCCAGGGCCATCGCGAAGTCGGCCCTGTTGTGACGTATTGGCCCTGTCAACTCAACTCCGTAGCGATGCTTTCCCGCGGGAGTCGATGTTAGAGAGAACGGGTCTCGAGCGTTAAAGGCTGGGTTGCTGTCGGTAAAGAACAACGCGCCATGAAAGATATCCGCACCCGGTTTCGTGGTGATCTCAATGCGGCCGCCGTGCCATTGAGGCGCCTGGTACTCCGACGAAAAGATGTCAGGATTGATCCGGATGGATGCTATCGAAGCTTTAGGTGGCATGGCGCTCGCGTTTTGGAACCCGTTGACGGTGATGACTACCGTTGAGGGGTCCCCTCCCGAACTTGCGGCCATCATCTGTAGCTCGGCCAGCAGATCGTCGGGATCGTCGGGGAGTTGTTCAATCTCTTTCGTGTTCAATGAGATTGTGCCCGCGCCGTTTGTATCGTCGAGTGCAGCAGTATCGGCGTCGACTTGAATGACGCTATCGATGTTCGCGAGCGACAACGTTACTGTGACATGCACGACCTCTCCAACCGCGCCTGTTGCCGTCGCCGACGCGGTATTGAAGCCTGTTGCGCTTACCTCGATTGCACTGCCTGCCGGAATACACTGCAGGACAAACCTTCCCATCTGGTCAGAGACGCTGGAGACCCTATTCGCTGCTTTGATCCTGGCTGCCGGGACCATGGCTCCGGAAGGGTCTAAGACATCGCCTTCGACACGAACTCCGGTCGGGCAAGGCTGTTGAGCCGTCAGGATTGCCGGTAAGAACAAGCAGACAGAGATCCAGGATCGATACATGATTTGCGCTCCGGGATGAGAATCCCAGATGCAAACTCATTTTTCGCCAGATTTGCAATCAGCGATTGGATATGGCGGTGAACGAACAGCATGCTCGGTCGAATACAGGATCTCGAAGAGGTAGATTACTGACGATAGGTCGACTTTCGCGTACCGATCATGTATCTATAAGTGACTCGGCGATTATGCGGTTATTGAGTCTGCGTAGGATATCCAACAAGCAAAGCCCCCTCACACCGCCTCTTGAAATCGTGGTATTTGCACTCAATTAAAGTGGGTCGCGCCGAAGGCGTCATTTGCTGAAGCGACTTTCTGAGAGTCACGGCGTGAGATCGAGGCGAATTGCCAAAACGTACTCTTTATGGAACTCATAGGCTAATCAAGTAGAGAGGCAAGTAGAGAAACGGCCTTTTACCCCGATCCAAGGCATCTACATGATAATAAGTGGCTTGCGAGCAGGGATGCATTGAGCCACAAGCTGTCAATACCCCTTCCAGACTGCTACTTCCGACTTTAGCGCACTGATCTCCCTATTTTTTGCCTGTTTTCGCAGCTACGTTCTGCCGCCTCGAGCGAGCGGTTCGGCAGCCTCTTCCACCTCAGTTCGTCGAGGTATCATTCGTGCATGTACCGCAGAGTCGTCGCAGACCGAGGTTCTGTTCTGTGTATGTTTTGGTTTGATTGTTGATAGAGCTCACTGCAGCCCGCATGCTTTGTCAGCTGTTATTCGGAGCTACTCCGTCGTTGATTGCATGTCCTGTTGGATTCCATGCCTGTGATTGTGGCTCTTCGTACCTTTAGATGTAAACACATCGCCCTCACGATATGCGGCCATCAAGGCGCGGCTCGTCATCACGAGCAAGCGTCCAATCGATATGGGTTTGCGTCTGAAGCTGAATATCGCGCGTTTGTGCGGGGTTGCATTGACATGCGCAACATCGTCCACAACTTTGGCACGGCGAGAGAATTGCAGCTTTTGCGGGAGGGTGGGCCGTCCGTCTTACTGTGCAAACCTTGAGGCCGCGAACAGACAACACCCCTCAGCATCAATCCACTAAAGCCGGCGGGAGTGAGTGCTGGCTTTAGAATTGAGCTTTCCGGCGGTTTTACATTTTGCCGCACAAAACATGGCATAATGTAGTTAGGTGAATTGTGATGAATGCTGCGAATGTTCAGATTGGCAATTGGCTGGGGCTACAACCGCCGTCTTCGGAAACAGAGATCCTTCGGATTGTAGAAGGCCGATTGGCGACATCTGTCATCAAGAGGCTTGCTTCGCTTGGGCTTAAGCAGACTGAAATCGATGAGACTGTCATTCCTTCACGAACACTGCAACATCGACGCTCCCGGCGCGAAAAACTTACAATGGTCGAGTCTGATCGAGTATTGCGTCTCATCCGCATCGTCTCATCCGCCGAGGCAGTGTACGGAAGTCGGGAGCGCGCACTCGCTTGGTTGCGTCGACCGAATGCACGCCTCGGTGACCGTGCACCCTTATCGCTTCTACAGACCGACACCGGGAGTCGAATTGTAGAAGAACTTCTGGTGCAGATCGACGAGGGTATGTTCCTCTGATGATTCTCTGGCGTATTAGCCGTCATCTTGATCTCAGTGGAATCGGCGGTCTCAAAGCGGACGGACGCTGGCACAACCCAGGTCAACCTATCGTATATCTTGCCGAGAGCCCATCAGCGGCTCTTTTGGAAGTTTGCGTCCATACTTCTGCCAACGATATCCCGCCTGACTTCACGCTACTCAAGATCGAGGGGCCCACCTTGGAGATCATCGCCATCGTGGAGAGTGATCTTCCAGTGAGTTGGCAAAATAATTTGGAGACCACCCGTAACCTGGGAACACAGTGGCTGCGCAGCAATGCGGCCGTACTGCTGCGGGTTCCAAGTGCAATCGTGCCTCAGACATCAAACTTTCTCTTCAACCCGCTGCATGCAGCCGCTGCCCATTTTAGGATTGTGGACACTCTGACGTACCCATTCGATACCCGCATCAAGCGGTGATCGAATGGCCGTCCAGCGGCTGCGTCTTGCAACCTCCGATTGAAATTGGATTGCCCGATGTTTTGTACCAGTGAGGAGTTAGTGTAGCGCAGCGACCTCTGAGTTTAGATCGATGCAGGGTATGGCAGCTAGGGTCGAACATCCAGCTTACGGACACATACAATGCACGGCTACAACCACTAAGCACGACCGCCGAGCAATTGAGCACCACAAATACGCTGTTTAGCAGGACCTACAACTTTCACGCGGGGACAGGAGATAACGGGAACCTCTATGGGGTCCAGGATGGCTTGGATGGCTTGAGCTTAAATCGCCCGAATGGTAGCGTGAACTACGGTTACGATACTTTGAATCGACTCATGTCGGCTGGAACAACAGGTACGGATTGCACGATGATGTCCGGCGGTACGCATGACTGGGCAAGCAACTATTCGGTTGATGCATGGGGAAACCTAACGGCGAAGACTTCGATATTGTGTCAGGGAGAGGCGATGTCGGCGTCGACCACCAACAATCGAAACCAACTGTCGTCTGCGAGTTACGATGCGGCTGGGGACGTCATTCAGGAGAACGGGGTTGGGTATACCTACGATGCGGAAGGGCGCTTGATTAATGGGAGCGGTACTGCATATACCTATGATGGCATGGGTGAGCGCGTGGTTAAGGGTGGGAGCAAACTCTATTGGAAGGGAGTGGGTTCAACCGCGTTGACGGAGACCAACCAACAGGGGGCGAGCCTGAGTAGATACATTTTCTTCAACGGGCAACGGATTGCAAGAGAGGACGCCAACCCTGGATGCGGCTCTGGATTTACGCCGCCGAGATACTATGTGACCGATAATGTCGGATCGACGGCGTTGGTAACGGATTCGATAGGCGATGTGCTGAACGAATCGCTCTTCTTTCCCTATGGGGTCGAGCGGATCATCTCGCAAAATGACACCGGTAACAACTATAAGTTCAGCGGCAAGGAGCGCGACCCCGAGACTGGGTTGGATGACTTCGGCGCGCGCTATTATGAAAGCGCACTGGGACGGTTTATGACGCCGGATTGGGATGCTAAGCCGATCACAGTGCCATATGCCAAGTTCGGTGATCCGCAGACATTGAACCTGTACAGCTATGTCGAAAACGGACCCGTCAATAGAGTGGATGCCGATGGGCACGATGGTGCTCAGGCTAGTATTAGCGCGCCTCAGGAGCCAGTCGGGCACTGTGGCTCAGCCGGAGGTGATGCCAATTGCCTGCCGATACTCGCGAGTCAGCTGATGCATGGCGGCTATGGCTTGCTGACTTTCCTTGCAAATGTTGAAGCCGAGTCGCAACAGGCCGCCGCCAGTACCGGAAATAATGTAGCTCCGCCACCCCCTCCTCCGGCGTCCGCAACGGCCCAACAACAGAACTCCACGCAGAGAAGTAAATCGGCCGCTGAAGCTCACGCGAAGGGAAACATGCAGAAGTATGGAGGAAGTCAGCCAGCCGACAAAGGTCTTAATGTGAGCCCAGTTGCAGGTAGCTGTGGCGGCAGCAACCATACTTGTCAGTACTCTCTATCTGGCGCTGGATCAGAAGGTCTTTATGTGTATGAACACCAGACCTCAGGTGTCCTTGGAGGACAGCAAGTAGGCGATTCAGATTATGTGACTCCAGGGCACGGATACAAGGCAAATACTGGCATCTTCTATGACGACATAGGAGGTTCCAGCCTCGACACGTATAGGTTCTTTACAGTCTCAAAGAGTCCGACGTATAACCCAGCCGATCAGATGCTGCAGCGATGATCGCATTGGCGTTTGGGTGTGAAGGTAGGCAGTTCTAGCAAGAGTGAGGTGCTCGAAGCGGTGAAGCCCTTCAGTCGCTTCGAGGACTCCGATCCACAACGGAATGAGCGTGGGGTAATGAGCGTGGGGTTTCGTACACCTTCCGAAATAGGGTCATGGCCTTCCTGCATCTGGCTCCTCCGAAGTTCGTATCCCCCGGACTCGACTACTCTCACGACTGAGCACGCAACGAAGCTCTCGCCTGAACAACGCGTAAGTATCAAGAATGCTATGAGATGCAATACGCTGTGCAAGCAGAGTTTTTCACATCGTTGTGCAGTGTGGGCTCAATTCTGGACTGACCATAAGAAGATAGCACTTGCACAAGGGTGGCGTTGCGCGAACCTGCGCGTATGAATGCGTGCAGTATTACACGTAGATATACGCGCGGTTTGAGTTCCAGATTTGCCTATACAAAAATGTATTCACACCTGCCGGTCACTGCACTTCCGAGATGATCCCGAAGCGGATAGCTGCTAGCAGCATCACAAAGCGGAATGCATCGAAGAACGACCGCTCATACGCCTTATCGCCGCGGCGGGGACGGCACGAAGTGATCGCCAGCCATTCTCCCGGCGCGGCGCGTACTGCTCTTCTTCCGTACCAATTGACGATTTTGCAGCTTGAGCGAGAACGCAGTCCCCATTGGGAATACCATTCGACCCTGGGAAATTTACGGGCCGTTTCATCCGCACCTTCAAACAGAAGGGGGCGGGAACAGGAGCAGTTATGCCATCCTCGGATGCATTCCCGTTCGCGCTGCCGCCCTCGGCCACCGACGATGCCAATGGTATCCGCTTTTGGCAGCGAAGAGAAGATCAAGAAAGGACATTCAATGTGAGTCTTTACAAGAGAGGTGGGGTCTGGTGGATGGAGTTTGTCGTGCGCGGCATCCGCGTACGCGAATCCACATTTACCGCAAACAAAAACCTCGCCATCAAAGCCGAACGCGCTCGCAGGCGCAGTATCGAAGAATCTGTCAACGGAATCACCGCCATCGAACGCCCCAAGAGGTTTTCGATCGCCTCCGCAGAGTGGATTGCTGCAAATGAGGCGCGCTGGTCAAAGTCATATCTCACGATTCATCACACAAGCCTGAACCACCTTGATCTCGTTTTCAAAACCAGGCTGTTGGGTGAAATCACGCACAGCGCCATCAGCAAGTACCAGAGCAAAAGGAAAAGAGAAGGGGCATCAAACCGCACGATCAACATAGAGATCGCGACGCTCCACTTGATTCTGAAACGGAACAAGCTCTGGAGCACGATCGAAGACGACGTGCACATGCTTCCCGAGAATGAAGAGATCGGTCGGGCTCTTGAACCGAAGGAAGCATACCAGCTGCTCGAAGCATGCTTTCGGAGCAACCAGCCCAGCCTTTATCCGGCCATTGTGATCTATTGCAACACCGGTCTCCGCAGTGCCGAACTTCGCCGCGCGCGCTGGAAGCAGGTGAATTTTGTGCAGGAAGAGTTTCAGGTAGGCAAGTCGAAAACGGAGGGAGACAAGGGGCGAATCATCCCGCTCAATAAGACTGCGATGGAGGCATTCACCGCATGGAAGGCTCGCTGGCCAAAGGCGAAGCCGGTGGACTACATCTTCCCCAGCGAAAAGCTTGCATTCAAAGGGAGGGGGGTCTGCAAAGCAAGGTGTGATGACTCCCCTCAAACTCGATCTCAGCAAGCCGCTAGGGTCGTGGAAGAGAGCGTGGAACACGGCCAAGAGGCGGGCCGGTGCTGAATGCCGTCTGCACGATCTCCGGCATCACTTCCTCACGAACCTGTCCGAGACCCAGACCTCGGATTCGACCATTCTTGCGATTGCCGGTCATTTGAGCCGGAAAATGCTGGAGAGGTACAGCCACATTCGTTCGAAGGCAAAGCGAGCTGCGGTCGAAGCTATGGAAACAATCAGCCACGTCGCCTAATCAACCCAGCGTTACCCTTGAGTGGGCACAAGGGTAACCACAAATTCCCACACAATCAGAGTGCAGGCGTCTTGAGCAAAGCTATAAGTCATTGATTTGAATGGTCGGGGCGGAGGGATTCGAAGGCTCCTGCACCAGTGATCGCTATGCCGTTTTCTTTGTGAGATTTAGCTGCAAAAGCACTCAATTTGAAGGGTTTGCCAGAATTCTTCGGCATACCCTTCAGTTCCGAATTTTCTCACCAATGGACAAATTTTTGCAAGATTTTCGTATCACTTCGTATCACCTAATTGCATCAAAAATTGTGCAACCGAGTCCCAAGGTCGGGGGCTGAGGGAGCCTACCACTCCACTCTGGAGAAGAGGACTGAATGCCTTAAGCGGATCATCCGCCGGGGAGCTTTCAACGTCATTCATTTTGAAGGCGACCTTCTAGCAGGCCTAATTTTTCGCCCACTCAACGGGGAAGCGGACTACAAGGCGTTGATGTTTTTCCCGTTGGGTAACGATGTGCTGGAAGCCTCAAAGTCGAAGCCATCCGATCAACGCAATCACATAGGGCCGGATTTATGATTCGATGAGTGACTCGGCGATCATGCACACAGTTCAGATGCGTCACTTCCGTGAACGGCGCTTCCCGGAAGTGACCCAACGAGAAGTCAGAGCAACGGTTGTTGATTGCGGGTATTTCCCTCAGTAAAAGTGGCCAGGGTCTAGGTCGTGCTCGACGCACATCTTCCAGAGTTTTTTGTATCCATCTTCCCCTATCCGTTGTTTAGCCCGTTCCGGATCGGGACCGAGGAGTTGAGCGACTTGGAGCAGCAGATCTTCTTTTGAATAAGTTCTTCCCGCCAACCAGAGTGGGTAGTCTTCATCCTTCGTGTGAATGAGAAATTTGAAAATGGACGTCGCTGGCCCTTCAGTGCTTTGCAAATTCACTTCTCCAAGCCCTACCAAGAAGCGACGGGCAGGGTCCTCATAGGAAGGAATTACTCCGCGTACGCGTGCGCCGTCAGACATCGCCTCGACCAATTTTGAAAGTACCCGTTCCATCGGGTCCATCTGCGTCAAGGCGAAGATGCCGCTAAGTCCGGCATGTCGACTTTCTACTTCTTCCTTTGAGACGTTGCGCCATATGGGCAGTATCTTTTTCTTTTTTTCGATATGTTGGCGTACTAGGATATCCATCTCATAGGTCGTCCAGCCTTTCGCGAGATAGGCTGGGCTGAGGATCAGAACCCCTGTACGTGCCTTCTGGATGCCTCCCTCTACAGAATCTAGGAGCTTATCTCCTACGCCGAGCGAGATCGGTGCGAACCATACGGACAAACCATTCGCTTTGAGACCATAGGCGATGTCCGACGCAAAGTCATTGTCTTCGAACGCATACGAGATGAAAGCGTCATGCATCGTCGTTCCTCCAAGGCGGGCAGCTACGGCCGCTATCCCAGTTTATGGGAGTGAACGAATAAATGATTCTTGCGTGCGATTTCTGGGAGATCAGTCTTCACAAGTCGGCTTATTTATCGGCGGCAACGTCAGACTTCAACTGTTGACTTTGGGGCAGTCCGATCATCGAAAAGAGGTACTCAGGCCACGCCCACGTGTCAGAGCCGATATCGAACATTTTTAGGCTCGTATCACTAGGACGCAGGGAGCCTACCACTCCACTTCAGAAAGAAGAGGATTGAACGTCTTATTGCAGATGGCGTCTGCAATATCGGACCAGATGTCTCACCATAGCCCTGACGTCGGATCTTCGGTGAAATGGTGCAATACGATTGCAGGTTGAATATCGGAAGGCTCACCGCGCCAGAAGGGGAACCGATTTCATGTGAGCTGTTATCTGACGGCGGGTCTTCTGATCCAGCGGGAACTCTTTCTGAAGTGTAGGCCAGAGTGCCATGATTCTCTCTATGGTCTCGCGGGCGGTTTCGAGCACGAGCTTACTTGGAACCTGTGCTTTTTGTGCAAACCGTTCCAGCAATTCCCAATCCAATCGGCTGATGGTCTTCTCTTTGGCGATAGACAAGGCCAGGCGATCATCTGCGATGTAGCGCACGGTAGACACGAAATCGTAGGCCGGGGCGAGTTGTGGCGTGTGGCCGTCGGGGTAGATGAGGGACCAGTTCTGCAAGTGCATGTCATTGTTTCCGATGACTGCATTGAAGATGAGCCTTCGGACGAACTCGGTGAACTGTGTCTCATCCGTCAGACGCCATAGATCGGCGGCCATATTGGTATAGCTGTAGTTCTTATATTTGGCTTCGGCAAACTGCTCATATATCTGGTTGAAATCCTCGATATGGATGCGCTTTCCCTTCGCGCCGCGATCAAATCGCCTAATGTAATAGGCATTCCCCTTCAACTGTCGCCATTGTTCTGGAACGCCATCAATCCGGTCCATAGGGAGCAGGCCCACCTCGGGCACCTGTATGCCTACTTCGCGCGCGAACTGCATCATGGAGTATTCGTTTTCGGGCAGGTTTGGATATGTCGCAGACGGCAGTTTTACGATCCAGTGTTTGCCCTGCCTAGAAGCAGGGATAGAGAGTTGCCGGTTCGGATTGCCGACCGCCGAGAGCTTCAACTGGACACCGGCGAGTGAAAATCGCAGGACATCCTTGCCGACCTTCGTGCGAGCTTCGGTGGGAGTGCCCTGAGCCGGCGGAAGTGCGCGGCCTTCGATGTCTTGAACGGTGACTGCCCCCGGCAGGTCATTGCCGAGAAGCCATAGCAGAAAAAACTCTCTTTGCGCGTTCACATCGCCATGCTCGGCAATATATTGCCGCAGCTGTCCTTCCGGCAGAAGATTGGAAAAAAACGGAGGCAGACGGAGCGTCACTGGCCGAACGTCGGTTCGGAGTTCCCGGAATGCGTCATAAAAACTCAAGCTCAGAACAGGCCGGTTCTCATCGGCGATATAGGCCGCATCGAAAACAAAAAGATTCTGATCGTTGGGCAGATTCGTAATCGTGCCAACAACGGTCCCCGAGAGACGTACTTCTAGGACGGAAGGCCGACTGGCGCTAGTAGCTTTCTTCGTCGGCATCTTCCGGCACTCCTCCTACTAGAGAGGGGCTGCTTTTGGCAGGCACTTTTGAATGGCCTCCATCGGCTGCATGTTCGATCAGTGCTCGCACTGCTGGCACAAGACGCTTGGGAATGAGCATAGGTTCGAGGTCTAAAACGCGCGCCATCTCCTGTAAAGTGGACACGCGGAGGTCGCCGCCGCGTTCGATTCTGGAAACGGAGCTTTGCGGTTGGCCGATACGCTTCCCCAGGTCACCCTGGGTAAAGTTCCTAGCCTCACGAGCCCGCCGGATTTGATCCTGAATATATGCCATACGATATGTCCACAAGAAACATATCATAAAACATATACGACCCATAAATCTCGAGACTGCACAAATCGATACCACTCTTATTGGCTACCTGGAAATCGACCAAAATCACGCCACTCTAACCACTTTAATTGGCACGATTCTTTACTAATGGCGCGATTTGTGCTTTAATTGGCGCGATAGTTGAATTCGCGCCAATTAGGCGAGAGGCGAATATGGCGAACCGCCGTGGTGATGAGATCGCAGAGAACCTCGCGGCTGTCGTGGACTTCATACGGCAAAGCGCAGATGGCGCACAGAGTGGTCAAATTGCCGACGCTCTGAAGGAGATTCCTCAGCGAACTCTACAGCGTTGGCTGAAACGCCTCGTGGAGGAAGGAAAGCTAACTCAGGACGGCAAAGGGAGGGCTGCGCGATACCGGCTTCCGAAGGTACTAGAGGAACCAGAAGCCGCCCCCGGCCGGCAAGTGCAGCCGGAACAGGCAAAGTCGGATGAGGCGGTCGTGCCTCTTTCCGCCGGAAGTGAAAAAAACCGTGAGTATCTACGACAACCCTCCTCTGCCAGAAAGGCGGTTGGGTACAACCGTCAGTTTCTCGACGGCTACAGACCCAACACAAGTTTTTATCTCACGCCCAAAGAACGGGAACATCTGGCGGAAGTAGGCAAAACGACGACCGAGGTCGAAGCCGCTGGGACGTATGCCAAACAGATTCTTAACCGCCTGCTCATCGACCTGTCGTGGAATTCCAGCCGACTCGAAGGCAATACCTATTCCTTGCTCGATACTCGGCGTCTGATTGAATTCGGCGAAGAGACGCAGGGGCAGAACAGACTAGAAGCCCAGATGATTCTCAATCACAAGGATGCCATCGCATTTCTTGTGAGTGCGGCCGATGAGATAGGTTTTAACCGCTATACGATTCTGAACCTCCATGGAATTTTGGCGCAGAATCTCTTGCCGGACGAGGCAGCTTCTGGACGTCTACGTCGCATTGCGGTCGGCATTGAAAAGTCCGTCTTTCATCCTCTCGAAGTCCCGCAGTTGATCGAGGAGTGCTTCAATCAGGTGCTAGCAACTGCGCAAGCGATTCGTGATCCGTTCGAACAATCCTTCTTCGCCATGGTGCAACTGCCGTACCTTCAACCCTTCGACGACGTGAATAAACGCGTATCCCGCCTGGCTGCGAATATTCCCTTCATCAAGGAGAATCTATCGCCATTGTCGTTCACTGACGTTCCGCGCTCGACCTACACGGAAGCCATTCTGGGAGTCTATGAGTTGAACAAAGTAGACCTGCTCAAAGATGTCTTCATCTGGACCTACGAGCGCTCAGCCGAGCGCTACGCAGCGGTGCGGCAATCCTTGGGCGATCCCGATCCATTCAGGCAGAGGTATCGGGAGGCACTGCGTCAACTGGTGGGCGATGTGGTGCGGCGACATATGGACAGGAAAGAGGCAGCTTCCTATATCGCGCAGTGGGTGCAGGACAATATTTCCGCGGATGAGCGAGGCAGATTCAGGGAAACGGCCGAGTCTGATCTCCTCAATCTGCATGAGGGAAATTTTGCTCGCCTTCAGGTTCGCCCCAGTGAGTTCGCGGTGTGGCAGACCGCGTGGGAACACAAGGAATTGGTCTTCACGGCCCCCGAAGAACGATACGACTTCAATCGGGATGCAGTCGTGTTCTGGGGGCAGGATCGAACAGATCGCATACGGTGCGTCATCAGCGAAGAAGCGCTACATGATCATTTTCACGGCGACGGCAAAAATCAGATCCGAGTTTTTCGAGAAAACCGTGAGGCCATTGAGAATCTCGCACGGCAAAAATATCTTTCCGGTCGCATCGAAACAGACGGAACCGTCCTGATACGCACAGCAGATATTCCCTATTAAGAAGACGTACGCTCTGATAAGGATGATCAAGCGAGATGTCATCGTGCTTAATGACATCTCGCTGACTCTCTTGGGGCAGCCTGCGCTTTACCTGACTTTTGAGTGGGGTATCTGAATAAATTCCAAAATTGTAAATTTGGAGCCTCTGCTGGAAGATGCGGTTCTCAAACCCGCCCCTTTCCCTCTAGTCTCCAAAACTACGTTTCTGGTATTCGCCGGGGTTGGATCCGACGACTCGCTTGAATGCTTTGCTGAACGCGGCGTCGGACTCATAGCCGACTGATCGGGCAACGTCGATGAGCTTCTTATCGCGCTGTTGAAGAAACTGCATCGCCTTCTGCATGCGCCATTCGGTTACGTATTCCAGCGGTGTTTGTCTGAGCAGTTCTTTAAAACGTGCTGCGAATGCGGAACGGGACATGCCTGCTGCTGTGGCCATGGATTCGACCGTCCAAGGGGTATTCACATTGTTGTGAACGGCATTCAGAGCGGTGCCGATTTGAGGATCGAAGATGGCACGAAGCCATCCGTTATTGTGTTCCGGCTGGGATGCAATAAGCGCGCGGAGTGCCTGGATAAAGAGGACCTCGGCGAGTCGCGTTGCCACAACTTCCGATCCGGGCGCCTGTTCCGCCATTTCTAACGCTAGCGCCTGCATGGTGGTGTGGAGTGCAAGCGTGTGGGCCACATCGGCCTTGATAAGCATGAAGCTCGGCAATAGCTGGGTGATGGGCTTGAGGCTGGCGCGATCGAAGCTCAGGGAGCCACAAACGATAGTTGTGGGTGCGCCGCCTGCTCCGTAGTGAGCGACGTTACTGCCATCCCTGGACGCGACTTCGCTGAAACTCTTCATAGGACGTGTTTGCAAGCTGTCGCGTAAGACAAAGGACGTTCCCCGGGCCAGAAAAAAGCAATCGCCACCGGTGAGGGGAATTGGCTCTGGAGTTCCTTCCACACTGAGCCAGCAGCTGCCGCGCGAGAGCATGGCGAAGTGCGCCAGGTCTGTGGGACCACTCTTTCTATCGGAGGGCGTGGCTTCTTCGGCCCGCTTTCCTTGAATTAAACCCCATGGGGCTGTTGCCTCCAGCCTGTGCTGACCGAAAGCGGTGACGTGCATCGTTTTGAAGATGTCGGTTATTGGATCCAATACAGCCTCCCAGTTTGGACGAATGGACAAAACATTAGGACTTACGAGCAGTTCTCGTCCACCACGAAAGAACTCTACTCTCCTGTACGGAATGCTACACACATCTAACCGCAGGAGTAAGTATGGGAAAGCTTGAGGGTAAGGTCGCAGTCGTCACGGGAGGATCGAGCGGCTTGGCGCTGGCGAGCGCCAAGCGTTTTGTTGAAGAAGGTGCCTACGTTTTCATCACGGGGCGGAGGCAAGCGGTGCTTGATGAGGCCGTCAAGGAGATTGGCCGGAACGTGACCGGCGTGCAAGGGGACGCAGCCAATCTCGATGATCTCGACCGTCTGTTCGATACGGTCAAGCGCGAAAAGGGCAAGATCGACGTCCTGTATGCGAGCGCTGGCTGGGGCGAGGCCGCACCGTTGGGCGAGATTACCGAGCAGCACTTCGATACGATCTTCGACCTGAATGTGCGTGGAACGCTGTTTACGGTTCAGAAAGCGTTGCCGCTGTTCAACGATGGCGGATCGATCTTCATGACTGGGTCCGTCGCATCGCTCAAAGGTTTTCCTAGTTACAGCGTGTATGCGGCGAGCAAGGCGACGCTGCACGCATTCGCGCGCGGGTGGCTCAACGAACTGAAGGGCAGAAATATCCGGGTGAACGTCCTGCATCCAGGGCCGATTGCCACGCCGATGCAGGACCAGGTTCTCACCAAGGAGGCGAAGCAGATGTTCGAATCCCTGATCCCGCGGGGAACGATGGGGCGACCTGAGGAGATCGCGACGGTCGCACTGTTTCTTGCTTCAGACGATTCGAGCTTCGTGAACGGTATGGAGTTGAATGTCGACGGCGGCTTCTCGGCCATCTGATATCAGTGGATCTCAGTGAGTGCATAACGAATGCACTCATCGAGATCCGATTGGTATCGACATATCGGCCAGTATCTAGCCATCCAGCCGGTTAGGCCAGCAACTGTCGATTTCAGAGTAATGCACTCATGGAGAGCTATGCAGGGTAGTGGATAACTTCCCAGAACGATGTTTCCCGTTACTAATTCCTATTCGGCTGAGAGAACCGGAATCCAATTCAAATGCTGGGGATGTTCCCCAATTCGCTCGCAAGGGCAGGTGGCTCATCTGTTTCGGGGGCCTTGCCTGCCAGCAAGCGATCTCGGAGATAGATCTCATCAGGGAGAAAGCTCAATTCTGATCTGCGCAACTTCTGTTCATGCGTCAGTTGATGCTGGCATTATTTCGTCAAAATCAGTACTTAGGCTGCATGATTAATATGCCAATTTTGCAAGTGTTTTTTGCGGGACGAATCCGATTAACCGTCATTTCAAGGTGGGGCATTTGGCCTTTGCGAGAGGGTGTTACAACTGATTGGCGGTAAACTGTTTCATTGTTAAATTTCTTGCGATCCGGGCGCATCTGGCACAGGCACTTGCATCTCCGCTTATATTCCATCCTAGCGGGATTCTTTCTTTACATACATTCTCTAAATTGCTAAGCTGTGTTCAGGCTTGGTTTACCGTTACTGGTATCCGCGCAGACCTCGCAATGAGGAAAAGCGCCAGGCATCACCTGAGATCTGACGGCTATATGGCCCTTTAGTTCTGGTTCACCGAATTAGAACTATCGGGATTGCTGAATAATCTACCAGCTGGGACGAATTGTAACGCCAACCAAAAGCCCAAGGTTCAAAGCCGCCCGGAAGGGCGGCTTCACTGTGATAGGCGTACAAAAATCATCCGGATAAGCATTCGCATAGTCGCACTTCAGATTCAATGTTCTCTTCCGGGAGCACTGGAAGGTAGTTCCGACGAATGGAGCGCATCAGGCTTCATATTCGACGAGCCATGCGGAGATCACTGGAGCGATGCACCACGATAGGCTGCGTTACGTTCTGATCGGCGATGAGAGCGGAGTGGATAAGAACGCTTGGCCCTCCGTGTCCGATCTCTTTCGAGGTACGTTATTATCCGGATGGCGCAGGCCTGACTGTCTTTTCCTCCGCTGATATCGATTGCAACGACGGTGTCGGCAGCAAGCGTCATGGAGGTCTCCGGGGTGATTGCTACGGAAGGCGTTGGCGACGAAGTAACGAACGGCCCGAGAGCTGCCGCTGGGAAATAATGCCCGTGAGGGGAACCAATGCTGAGAATATAGAAATACCTTCCGGCCGAGGTCCCAGCGCGGGTGCAGCGACGTCGTGAGGGATGGCAGTTGAGTAGCTACCGGGAATATGGTTTATAAAGGCTTACAGATACGGGAGAAGGGGCTCTTCAACGAGGAACGAGACGCAAAGAAGATGCGTTTATATCCTGGAAAGAGAGTGGGGTTGTGGGTCAACTCCTGCAGTTCTCTATCGACCTATCAGCAGTAAGAGATGTCACTGACGGACTTGCGCCATGCGCACGGCTCTCACGTCCGACCGCAAACAAGTGGATAAAGCGTTACAACGAAGTCGGATCGAGACGCAGGAGACATCAGCTGGCATAAGAGTCGAGTCTTAATCAGTGAGGTCTCATGGGTGACGGGCTTTGCATCCCGCTTACTCAAAAGGGGCGCACGCCATTTCCCATATGCTGACATGTCGGCACTAATCCGATGTCGGTGAGCACATTGGCGATTTATCACTCGCTGAGGATTGCTTCCGCGAAGCGCGTTTCACAAGACTAATCTTCGCTTCGATGTCGACTCTACCCCTTACTCGACGGGTGCATTGGCCTGGATGGGACAGTGAGGCGACAATTGCAGAATACAAGCCAACATTCCGGGTATCTCACCAGAACATCCACCTACTGAAAAGGCTACGTGTTCCCAGCACCATCGGAGCACTGTCCAGTCACCGTCTGCGCGAAATCTATAAATACCCGCAGTTTCGCCGGAGGCAATGTGCGAGAAGGATAGAGCATGTAGAGAGGGAACGTTTCATCCGGCCAGTCTGGGAAAAGATCGATGAGTTTGCCCGAATCGAGCAGTGGCTGAATCTCAAGGTTCATCACTTGCGCGATTCCGGCGCCAGCGAGGCAGGCCGCCAGCAGAGTGCCCGCGTCAGTCACCATAAGCTGGCTATTGGTTTTAACCGGGACGACTTTGCGTCCCCTGTGGAATTCCCATTCATACGGTTGGCCGGTGGCGGAGTTGCGGAATTGAAGACAATCATGGTCCCGGAGATCTGCCGGCTTGCTAGGGCGGCCGAATCGTTCGATATAGCCGGGTGCGGCTACGGTGAGAATGCGAGTTTCCAGCAACTTTCGAATGACAAGCGAAGAGGGAGCCGGATCTCCGAAACGAATGCCGACGTCGAAGCCCTCACTGACCAAATCTCCCGGTAAACTTCGCGTTACCAACTCCAGAGAAAGTTTAGGATAACGATCAAGAAATTTTCCAATCTGTGGAGCGATCAGCAGCCGCGAAAACAATGGATCAATATTGACGCGCAGATGCCCCTTGACCGAAGTGCCTGCGCCACTCGCCGATGTCACGGCATTCTTAATGCCGTCGAGCAGAGGTGCGATCTCCTCGTAAAACTGCCTGCCCTCCGCGGTCAACTTCACGGTCCTGGTTGTGCGATGAAACAACCGTATGCCAATTCGGACCTCCAGTTTGCCAATGGCGCGGCTCACCGCAGATTGGGTAACGCCCAAAGTGTTGGCTGCTCTCACAAAGCTCCCTGACTCAACCACGGCCGAGAGTGTGGCGATTCCGCCAAGGATACGTGCGTCTGTCTCCATATTAATGATTTTAGATCATGTATTTTGTGTGATAAATGCTTGAATTGCGCACACATCCTCGCGAATCCTATCCACCGTAGCAGGAGATTCGGTTGGAAGAGGTAGTTATGTACACAGTCATCGGTATTACGGGAAAGACGGGCGGCACGGCAGCAAGGGCGCTTCTTGCCAATGGGCAGAAGGTCCGAGGCATCGTCCGCAATGTGGCCAAGGCGATTGAATGGCGAGAGCGGGGCGCGGAGATCGTCGCGGCAGAGCTTTCGGACAAAAAACAGATGGCACGCGCTCTGGAAGGAAGCGAGGGCGTGTACATCATGCTGCCGACCTATTTCGAAGCCCAGGACATGTTCGCGGAAAACACCAGGGACTTGGACAGCCTGAAACATGCAGTAGTGGCCGCAGGAATTCGCAAGGTGGTCTTTCTTTCCTCCATCGGGGCAGAACGTGAAATCGGGACAGGAGCCATCCTCAAGCTGCACGCGATGGAAGAGGCATTTTCTAGCTTGCCGATCGCGACGGCTGCCATTCGCGCGGGCTGGTTTATGGAGAACTTCCATGGGCTCATTCCTTCGGCCCGGGAAACGGGTGTGCTCTGGAGTTTTCTCGATCCTCTAAATCTACGCGTGCCGATGATCGCTACCAAGGACATTGGGACGCTAGCTGCAGAGCTTCTTCAGCAGGCATGGTCGGGTCATCGAGTGATCGAACTGGCTGCGGAGCCCGCGCTCTCCCCACTCGACGTTGCGTCAGTGTTCAGCAAAATCTTCGGCAGAGAGATAAAGGCCGCGATAGTTCCGCGAGACCAATGGATTCCCACTTATCAGAGTTGGGGTCTCACCCCGCGCTCTGCGGAAGCGATGGCCGAGATGATTGAAGGGTTTAACAGCCATTGGATTGCATTTGGAAATACGAGCGCTGAGCGGGTCATCGCTGCGACAACGCTGGAGCAAGTGCTGCAGGAGGCTGTGGACTCGACACAAGGCTAAAGAAGCAGCATTACACAAAGGCAGGAAAGAGGAACGACATGAAGATATGGAGGAATATGGTCATAGCAGCGGTAGTTACAGCAGCCTCGATAAGCGGCGCGTCGGCGCAGCAAGACAAAGGAAAAATTCTCGTAGTTCTTTCAAGTGAAACGACCCTTCCGTTGAAAGATGGGAAGACATTCGAGACCGGCTATTACCTCAATGAGTTGGTCGACCCCGCGATGCGTTTCAAGAACGCTGGTTATGAGCTTGTCTTTGCCAATCCAAAGGGCAACACGCCGCAAGTGGCCGCTGATTCAGTAAACAAGACATACTTTGGCGAGAGCGAAGAGCGCCTGAAGGCTGCCGTGGAATTTCAGAAGACGTTGAGAGGTCTCGATCATCCACTCACGCTAAACCAGGCAATCGCTGGCGGTCTGGATCAGTACAAGGCGGTGTTCGTTCCTGGAGGACCTGCGCCCATGATCGATCTGATGGCAAGCCCTGAGCTCGGAAAGATTCTTGTCTACTTTCACAAACACAATAAGACCATTGTCCTGCTGTGCCATGGACCGGTCGCTCTCGCTTCGGCAACCAGCGACCCAATCGCATACCAGAAGGCGCTTCGTTCAGGCGACGTGGATGAGGCTCGAAAGATCGCCGTTGGATGGCCCTATGCCGGGTACAGCATGACCATCTTCAGCGATGCAGAAGAGAAGATCGCGGCCCAGTATGTCTTCAAAGGCGACCCGCTCTTCTTCCCGCAGGATGCTCTACAGATCGCCGGCGGAAATATCTCGAACGCGGCGGAAGCCTGGCAGCCACATGCGATTGTGGACCGCGAGTTGATAACGGGCCAGAATCCTGCTTCGGATGCCCCCTTGATGGACATCGTTCTGCGTACGTTGAAGAACCAGTGAGAGCGTGCTCGTGTCCACGCAGGTTGCTTTCGCGCGCCCTGCGTGGACATGAGAGTCGCGCCTTCGATCTTGATTTTCCAGCAGGAGTCCTAAAATGAATTTCTTTCGAAAGCAAATCATGATGGCGGGCTGGATTGTTGTATGTCTGGCAACCCTGGGTGCGGCGCTGAGCCGGCCCGCTCAGGGGCAGGCATCGCAGACTGACAATCCTGACTGGCCTCTGCGTTCTTTTACAATCCACTGGCCAGACGGATATACGCCACAAGATGCAGACTTGTTCGCACACAATGAAGTGGTGATTCAGGCGCCCTGCTCCGTTGTTTGGAACCATCTGGTCAAGGCATCTTCGTGGCCGGAATGGTATGCGAACTCTCATAACGTTCGGTTGTTGAATAGTCCGGATGGAAAGCTTCATCCAGACACTCGCTTTTCATGGGATACCTTTGGAGTCCACGTCGAAAGCCGTGTTCATGAATTCGTACGCACAAGCCGCATTGGCTGGTTTGGTGACGGAACAGCAACACAGGCATATCACACCTTCCTTCTGGAGAAAGTTCCTGCGGGCTGTCACGTAATCACCGAGGAGGTCGTAAAGGGGGCCGGCGCGATTGAGGTCCGCCGAAGAGATCCCCAGGCAATGCATCGCGGTCACGATTTGTGGCTAGCTTCATTGAAAAGGATTTCAGAAAAGTGAATCCAATCGAATGCATCTATATCTCAGGTTGCGGATCAGCTCAACAAATGAGTTTTCGTGGGATATCCGTTTTTCACGCTCAACGAGCGCGTGATCGCCAATTTACTCACCGACACCGGATTAGTACCGATATGTCGGCTTGTCGTCAGTAATCGCGAACCGACGAGAAGATCGTTACAAAAGCTGATCGGCCAGAATCCGAGAAGCGGAGTGATCTCGCGCATATCTTGCAGGCGATATGCCTACATGTCTGGCAAAGGCAACGGTGAAGCTACTAGCCGAGCTGTAGCCCACGCGCTCAGCAACCTGTTCCATCCCTAATTTGTGAGCATTCAACAGCCGCCTGGCGAGTGCCATCCTCCACGCCAGAAGGTATTCCATCGGCGGCAAGCCAACAGTACGAGTGAACCGAGCGAAAAACGCTGAGCGCGAGAGTGCCGCCTCAGCCGCGAGCTTCGGCACCGTCCAGGGAAACTCTGGATGTGCATGCAGGGAGCAAAGCGCTGTCGCAAGGCGATCATCCGCAAGGCCTCGTGCCAGGCCCGGTGCAGAGGTAGTCTCTCCGCCGGCCCGCAACGCCTCGATGAGCAGCACCTCCAGCAGCCGTTCGAGCACCAAATCGCGCGCTGGCCGCCGCGCACGGGTCTCTCCATCGACCAGTTGCATCAGCGCAGCGAGCCGTGGCTCCTCGCGTACGACCACGATCTGCGGAAGCAGAGGTACGAGCAGTTCTGCGTCAGGCGAAGCGAAGCTGCAATGCCCAATCTGTGCGCGTAATGCTATCGAGCCCTGCTGGTCGCCGACGCGAAAGTAGCCCGGGCTGTGCTGAACCGAGTTGGTCATGACGCCCTCAGGCGGGGCATCCAGGCTTTCGTTGACGAGGTCGCGCAAGGCAGGTATCAGCAAGAAGTCGCCTGCCTCCAGGGTCATCGGCGGACGTCCCTCCACCGTGATGCGGCAGTGGCCCTCCAACACGGCGCAGAAGAACGGCTCGCCCGTTCCTTCGCGGTGGGTTCGCCACTGACCGGCGCACTCCACCAGCTTGGAAGCACGCGCGGCCGGCTGGAGCAGGGTAACCACTTCCGCTAGCGGGTCAACAGACATGAAAGGACTCTCGCAAAAGAATCAAGGACTGTCAACCGTAGAAAGTCCTGTGCATCCGGCCTATCCTCATACATATTGAACCGCATCGGGAGGTGCCTTTATGTCAAAGATTCTGATTACGGGTTGTTCGTCTGGTTTTGGTCAGGAAACCGCGAAGCTGTTTCTTGAGCGCGGCTGGGATGTCGTCGCGACAATGCGCACGGTTGACGTGGAGTTGCTGCCGAAGTCCGATCGCCTGCAGATCCTGCCGCTCGACGTCACCGATCCTAACAGCGTGGCGAAAGCTGTCGCCGATGCGGGCGAGATCGATGTGCTAATAAACAACGCTGGCTTCGGTGCCCCGTCGCCGATCGAGTTGACCGAGCCCGCCACAGCGCGCGCTCTGTTCGAAACCAACACGCTCGGCACACTGGCGATGGTTCAGGCGGTGCTGCCGGCATTCCGACAGCGCCGGTCGGGCGTCATCATCAACGTCACCTCGACGGTGACGCTCAGGACCCTTCCGCTGATCGGGATGTACCGGGCCAGCAAGGCCGCGGTGAATGCCTTTACCGAGTCACTCGCGATGGAGGTGAAGCAATTCGGAGTGCGTGTGCATCTCGTCTTACCCGGACGCTCGCCCGAGACGCGGTTCGGAGCGAATGCGTTTCCGCACTTGCGTGGTCTTGACAACCCGGACTACGCTCCGATGATCAATAACGTTCTGGCCTCCATCCGCGACACATCCGGCCCGATGACCCATTCGCCTGACGTCGCTGAGGCAATCTGGCGGGTGGTGAATGATCCGGCTTCACCGCTGCACACAGCAGCGGGTGCGGACGCCGAGATCTGGATGGCAGAAGCGAATATCGTCTAATAAGAACTGCTTTCGCAATGGACAGCGGCGGGATGAACGAAGTCATACCGCCATTCCGGACTATGCGGAGAGTCCATCTGACAGAATGAGTCAATGGACGGGTTTCGTAATAGCCGCGTTTCCCCCTTTCTGCATCATCCCCTTGCTGCTTGCGGCGCGTCACTCACCAGAACGGCGTTTGACGTTACTTATCCTTTTGGGTCGCACGACCAGGCCCATTTCCTATGATGAACATAGAGGAACGATGGAACTCAAACAGTATCAGGTCCCTGCAAATGGCATCTCTCTCCACGTAACTGAAATTGGGAACGGGCCGGCCGTTCTTTTCTGTCACGGTTTTCCGGACACGGCATATACATGGCGCAGGCAGATGCAAGCTATCGCGTCAGCCGGCTTTCGCGCGATTGCTCCCGACATGCGCGGCTACGGGCGCAGTTCCGCTCCATCTGATTCAACCTTGTATACGCCGCTGCACACGGCAGGTGACCTGATCGGCCTCCTCGACGCGCTGAACATCCCCAGTGCCGTGATCGTCGGTCACGACTGGGGTGCAACCCATGCATGGAATGCCGCCATGATGCGCCCTGATCGATTCACTGCGGTGTTCTGCCTGAGCGTGCCTTACTTCCCGCGCGGTGATGTCAGCGTCTTTGAGCGTATGCGCACCACCGGGCATGAAAGCGACTTCTACATGTTCGAACAGATCAAACCGGAAGCCGATCAGATATGGGCCGATGCTGCAGTAACAATTCCGGGGATTTTGTATTGGGCATCAGGCTCCGCTCCAGCCGACACGCGATGGAACCCTCTTGCCCCTGCACGAAGTCTTCATCGGCCCGCTCCCGGGCCGCTCCCCTCATGGGTGGAACCGGATTACGTGGCTCACAACATAGCGGAATTCAAGCGTACCGGTTTTCACGGCGCACTGAGCTACTATCGCGCCGCCGAGCCATATTTCTACCTGTCCGCCGCCTGGAAAGGCGCGAAGATCACCCAGCCCTCGTTTTACATCTCGGGAAAGGCCGACGGCCTAGGGGCGCTCTATCCGCCTGCCGAAAAACTTCACGCTGGCCTCCCGGGCCTGGTCGGAAACCTCGAACTCGACAACGTAGGCCACTGGATACAACACGAAGCATTTGCCGAAGTCAGCGAACAGCTTGTGAAGTTTCTGCGCACGGTCAACCCTGCATGAAGGAGATCGCGATGGAGAAAGACTTCACACTCACCAGCACCACTTTCAGCTCTCCACGCCACACGACGCACTACTGGGAGGCCGGACCCGCCGGCGGCCCACTGATGATCTTCCTCCACGGCTGGCCCGGTATCGGCCTGCTATGGCGCGCGCAGGTCGAGGTCTTCGCCTCCGAAGGCTGGCGCTGTATCGCCCCGGACATGCGTGGCTACGGCGGATCATCTGCGCCGTCCTCCTCCGAGGCCTATGCCCTGAAAGAGATTGTCGACGACATGGTCGAGCTGCATGATTATCTCGGCGCCGGCCCCGCTATCTGGGTCGGCCACGACCTCGGAAGTCCCGTCGTCGGTGCGCTGGCCGCGCATCACGCGGAGCGAAGCCGCGCCGTCGTCTTTGTCTCTGTCCCTTATGCCCCGCAGGCCTTCGCGTTGCCCGGCCTCCTGCCGCTCATCGATCGCGAGCTCTATCCGGCCGACCAGTATCCCGACGGACAATGGGACTACTACCGTTTCTACCTGACTCATTTCGACCAGACGGTCGCCGACTTCAATGCTGACATCCCGTCGAGCCTCGCGGCGATATACCGCAGCGGAAATCCCGAGGCAGTAGGTAAGGTGTACCGGTCCGCGGTCGTCACCCACAATGGCGGCTGGTTCGGTTCAGAGCACCACGCGCCGGCGGTACAACCTGATCCCGCGCTCTGGCCGCGTGCCGATTTCACCTCCCTGGTCGAAGCGTTCCGCGTTACCGGATTCCGGCCCGCCAACTCCTGGTACCTCAACGACAGCGTCAACATCGCCTACGCACGTGCGGCACCGGATGGCGGACGGCTGCGTCAGCCCGTGCTGTTTATCAATGGCCAATTCGACGGCCTCTGCGATATCACCCACAACCGTTTTGGTGAACCGATGCGCAGCGCCTGCCCCGACCTTACCGTGACAAATCTGCCTTCGGGCCACTGGCTGCCTCTCGAACGCAAGACAGAAGTTATGCAAGCGATACGTTCCTGGCTAAAAATGACAGCGCTGTAGTTTTTTGCGATAACCCCCAGCAATCCTCTAGGAAAACAATGAACACACCTCACACCTCCGGCCCGCTCGCTTCTCTGAAGATCAATCACACTGCCATCCGCGTACCGGACTTTGGCTCAGCCGTTGCCTGGTATGCCGACAAGCTCGATTTTCGAGTGAAGCAAACGGTGTCCGTAGCCGGGCTCAGCTTCAGTTTTCTTTACCCAGCTGGAGACGATAGCTTCCACTTCGAGCTGATGGCAGGGCCAGGCGCAGCAGAACGCCCCACGTACAACGATCTGCATGACAGCTACAACATGTCCGGCTGGCACCACCCGGGTTTCAGCGTCGATAGTGTCGACGCTGTCATCGACGAACTGAAACGCCGCAACGTGACGATCGCGAGCGAGCCACATGATGTACCCGCGATGGGCCTCCGCGTTGCGTTCTTTGCAGATCCCTGGGGCAATCTTTTCGAGGTGATCCAGCCCATCACCCAATAAGGCCAACGGGCAATACCCGAACTCTTTGATCCGTGATAGGAAATAGGTTATATGGCCAGAGCGCCGGGAATCAGCTCCCCCAATCCGGAAAGTGGCTTGAAGGCATAGAAGGGTAAACAGGTATAATCCGGTATTCTTTGCGGCCAGTAATCCGGTATAATCCGGTATATTAGCCGGTATGATCAACACTGACACGATTCTCGTTACCCAAGAACTTCTTGCTCTCCTTTCCGAGATTGATGAGTTCAAAGGGGCATGGCGTGCCCTCAGCACGATCGCACCAGAGCGTCTGAATGCGCTACGCCATGTGGCTACTGTCGAGAGTATCGGATCCTCGACTCGCATCGAGGGAAGCAAGCTGACCGACCGTGAAGTGGAACGGTTGCTCGGAAGCCTTGAAATCAGGCATTTTGGAAGTCGTGATGAACAGGAAGTCGCGGGCTATGCCGATGTAATGGAAACAGTCTTCCGGTCGTGGTCAGATATTCCACTCACCGAGAATTACATTAAGCAGCTTCACCGTGATCTTTTGCAGCACAGCGAGAAGGACGAGCGGCATCGCGGGAACTACAAGACTTTGCGCAACGATGTGGGCGCCTTTGATGCCGCTGGCAAGATGATCGGAATCATGTTCGAAACGGCCACTCCATTCGATACCCCGCACCGCATGGCAGAACTCGTCGCGTGGCTGGATGAGGAGCGCGAAATTCGTCGCCTACATCCATTGCTCACCGTCGCTGTTTTTATTGTCGTCTTTCTTGAAATTCATCCTTTTCAAGACGGTAATGGACGACTGAGCCGCGTACTGACCACTTTGCTTTTACTGCAGGCTGGTTATAGCTACGTGCCTTATTCGTCGCTTGAGAGTGTGATTGAACACAGTAAGGAAGCCTACTACCTGGGCCTGCGGCAAACCCAAAGCACCATTCGGACCGACACGCCGAACTGGCAACCGTGGCTGCTTTTCTTCATGCGTGTCCTGCAACAGCAAAAGCGTCGGCTCGCAGTGAAGGTGGAACGGGAAAAGATCGCTCTTGCTACACTGCCGGAACTGGCTGTCAGGATTCTGGACTATGCGCGTGATCAAGGGCGTGTCACCACCCGAGACATGGTACGAGAATTCGGTGCAAGCCCTAATACCCTTAAAGCTACATTCACCTCACTTGTTGATAAGGGCTTGCTGTTGAGACATGGCGGTGGCCGTTCTACCTGGTACAGACTTCCATAAGAACGAAGATGTATGTCATTCAAGATTCCAGAGAATCTCATCATTCTCGATAACGCCCGATGTAGAAGAAACACCCAGTATCTAAGAATCAAGATTTCAACGGTCTATTCAAAAGACAGCCTGCGGGAAATCCCTTTCGTGAAGATTGGCCATGCGTTGCGGTTTCGATGTGAAGGTACTGAACTGTTACATCGAGCAAAACATGATTGAAGCCATTGATTGGAAGGAAAACATACGTGTGTATTAGTAAATTGTCCGATGGCCTATACAAAATTCGCTGGCGAGAAGGCGGTCGCCACCGGAGTCTACGAGTCCATGGTTGCCGTGAATTGGCAAAGAAGATCCTTCGCAAGAAGTTGTCACTTAGGGACGAAAATCGACACCTCGATATCAAAAAAGAAGTGAATTATCAGATGTCAGAGTTGGTCGATCAATATTGGTTGCACTTTGGAAGCAAAAAGAGTTCAGCAGATCGCGAAAAGAGCATCGTCGAAGGTATCAGAGCTGAGCTGGGTCGTATGTTCGTGCGAGAGGTTGATGGTTATGCGGTGCAACGCTGGTACGAAAACCTGACGGGAAAGCGCGGTCTGGCAGTCAACACCGCTGCACGCCACTTCAATGTCATGCGCCACATGATGCGCAAGGCTTCAACGATATGGTCTAAACAGACAGGGATCGATAAGAATCCGGCTAGTCTGATCGAGGTACACCGCCCAGATGATTCACGGGAGCGATTTCTCTCAGAAGACGAACTATGTCGGTTGAAGATAGCTCTGGATGAAAAAGTGTTTCGAAAGGGCAGCAAAGACTTTAATCAGACCTATCTTCGTATGAGACTGATCGCGTTGATTGCTCTATCGACAGGCATGCGGTCGGGTGAAATTCATCAGATCTATTGGTCGGATGTGATGTACAGCGCAGGGCTAATAAAGGTTCGGATGAAGCTGAAAAAAGGTAGGGAGCGGTACGTCCCTATGACATCACAGCTCGCAGAAGAGATTCGGCAATATCCCAAACCAATCGGTGAAAACCGAGTTTTTCCACCCAAAGGCGGTGTGACAAGTCGACGTCAGCGATTGAATGGGAGCTTCGCTGAGATGCTTGAGAGGGCAGAAATCTCCGATTTCCGGTTTCATGATCTGCGTCACACCTTCGCCTCCTGGTACATGATGAACGGTGGAGATCTTTATGAACTCGCCAAGATTCTCGGTCATGCCAATATCAAGATGACCGAGCGCTACGCCAAACTTGGACAAAGCCATATTGCGAAGACTGTCAAAGTTGCGGGGCAAATCTGGAATCTCATGAAAAGGGCGCAAGAAGAGAACAAAGAAGCTTGAGAGCACAATGCGTATTTCGATGCTTCAAGTCTCACGGTTTACGGGACCGGCAAGCTCGATTGGCATGCCCAATGTTTTGTACTAGTAAGGAGTTAGTGCAACGCGCCTACCTCTGAGTTCAGGTGGTCGCCGTCGGGAGGAGAAGTAGGAAGCGCATAGCGGTTCCCACTTCTGCATGCCCCGTGTTGGTTGTCGGCCAAGCTTCTGGCGCTAGCGGCTTGTAGCCTAGCGATGAGTGGGGGCTGACAGTGTTGTAGTGAACGCACCAGCGCTCAGCCAGCACGCGTAGTTCTTTCGTTGAGTAGAAGAGTTATAGTCGTGCAGAACGCCAACTCCATTGCGCTTTATGGATTGCCTGAAAGCCATGCGGCCAGCTTCGCGGGGATTGCGTACGCCGCCTCCGCATACGTCAAGGTGAAGAATCTGGCTGCCTTTACGCATGCATACGCACCCATTCTCCGATAGTTGTTGCGAGCCGAACTCGAACCTGTTAGTTCTGGTGTTCTCAATCGTTTGCGAATTTCAGGAGAATCAACGATGGGTGGTTCAGGATCGGGCGGTTACACGCCAAGTGCCCCAGCTAGTCCGTGCGCGCGGTTGACTTTCCAGGCGACCCTTAATTCGCCGAAACCCGCGATCGTGAGCCAATTAAAGATTGGGGATCTGCTGGATGTCGTCCTGAACTCCCAGGGGCAAGGAATCGTCCTCGAATATAATGGTCAGACTGCTGGATCACTAATCAGCTCCCAGGTGGCCCAATTGGTGAACTGTATTAACTCCGGGTTCGATTACCAAGCGACAGTAGTGCAGCTGAACGGTGGGCAGTGCGTCGTTCGGATCGATCCCAAATGAACCTTCCAATTTCGGTGATTGGCGGGTGCTATGCCGAGGATTGTTCTTTCCCTCGTTCAACTATCTACCGTGGAAGCGGAATGCGGGCCGCCTGCATCTTGATGGGGCTGGGGAACTCGACCGCGCTTCATACGGTGATCGGTCCTGCTCTAGCAGGCGACTTCGGCGATATCGCAAAGCGCAAAGGTATTGCCCTCGAAGCGGTCTCCGGGTGCGACGATATCTGGTTTCGATATCGACATCCTCTAGCCAAGCCTGATGTTTACCCGGCAATCGTTACTCCAATCAAAGATCGTCCCAACGTCGTGACAGATCACGCGCTGGTTTTTGGGATGATGGAGGGACGCCCGAAAGTGATCGCGAAGCGAGCTGTCTATGATCCTCAAGATGGCTTTCGCGCTCAACATTTCGACGGAAATGGATCTTCAGCGGAAGAGTTGGTTGTTCTAGCCTCTTGGTCGGAAGGTCGAGCCATGACCGACGAGAAAGACCCCGAACGAATTGCCGCGAGGCTCTTAGAAAACGGAAGCTGCATTGCAGTCATCATCAAATGTGGTCCACAAGGAGCACTCGTCGCGACAGCAACCTCCCACAAATGGATACGAGCTTTTCCGAGCCCGAGGGTCTGGAAGATTGGATCTGGAGATGTGTTTTCCGCTGCATTTGCCCATGCATGGCTCCAGGAGGGGCGCGCTGTTCTAGAGTCCGCGTGGTTTGCATCGCGGACCGTTGCAGAGTACGTGGGGACCAGAGCTGAAACATTCTCGCAAGAGACCTTGATGCGGATTCGTGAAGATTCAAATTTAGCGCTCTCCAAGTCAAGCGATACGTCCCGGGCAATCCCTGATGGAACGATCTATCTGGCTGGTCCATTTTTCACAACCAATGAACAATGGCTGGTCGATGAAGCCCGCTTTGCATTGCATGATATGGGTTTTAAGGTGTTCTCACCAATCCATGAAATTGGTGAGGGGCCGGCAAACGTGGTTGCGCCAGCAGACCTCTTTGCTTTAGAAAACAGCGCGCTTGTGTTCGCGTTATTGAACGGCCTCGATACTGGAACCATATTTGAGGTCGGGTACGCTCGGGCGCGCGGCATACCTGTGGTCGGTCTCGCAGAGTCGATTGAAGCTAAACCGCTCACGATGCTGATCGGTTCCGGCTGTGCCATTTCTAACGACTTCGCGACGAGCGTATATACCGCTTGCTGGCAGTTGATGGGCGATGTCTGAACTGCTCCTACTATCGGGCGGCATCGATTCGATTGCGATAGCTGCATGGCTCCGCCCTGCGCAGTGTCTGACCATTGATTATGGTCAACGCCCCGCGGCTGCAGAAGTGGATGCAGCCAGCGAAGTATGCCGTAGACTCGGGTTGTTCCACGATGTCATTCGAGTGCCTATTAATGAGCTCGGCTCTGGTGCGCTGGCCGGAAAGCCAGTTTCTGAATTTTCTTCGCACGAAGAGTTCTGGCCGTTTCGCAATCAATTTCTACTGACGCTCGGTGCGATGTATGCGATGCCGCGTTCCCTAAACGCCGTCTTGATTGGTACGGTTCAAAATGATAGTCGCCACGCTGATGGCAGCCCTGTATTCCTCAACCAGATCGCTGATCTGGTTGCGCAACAAGAAGGTGGAATCGCGATCGTTGCACCTGCGATCCACTTAGACACAGTCGAACTTGTGAAGGTCTCTAACGTGGATCCGTCCCTCTTGGGATGGGCGCACTCTTGTCACACATCCCATGTCGCTTGCGGTCGCTGTCCTGGCTGTAATAAGCACTCGGAAGTAATGAGAGTGCTCGGCTGGGAACTATAGTTCAAACAGAAAGCCATAATTGCGTCTGGCCTGACTTTGATCGACGATGTCCGGTATGAGTATGGTCTGTTTCATTCAGAAGATTGATCGGCAGAGGACCAGCCGCGCGCATTTCATCCCAAATCAAACAATCCAAAATTGCGGGACGAAGCTGCAGTTGCCGTGAGAATAAAAGGAAACGCTCCTCCATGCTCAAGTAGTTACGCTGCACATCATCTTTGGCAGAAAACAGCCCACATAGACGCCCTGCTCGAATCAAATGGATATCTAAAATCGCAACATCATCACTGTCCAATACATTTCGTGTAACCCAACTCGCAGTCTTGTAGCCTACCCCCGCAATCTCCAACAGTTGATCACGGAGGGCCCGTCCCGAATCCAAACTCAATTCGTGCTCTTTCACGTATTTCATCGCTGCGGAGAGGAATCGCGCTTTCTGATTGGGATAGCGGTATCTGATTGACCGCCCATTGAGGGTGAAAGGGCTGCTTAATTCGGTCGTCCATCTTTCTGCACGCGTTTCCGCATTGGCAAAGAGACCTGCCTCTTTGCATCGCTCGAATGCGACTGTTGCGAGTTCGGCGGTAATGCCAAAGCCACCAAGCATGCAAAATCCGAGTTCATTAACAATTCCGTCCTTTGCACGATACCTGTTCGTTTTGCTGCGATCGACTTTGGTTATCCATGCCAGAGCAAGCCAATATGCGGGCGTAAATAATGTCCAAGGATCACCCCAAGAGACTCCGGGTAAGAGTTCGTCAGTCGCCTGTGGCATTTCACGTTGCACTAACTGGTCTTCGATGAACAAACTTACAAGACGACTCATATAGTTTCCTCAAGTTGGCATTGCAGCCAGGTGAGTAGGCCGTGCTGCTCGACTACCGGAAGGCTTGTTATACGGGATTGCAATCTTGTCCGTCGTTTCTTGATAACTTCTCGTTCTCGAAAACTCTTGCCCAGATGAGTGCTGTCATGCAGCCGTTTTGGCGGATCGAAGTTGAGCCAAACCGACTCCTCTCGAACCCCTGTATGTGTTTTGGCGGGAAAGGAGACCTTGGTCCACCCGCTCAATCGGCTTCTGTATAGGTCGTTGTCGTATCCCGACAGCATGACCAAGCATGCTTTCCCGGATAGACAGTCAATCAAACGCTCGTGATCATCATCGGTGTAATCGAAACGGTATACACGAGAGCGCCGTCGAGTGCTGGATACGTATGGCGGATCAGCATAGATCAGCGTGTTCTGGTCTACGGCTAGCGCGCTAAGGTGCTCAACGGCATCGCCGCATACAACTTCGCAAGGACGATCCGGGATTTTTCTCCACTTCGTGATGACGGCCGGATCTATATCAATACCGATCTGGCGCGGCGAGGGGCGCTTATGCCTCATAACCGCGCCACCTCCGAGATGCGATTCGACATAGGTCTCGTGCGGAGGCATTAGATTGAGCAGGTGCGGGTAGCTCTTTCCTTTTCCTCCTGAATAGCGCATACCGAATCATCGTCAAATGTGGCGATGATGTCAATAGTTCCCCACGTGGTCTTAACTGCTAAATAAAAATCAACGCAGAAAGCGTGATTTCGGTTTTCTCACGGCACTGATTGTGAGCGGCGCCTTCCGCCGGATTCAGGGGCACAAGAAAGCCTTGCTGCCTCCGGGCGTCCAACCTCGCGCCCAACTCCGCATCGGAAAGAGGGATAGTCATAGGATTAGATAAAGAAACGGAAGCTGGGCAGGATGATGCCATTCTCCGGAATGCACTTCAGAATATCTCCGACGCGGCGCGCTGCTCGTAACGTGATGGGCTCTCCTCCATCGAACTGGGTGTTGTTCCAATTCAGCTTCGACAGCGACAACATTTCGCGCGCGATCTGTTCGACGCTCGTCTCAGCCTTTGTCACGGATAGTTCGAGCGGCCTTGGAACATACATCCCCGGATAGGTCTCAAAGAACTGAACGCTTCCACGCAGGTAGAGAAGACCACTGTTTTCTTGGAGCTTCAGGAAGCTGCCTCGCAGCGGCGGATACGTCCCTTCTCGATAAAGCCTGGTGAACGAACGCTTGACACTAATCATTTCGACCGATTCGATGTCGTGTTCGTCCGCAGCACTGCGAAAGCCTTCCATCTCTCCAGCCGTGAGTCGCGATGTTTTGTGCACCACGAGTCGCGCCGGACTAGTGTGATGTTCCTTGCGGTACACAGCGATCGCATTCTTCAGCAACGCTTTGGCATCTTCCTTCTTGAGGTGGGGTTGCCGATCGTTCTTATCAAGTTCTGCCTGCGCTCCTTTGACGATCACACCTTCGCCCCGTTCATTGAAGACCTGAGCGACGGACGTCATGATCCGGTCCCCGTCGAGACTCCGATAAAAGCTGATGCCTACAAAGCACGTCGTCAGTTCACTCGGATTGCGCAGCAATCTCCACGGAGCTCCCCCTGCTTTGTAGTAGAGTGCGGCGTGAATGTTCCATGCTCGTGTCGCCTCATCCTGCAAAGGCAAAGAGCTGGCCCTTGATTTCGGGTTGCGCTTCGCCTGTCCGCCATAGGTAGAAGGACGGATCATCTGAATTGGCACGCCAACCCGCATGACTTCGGCCTTCAACAGGTCATGGAAAGCGGGACTCGGAACGGCTGCTTCCGTCTCCTCAGCGCTTTCGTCCAGATCCTGCTCCTGTGCGTCTACCTTGCGCGAGACCCGTGCATCGACCGCATCGAGAACATCTTTGGGTGGCGCGCACACGATGACCATTGGCCCACCGCTTTCACGCACAGCATTCACGTGTTCAATGAAAAGCTTGACGAAGTCCTGCACGAGGGTAGGACTCCCAGGCGTCTGGAGCAGCGGGTCGATCTCCCGTTGACGAATCGTCGAAGTCCAGCGGTCGTGAAACATTAGTTGCGAGCGGAACGCTGTGTCCTCGCGAAAACCCGGGAAAGGCGGAAAGAGATTCCCGAGACGGCTTTTCTTGGCGTCGATCCCGGCTTCACACTTTTCGAACCAGGCCCGCACAGCGGCCACGCTCTCTGCCGTTCCCAAAAGTCCCACGCGAATCTGCTGCGGTGCGGTCGTCTCGTCGAGATCCAATGGGCCGTGCGCCATGAGGCCATAACGGATGTCCACATGAGTGCCGCCATTGCCAAATTCGAGTTCAGGCTCATCGAAGAATTCGAATTTCATTTGGCCTCTCCCGTCGGAATCTCCATCGGCAACAGGCCCTGCGAGCTGCTCTGCTGATCGAGTGCTGCCGTGTCTGGATCATTTTGCTGCCAGGACTTATCATCCACTCCGATGTTCACATTGATCGTTTTCAACTCGCCGAATACGATGGGCGGTTGAGGACCGGCGAAGAGCCCGTCTTCCGGCTGAAGGTGGTTTGCCCAGAAGAGCACGCAACTCAGCACGGCGCGGTTTCCCTCGATCTCTTTGATCTTTTTCAATCGCGACTCGTGGAACATGTCACGTTTGAAACCGTCACTGGTGAAGCGGTAGGTCGGTGTGATCTCAAGAAACCAGGCACCGTCTAAAAAGCGAAATTGCCCGCGAAAGGCAAGGTGTCGACGATAGTGGAAGACCCTTCCATCCTTGGCCTTGCTGCTGAATTGGGAAACGACGCTCAGGCCACTCGTTCGCTTGAGCGATTTGTAGGATTGCTTTCGTTTTTCCCCAACCATCGCGAAGCAGTCGTCCTTCGGCCAAAACCGCAGACGGGCGTCAACCTGTGCGCGCAGCGTCTTGTTCAACAACTGGACGAAGAGGCGCGTCCGTTCGGGATCATCAGACTCCGACCACTCCACCGTGTCGAACCCTTCGACCGTTCCAGGCTCGCAGATCGAGTCCCAATCCGAGCTAGATAGATCTTCGAAACTGATAAGCTTCTTCTCCCAAATAATCCACCCGGATGCGGGGCGAATCTTCTTCCGATTCAGAATCTCCCATATATCCGTGGGGTCCCGATACTGCGTCGCCGCCACGTAGACCACAGCGGGCAATCCTTCAATCGCAAGCAGGTTGCTCCAAAGACGTTCGGCAGTGGGCCGTGGCGGAAGGTATAACTCTCCTTTCGGTGCGGCCACGCGCACAAGTTCCGACAGGGATGCCGTGCTAAAGCGGTGTTGTTCTTTTCGATAAAGGATGGAGGTGCTGTCGCCGGGCTTCCAGTCCCGGAAAACCTCGGGAATGGAGACCCAGTAGCCCTGCTGCGTCTCTGGATCGGAAACGATCAGAATCACCGGAAGATTGGTTTTAAGCCAGTACTGCAAATCACTCGGATTGCAGGTATAACGGAATTCGTCGACGGCATCGCGGATGGACGAGACAACTTTGCTTTGTACGGCCAGATTCAAGCCCAAGGGGACTCGCTTGGCGGGGTCGAAGAGTTCGATGTAACCATCAATCCCCACTTCGTTCGGTCCGCTGGCCGTCCAGCGGGAGCCCATCTTCAAGAGAATCCCCTCGATGAAATTGACTCCCTGCTGGCCAGTCTGTCCCGTGGACGACAAGGTTTTTGGCCGAATTTTGCTCTGCTGTCGCCTTCTGTTCGCCATCCCTCCATTATCTCGGATTGGCATAGGAAATTAGAACTAACTCCAATGGTTCTGTATAAATCCGTGTAAATCTCGGTTCGATTCCACCTATCTACGGCGCGAAAAGAAACCAGCTCCGCCTCTGCCCCTGGTCTATCCAGTTCTCGATCAGACTGGTCATAGCGACATCGCCGGCATCCTCGCACAGCGTGTGAACGGCCCAATGCAGCATTATAAAGTTGTGCAACTCCGGCTCTGGAGAGGGATGAAATGGCGGATCGTTTGTTCGTTGCGGTGATCGGTAGCCGGAATTCCGGCAAATCGACTACATGGAATAGTCTCTTCGGTCATGAAGTCCGAACGGGCAAAGAGCCCCGAAGACTTTGGTTGGACGACGAGGGGCACACGGCTGAAGTCTTTCTGATCAGCGGTTCCAATGAAGAGCGAAAGAAATATGCCGCAGAGGTGCTTGCGGATGTCGATTGCCGAATCGTTCTCTGTTCGGTCCAGTATGTGGAGGAAGCATTCGAAAGTACCTGGAATCACATCTTCACCGAGGGTTTTGCGATCTATGCGCAATGGCTCAACCCGGGTCATGATGGAGAGGAGCATTGGGACAGGCTTGGCTTGGTCAATATCCTCCTTCAGAATGATGCCCTCATCTCCATTCGCGACGGCAGGGCGGGAACAGAAAGGCTCCGTTACAGAGTCGAGGAACTGCGTCAGTTCATCCACGGTTGGGCGTCGGCTAGAGGACTGGTCGTGTAGCCAGCAAGCAGGTCTTCAGGGATACCTGATGTTCCGCTCAGCGAGCGGCACATCAGTTGGCGGCGTAATGCTCTGGTCCATAGAGGGAGAACAACAACTTGCCATCGTCTCCAGTCACGGCCTCGGTATGCCACGCGGTACAGTCGAACGGCATCGCAATCCGGCCCACCGGACGTAAACCACTTGTGCAGACGAGGCCTGTGCTATCTGCCTTGGGAACTACCCGCACCGTCGATCGCGGAGGAAGCGGTACGCCGCTCCACTGGATGTCGAGAGCAAACTGCAAACGCTTCCACTCCCTCGGGGAGTCGATGTCTTCCCGAGTCACAAAGCGGTTCCACAGCAAATGCTGGTCATCGGTCTGCCAGAAGTCTCTCTGTCCGAGTAGCTGCTCATGGTTCGATAACCAGAGCTTGGCTCCAAAAGTGTTCTTGAACGTCGCATTGGCTTTTTCGACCGCCCACAGTGCGGCAGTCCGTGAGGCCAAGCCCATCTGGCACAGCAGGGCCGCAGGGCGGTTGCTGACTCCATACGTAAACGCGAGCGCAGGACCCTCTCCCAACTCAAGGAGCCGAGGATGAGCCAGTGCGTTCGCCTGGACTCGCACCGCCTCTGCGGCCCAGACCAGTTTGAAGGCGATAGCGTCCTGTAGGAATATCTGCATTCGGTTGAAGTCGTGTCCCTTTCGATCGTCCAGAATGTCCGCCGCCGGAACGCCGGCAATCCAATTTTGGAGTGCAATTTCCCACGATTCCGGCAATTTCCTCACGCCAAAGAACGGATGCTCAAGAACGATCGTCGCAAAGCGAACTGCGGCCTGACCAGCCGTCTCTGCTTCTGCGATCAAGAAGGCAGCGTGTAATTGCGCGAGGGAGTCGATCAATTCCTCGCGATGATTGTCGAGAAACAGGCCGGGCTCCATGCCGAGTCCCGAGGCGTACAGCGCCGCGCGCTGCTGTGTGGACGTTCGACTCCATAGCCATGTGGCTCGCGAAATCAGTACCTCGCGCTCAACCGTCTGCGTGAGCTGGTTCGACCGGTTGAGGGTTCTCCGCCATAGCGATCCTTTCAACGTCTCATCGAGCAGCGTTGCAATCTGAGAGACATCAGCCCCGAGCTGGTCCATCGTCGATAAGATGGCGACATCCAGGTCCGCGAGATCAGCCGACAGGCGCTGCGTCGTCGCTTCGACTTCTTCGTCCTCTTCGTCGTCTTTCGTGTCCGCGAGACGAGGATCGTCCCACAGCACGGGATTGTTTAACACGTACTCCGAGAAATTCTGGGTTGGAACCCGCAACAATGTCGCTATGCGCATTGCCAGATTTGCCACGAGACGTGCCAAGCCGCTGACCAGTTGTTGCCCCGTGGAGTCTTCAATCAATTTTGCATAGTTCTTGTGTTGCTCCGCGCGCTTATCTGCATTGAAGGTTGGCAGCACGGCGATTCCGTCGAGGTCGACGAATGCGCGCCCCACACGCCCAACTACGTTTGAAAACTCCGCTGCGCTGATGTACTTCCACGCCCCCTGCTCGTATCGCTGCAGCGAACGAAATACCAGCACACTGCAAGAGAGGTCAAGACCTTGTGCAAGCGTGGGCGAGGCAATCACGACGCTCAGCTTCCTCTGATGTAGCAGTTGCTCGATGGCGCTCAGGAAGGGTCTGGGAAGCGCTCCATGATGGATGCCTACACCCGCCTCAAGCGCCGTATACGCGCAATGCGACTCGCCTAGCCATTCCCGCCCGATGGCCGCCGCAAAAGTGAAGTCCAATGGCGCGAGAGGACGGACATGCTCCAGATACTTCTGCTTCGAGGCCTTAAGAAAGGCCTTTGCCAAACTCTCCGTCTGCTTGCGAACAGGGCAATACACCAGAACGGAGTGGCCGTCCCCAGCGAAAGCATCGACCGTCGCCACGTGGAACTCATTGTCGTCGAAGGGAAAGCCGTTCTTACGCTGTCCTTTCCCGCCACGGACCTTCAGGAAGTTGGGGACGAACGCCTCTTCTTCACGGAATGTCAGCCGGGCAGACTCGGAGGACGTATACCAATCGAGCGTTGCCAGGCGCTGACGTGTGGGACGCCAGGATACCTGTACCGGAGCTCCGGGATCATCGCTGCGCAGCCATTTAGTGAAGTCTTCGAAATATGGGTCCTGAGCGTTGAACATCGCCGATAGGCAGACGATTCGACGTTGGTTTGCGTCACTGCGGCGAAGGAGCTTCTGTACCAGGGCTTCGTAGCGCAGCTCGCGACTTCCCAGACCGATCATGTGGCCCTCGTCAAAGACGATCAGACCGACATCGTCCAGAACAGTCGGGTCTTGACGCATCGCAAAGTCGAGCTTCTCCGGCGTCGCTACGACGATGTTGGCGCTGGCAAGGCTCTCCGCGTCAGCGACAGTGGCGCCTGCCGCACCGTACAATGAGGTAACACTGAATCCAAGCGGAATAAACGTCCGGGCCAAGACCCGTTCGACCTGGGCAGACAAGGCCCGCAATGGCGTGACATAGACGACTCGCTTCCCGCCTGCCAGTGTGCAGAGGATGCAGAGTTCCGCAATGCGTGTTTTGCCCGCGCTAGTGGGTAGAGCAATGACGAGATCATCCGACAAGTCGACAGCACGCCGGGCGGCATCGAGTTGAGAGGGCCACAGCTCCAGTTGCGGAGGATGTCTCACGCCCATCTGAGCAATGAAGTTGGAGCGAAGTTCCGGCCATCGTTCGACTCCGGAGACAGGTCCCTGCTGGGGCAAACGCTGATGAAGGCTGGAATTCCAGAGGTCTTCCAACAGATGCAATGTCAGCGTAGCCACCCACCAAGTCGCAAGTTGGCCACTCTCAGCAGTCGCGGCGATCAGCCTCCGCAAGAGATCGATGGCGCCCTGAAACAGGTCGCGGTTCCCGTAGAGCAGGCCTGAATCGGCTAGTCCTACCGCGTGCATGTAGGCGTTAGTTGCCGCGAGAACCATTGCGTCATCCGCATTGAATGAATCTTCGGGATCGAGCAGGCGTGCCGCGATCTGATCATCGCTCCTGTTGGTCGCCGAAAACCAATCAACTACCTGCTCTCGCAGGATGCCCATATCTTTCCGCAGGATCAGAGCTAGACACCGTTCCTGGGTTGACAGGTTTGCTTCCAAGGCTGGCACCGGCAGCATGGAATAGGATCGAGCCGCGTACCCGGCTAGGTGGAATGCAGTGGCGCTCACCACAAGATGACGGCCGCGATCCCGGCCTGCGCTTTCGTCTCGACGCACCGCCGATTCGATCGCTTCGGCGGCGACGCGAAAAGCATCGGAGGTCGGAAATGCCGGTTCGCGTGTTTGGTTCGCGTCGCGTACCTCCAAGGCAAGTGCCAACACGCCATAGCCGAAGTCCAGCAGATCAAGACTGAGCGAGGGAGTGAATTCCGGCGCACCCAAAGGCAAGACGCCATCCCGCCAGAGCAGTCCACGCGCCAGCCCCCGGGCTAACAACCGCCCACGCGCTGCAGGGGCGATCAGCTCATTGAGCCGTCCGACGATCGCTTCGACATTATTTGCCATCGACTGTGTAGACCGCCTTCATAAAGTCCGGATAAGCCGAGAGGCGGATGGCTGCGTGCCTCCGCTGAATTCCCTTGACCGCAGCCTTGGGGCACTTCGCGAGTGCAGGGGTGGGATCATTGCCGCCGAGGGCGAAGACCATCTGTGTCAAATTTTTGGCCGGCAACGGGTCTTTTGTCTGAAGCTCGCTCCACATCTTGGCTTCGTCATCCTTGTCGGCTTCAAAGAGGCGTTTTGTAATGAAGGCCAACGTCGAGGGGTTCGGTCGACCGTCGAAATTGTTCAACCCGTCGCTGGCTTCAGTCACGGCACTATCTCCGAACTGATTACGGCTTTTGCATTCACACTTCAGAATCTTCCGTGGAGTGCTCGTGTAGTTGAGCCCAAGGACGTCGTTGCCGTGCATCGGCATCTGTCGATCACTCTTCCATTGCAGCTTCTTAATGGGCACAGTGAACTCTGTCTGAGAGTTGACGTATTCCGTGGCCAGCAACTCGCCCATGTCGCCTGATTGGGTACGTTTATTTTCGGGCAGGCTGTTCTTGAGCACTTCAGCGGATCTTTCATAGCCGCCTAGCTTCATGACCGTCGATTCACCGACGAAGTGATCCGCCATGAGCGGCTTCAGCAGCTTGAGGCCAACCTGCTGTCCACCCTTCTTCTCCACGAAATAGTCGATCGCTGTGCCAGATGATGAACCGGGTTCCAACCATTTCGAGAACAGCTCGCTTGGCACAGGCGTTTGAACTCCACTGAAGCACTGCTAAGCCATGATAGCTCTAAACACTGTAAAGCCAGTAAGTTCTACAAGACTCAAGATAAGATTTATGTGGTTCCAAAACGGGACACATTAGCTCCTGAGGGAGGGCGTTCGGTTGGCGCCAAGTATTCCGCTATATCTCGTGGCTCGATGAAGGTCGTCATGCGCGGGTGGATCGGCGCGACGAGTTCATTTGGATCACCGGTGAGGATTGCAAAGGTGAGTTCCCACTGGCAACTCTTAGGATTCTGCCAGAGCTTCCACATGACAGCCTTGGCGATGGGCTCCTGTCCCGGTATGGTGATTTTATATTTAGGCTTCTTTCCCCCTACAGTCATCTTCTTCCACTCGAAAATAGCGCCACCTGGAGCGATGGCGCGTCCGGTACGAAATGCGTCTTTCCAGAAGTTTGCTTGGGCGATACCCTCGGATCGCGCATTGAAGAGCAGGCGGTCGGGCAGTTTAAATCCCCAGCGCATCCTCTAACGGCGGCCGCTCAAATAGATCAAAGGTTTCGTGAGGTACTCCTTGTCATCACGAACGCAGCTACTTCCACGAAGGCATATGATGCGCCTTGAAATAGCCGATTTTTCCCTGTTTTTTACGAAGTTCAGAGAGAACCTACACTCTAAGCAGGTCCGCCGGAGATGTGCCTTTGCTTACCGCCGGCAGACCAATGTTTGGGGGGGAATCTCCGCACGCGCAGAGACTACCATCCAAGATCACTCAGCCCCAGATGGTAGTCGGGACGCCGTGCCTGCGGCCAAATTTAAAGTGATTCATTTCCAACGGCTCGCTTGAAATCAATGATCTGCAACAAAGAGGGGTTGCCATCCTCAGCCGTTGCAAGCAGAGCCAAACATGATTTCGGCGGTTCAGAATAAGCTGTATCTTGATGATAAATATAGAAGTCAGGTGGTGGCCAGAGACGGCTGTGTCCAGCATTACACACCCCTGCATGTCTCAATTCTGGGGCTGTTGCTTGATCCTGTAGCGTAGGCAACTTCGCAAATTTGAGATGGTTGCGGGGCTTGCAATGCACCGAACTTGCTGTCTTTAGCGTTTAAATTGGATTTGATCCGCCCAGCTACCTAGTTCCACCGGCAAAACCAAGCAGCGGCTGAACCGCCGACGCCGGCCTTTTCAGGGCCACGCCCTAAGGCACGGGTTTGTTCGATATCGACCCTGGCCCTAATTTCTGAAAATCAGAAATCATATGCGGCACATTTGACTCAACACACACGAGCATGATTGGAATCGCATCCATGTTCCAATATATGACGTATACGAACTGCCTCATCGCCAGCTCCCGCTTTTTGCAGTGCATGAACGGCACCCTCAAGAAGCTGCACAAGAGTGTTGATCCGTTTCTCTTGAGTCGCAGTGGAGTCGTCATTGCCGCACCACTGACGAAGGAGAGCCCAAGCCGGTCTATAGGAATTAAGGAGAGGTATTATGTACTCCTCGCCTGGGCGAGACGCTTCCCTAGACCATTGGCGTTCTGTTGATTCAACTTCTTTTAGTACGCTCAATGGCTCAGCCCTACAGAAGCTCTGGCCGATTTCCATCGCCTGGTCGAATGGCAAATGAACATTACCCTTTCGATCCTTGTATGCGGGCAGTTTCAACTCATTTTGAACAAGTCCTGCTCGGGCCATAACGCGCGTCATGGCTTCCAAAGACGATGAAAGAATTCCCTTATGGAAGGTAATGTGTTCTCCGGTGCTGTCGAATATCTCCTCAATAGCCAGATAAATTGGAGATTCCGACGTGTAGCCGAGAGATCGGTTGTATTCCATCAGGTGAGCCCAAGAAGCTTCGTCCAGAAGAAAGCCTTTGTGATCTTCCCATCTTGCTACGATCTGCTTTGGGGCAGCATAGTCGATCAGGCCAGGGTTCGGATCAACCCATTCTGCTTTCCATTTGCCCCGAGCCCATTCAAGTAAGCGAATACGCTGTAACGGGCAGTTGAGAGTATGCTCCTTTCGGAATGCATATTCTGCGCCTATTCTAAGTTCGTCCTTAACCATTCCATCCTCCAATCTCAACAAGCATCTTGGTACGTTTCTTTTGAGGGTGAGTTGCGGAGAGCTATTTTCTCCAGGTAGGCATGATCCGCTAACGAGAGCGCCGTACTGGACTTGTAGTTGCTTGGCTTCTTAGCCAGGCGGCAATCTCTTGAGGGTCAAATCGGATTGAACTAGAGATCTTGAGAGAGGGAATTTGCCCCCTTGCGGTCATGCGATAGATCTTCTTGATCGAGACATCCAGGATTTCAGCGATCTCCGTCACGCGGAGAGCTTCTTTCTTCCCTTCGACAATTTCAGCTAAGGTCATTCTTCCTCCATAGTCCTCACGAGAAGTAAGGTTTGGAGAATGTCCCACCGAATGGAAATTCGGTCAAATAGGGTGAAAACAAACGGCAAATACATGACATCTGTCATGTTGGCCTCAGCGGGCGGCGGGCTTTTCAGCCAATCTGGATGTCGTGAGAGTCAAAACCAAGCCGCATGTATCCGCAATCCCTTGATCTACACTCTTTTCAAGAGGGGGACTGGGCGTATATGGATCGATTAGAGGAAGCTCGCGAAATGGTGGTTGAGGATCCCGAGATTCTGAGTGGAACTCCAGTGATTAAAGGGACTCGGGTCCCGGTTCACGCTATTGCTGCTTCCTTCGAGGCGGGGATTCCGGTAGATCGCATTCTGAAGTCTTATCCAAGCGTGAAGGAAGGACAGGTTGAACTTGCAGCAGTCTATGCGCGCGCGTTTCCTGCCCCGAAAAGGCCCCCAAAACTTTTGTCGATAGTGAACACGTCAAAGTAACGACGGGAAGGCTGTCTTCCTCTTTATCGCGCAATAGGGCTGAAAAGACTACTTCATAGCGGTTTCCATCGGCTCGGTCGATAGCAAATGTGGCCGCATCCTTTTGTGAGCCGCGAAGCTCACATTCACCTTCTCGATCATGGTCGAACTTCTCGCCGGCTTGAGATACCGGATAATGCTCTCCAGATTGGTCTGTCCCATCCAGGTCATCACTGTTCTGAGGTCGACGCCAGCCTGTAGGTGAGTTGTTGCAAAGGTCGCCCGAAATTTGTGAAGCCAGAACTCATCAGGATTCAGCTTGGCTTTCTTAGCGTTTCGCTTGAGTGCACGCAGCATATGTTTGTCGTGCGTGTTGTTTGCTGTGCTGAAGACCAACGCTTGAGCCGATGAGCGTGATGCTGGTAGGGACTTACGATGGGCTTCCAATCTAGCGAGTAACTCGTCCGGCACAGGAACTTCCCGCTCTTTGTAGGACTTCGGAGTCCAATTGAACTGTGGCTTCCAGCGCATCTCGATGATATTGGCATTGAAGCGGACGTTGCTCCAGGTGACATGCATTGCTTCCTGCTCCCGGAAGCCGCTCATCAGAAGGAAATCGTAGAGCGTGCTGTGGTATGGCGAGCAGACGGCATGGAGCTTCGATAGTTCCTCTTCTTCGTAGATCGAGACCTCTTGCTCGATAAAACGAGGATGGTCATTCTTGCCAATCAATTTCGGAACACCCTGGGCCTGCAGGAAGGTGAGCACATCGGCGAACTTGTTGTGGACCGTGCGCGATGAAAGCTTCTTCGTATCGCGGAGGAAGGCTGCCAGGCGTAGGAGATCTTTCCGCTCCACCTCATCTAGAAATCTCTTGCCACAGGATTCTTGAAAGTATCGTAGGGAGACGATATACCCCATCCAAGTTTTTCTTTGCCGGCTGAGTTGCATCTCTTCAAGGAAGTCTTCTACTGCGGCGCTAATTCTTAGGCGAGAGTCATCTTCGAGAGGATTGGAAACGATGAGTCCAGATGCGAGCGCATCCAGTTCTCGCTGTTTTCGAGTGCGGCAATTGTAGGCAACAGTTGCGTCGGTGCCGACGGACACGCGGTTGCGTTTTCCGTCTTCGGTCCAATCGAGGTAGTAGGCGCCTTCGGGATGCTTTTCCTGGCGTCCATCGACCATCACTGAATCGGGCTTGATGCGGCCGTTGGGACCGACAACAACAGGGCAGTAGCGCTTGCCCTCCGGGGTGTCGATACGTTTGGTGATATTCACCTGCATGGGACCTTCCCACGACAAAGTTCGTATCACTTTTCGTATCACCCCTCCCATACTCGGTCAAAAATATTGATAGGAAAAGGGTTAGATGGTCGGGGCGGAGGGATTCGAACCCCCGACCCTCTGCTCCCAAAGCAGATGCGCTACCAGACTGCGCTACGCCCCGACTCTGTCCATTATCGCATCCACATCATCGGCTCGGAAACCCTGTTGTCGAGAACATCATGGATCGAATCAACGAACGTCCGCTCACATGCCCGGGGCGTGCAGTACCTTCAAAATCCCGTCACCAATCCACAGCAGCAGCAGGAACGGCACCATCGCAAGCGCCAGCAACAGCAGCGCGAGCACTCCCATAAAGAGCCAATCGCCGACAGTATCGCGCACCGGCCCTTGCAGGCTGTTCTCCAGCAAGTGATAGTTCCTCCGGTTTGCGCGCCAGCCGATGTCGAAGAGATTTCCCAGCACTGGCACCATGCCCACGCCCACCTCGATCACCAGATTCACCACCATCCGCGCAATGGTGATCATCGGCACACCCCGGAAGAACGCGGCCAACACAATAATGCAGCTCGCCGCTCCGCCGATGAAGTCACCGACGCCTGGGAAAAATCCTACAATTCCATCGAGCCCAAACCGTATCTGCGTGCCCGGCACCCGAAACCACGTATCCAGCACACGCGAGAGCAGGTCGAGGTTCTCATCCCGAAACGCGCCTGCGCCACCACCCAGGCGTCCCTTCTTCTGTGGCGTCAAAATCTCCGGTGTTATCGCGTCTCGCATCGCATTCACCCCACGGCTTTTCCTGCCACCATGTTGGATGCTATACTTGTCTTCGATACGGCGGCTATAGTTCAGTGGCAGAACGCCGCTCTGTGGCAGCGGATGTCGTGGGTTCGAACCCCACTAGCCGCCCCAATCTCCCTCCCGCAATCTCCATCCCCGTAAGCGCCGATGACTGTCGTTCTCGCGCGCTTGGAAGGAACCCTGATTGCCGCGCGCAACCCCCGCCAGCAAGGCCTCGCCCACAGCGCCGGCAGCGGACTACCCCGCAAACCTCTACATCGGCACCTCCGGCTGGGCCTATCCTACCTGGAAGCCGGAGTTTTACCCCGCGGGCACACCCGCACGCGCCTTCCTCGGCTACTACGCGTCACGCCTCACCTCGGTCGAGGTCAACTACACCTTCCGATCCCTGCCAACTGCCAAACAGCTTGAGGGCTGGATCGAGTCGGTCCCCGCCACCTTCCGCTTTGCCTTCAAAGCACCGCAGCGCATCACGCACTTTCAACGTCTGCGCGAAAGCCAGGACACCGTCGCCGAGTTCCTGGCCTCGCTCGCTCCTGCGAAGGCCGCAGGCAAACTCGGCCCGCTGCTCTTTCAGCTCCCGCCCAACTTCGCCGCCGACACCGATCGCCTCGACGCCTTCCTGCGCCTGCCTGCCCTCGCCGCGAAATCTGCCCGCATCGCCTTCGAGTTCCGCCACGCAACATGGTTCAGCGAAGCCACCTACTCCGTGCTTCGCCGTCATAACGCGGCCTTGTGCATCGCAGAGAGTGACGACCTCGCAACTCCCGACGTCTCCACCGCCGACTTCCACTGCTACCGTCTGCGTCGCGACGGCGGCTATACTCCTGCCGAGCTCAAAGCCTTCGCAAAAAAGTTCACAGCTCTCGCCAAAGACGCGGAGGTCTACGCCTACTTCAAGCATGAGGACGAACCAACCGGCGCACTCAACGCCACGGCCCTGCTCGACGCAGCCCGCAAAGCAGGTGCGCGCTGATGTCGTCGACTCCCCACGCCTGGCCCGCAGGCTACCCACCGTTTCAGCCGCGCAAATGGCTCACCAACGGCCATCTGCAGACGATCGCCGGTAACTTCCTCCCGCGAACCAACACATTGCCCGAGCCCGTGGCCGAAATCATCGAAGTCACACCGGCGCACCATCATCAGATCTCCACCGAAATCCTCTGCGAGTGCCACTGGCAGCCCGAGGCCGTCCGCGTCGACCGTCCCACTGTCATCCTGCTGCATGGCCTTGAAGGCTCCTCGCGCTCGCAGTATGTCATCGGCAACGCCAACAAGCTCTGGACTGCGGGAGCCAACGTCGTCCGCATGAACATGCGCAACTGCGGCGGCCATAAGTACGAGATGGCCGCACGCACACCCACTCTTTACCACTCCGGGCTCTCCGGCGACGTCGCCGCCGTGGTGCGCTTTTGCACGGAAACGATGGGGCTCAACCACATCTCGCTCATCGGCTACTCCATGGGCGGCAACCTCATGCTCAAGTACGCGGGCGAGGCCGGCGCATCCGTGCCGCAACTGCGCGCCGTCGTCGGTGTCTCACCCGCAGTCGATCTCGCCGCCTCGGCCGACGCCCTGCACGAGAAGCAGAACCGCTTCTACGAGCGCAGGTTCCTGCGCGCGCTGCTCAAGCGCTTTCGTCGCAAGGCCATGCTCTTCCCTCGTGCCTACGATCCACAGATGGCCTACGGCATCGCCACTCTGCGCGACTTCGACCACCGCATCACCGCGCTCTACTCCGGCTTCCGTTCAGCCGACGACTACTACTACCGCGCCGCCTCCGCCCGCGTGCTCCCGTCCATCGCCGTGCCCACGTTGATCATTCACGCCAACGACGACCCCTTCATCCGCTTCACACCCGAGACGCGCTCGCTCATCGAAGCCAACCCGCACATCACCTGGCTGGAAACCGGGCACGGCGGCCACTGCGCCTTCCTCGCCACACCCGACCCCGCCACCCACAACGACGGCTACTGGGCCGAACATACCGCGCTCCGCTTTATCTTCGATCACGCCGTCTAGGCCTACCTGCTCGATAGGTCAAAGCTGCGCCTACTCGCCAAACCCGTTATCCTAAGTAGATGCTCTCTGACTGGACAGCCGAGTGCTCGGCCGATGCTCCCACGCTGATCGTTCCCTGGTCCGACGCTGAGAGCGGCGCGCACTTTGTCGATCTCCGCGCCGAGCCCTACGACATCGCCGAGATCTCCGAAGCCGAGCGCCATCCCGCACTCGGCCGCGCACTGCGTTCGCTCAACGCCACGCGCTCTCCCTTCCTCACCGCCAAGTGCGATGCCTGGTCCCTCAACTCGCAGGCGGATGCAGAGGCTCTTGAAGCCCTTCGCCTTGAGCTGCTGATCGACGAGTCCGATGTCGCCTGCGGTTTTGCCAGCTACATCGACCTGCTCTGGCGCGAGCGCAGCGTCTTCGCCTCCGCCCACCAGCAGCAGGACCGCCTTGATCGCATCATGCGCCGCGCGCAAAAGCTGTCGCACGAAGAAGCCGCGCTGGAGTGCGTACTGCGCCCTGCCCTGCTTGACCTCAACGGTCCGCTCGAAGGCTTCAGCGTCACGCTCTACGTCACCGCCGTCGGCCCGGAACCCGAGATCGCGCATCGCCGCTGGGAGTTGGCACTTGACGACATCGTAGCCCTGTTGCGCAGCAAAGAGCTTGAACCGCAGCGCGGCTCCGCTACAATCGATGCAGCGGAGGCCTACCCGCCCCGCACCCGCCAGCCCGGCGAACGCTAGGCATCAACAAACGGGCGAGTAGCTCAATTGGATAGAGCACCGACCTTCTAAGTCGGGGGTTACAGGTTCGATCCCTGTCTCGCCTACCAGCACAACCTCCCGGGGTGTATCGTGCAATTTCTCCAAAGGATTGCGTGTTGTATGTATGCTGCGCTCAATTTGTCTCAGTACATCTCTTGACGGCTCCATAAAAATGGGGGGATGATTGGGGGTATCAACTTCCCCGAATCGAGCCATACCCCCAAAGATGCCCTTGACCGACGTCCTTATTCGCTCTGCAAAGCCTGCCGCAAAGAAGCGTCGGCTTCATGATACCTTCGGACTCTATCTCGAGGTTCTCCCCACTGGCACGAAGAGTTGGCGGATGAAATATCGCTTTCGAAAGAAAGAGAAGAGTCTTACATTGGGCAAATATCCAGACATGGGTTTGCGCGATGCCAGGGATTCCGTTAGCGATGCACGCAAGGTGCTGCGTGAGGGTCGGGACCCTGGAATGGAGCGCAGGGTTCTGACAGCCGCTAGAGAGCTCAGCGCCGCAGATACCTTCGAGGCCATCGGCAGGGAGTGGCTAGCCGAACAGAAGCCGGGGTGGGCGCATGGACACTTCAAACGGCAGCAGAGCCTGCTTGCCAATGACGTCTTCCCACATCTGGGTCCGCGCCCGATCGCGGAGATTACAGCGCCCGAGGTGCTGATCACAGTCCGGCGCGTGAAAGAGCGAGCTCTTGAGCGCGCACACCGAACCCTGCAGGTCATCGGGCAGATTTATCGCTATGCCGTCGCCACCGGCCGCGCGAAGCATAATATCGTTGCGGACCTGCGCGGGTCGCTGCCGTCATACAAATCTGGGCACTTTGCTGCGCCTACCGAACCGGAGGAATTCGCCGCCCATCTGCGGATGATGAATAACTATAAAGGGACGCCGGCGGTCAAAGCCGCACTCAAACTTGCACCGATGCTGTTCGCGCGGCCCGGCGAGCTGCGCAAGGCGCGGTGGGCAGACATTCAGCTCGACAATGCTGAATGGCGATACATCTCCAGCAAGACGAAGAAGCCGCATATTGTTCCACTTGCATCACAAGCCGTAACCATCCTGCGCGATCTACACAAACTGACGGGCCGCGGCTTGAACGTCTTTCCTGGCCAGCGCTCAGTTATACGACCAATGAGCGACAACGCCGTGCTCGCGGCGATGCGACGCATGGGAATCCCCGCCGACGAACTTACCGGGCACGGTCTGCGCGCGACTGCGCGTACGTTGATCGAGGAAGAACTACACTATCGACCCGAGGTGATTGAATTGCAGTTGGCGCATGAGGTGAAGGACTCCAACGGCAGTGCCTACAACCGAACAAAGCATCTGACGACAAGGAAAAAGATGATGCAGGAGTGGGCCGATTACCTGGATAAGTTAGCCGAATACCCCGCCTAGCGGTGATCTGCTAGACGGGGTTGTCTTCGGGGCGCTCTGGCGATTCTCCGCGACCTCCTTTCCACTTTGGCTAATCGTTTCGAGCTTAGTTCAGAATGTCGTAATTGTAGGTGCTTGTGTCAGCCGCACCGCACAGCACCGAGAATCCCACTCCTGGCGTCACCGAATTCATCGCTGGTCGAGTCGAAATAGTGCCGCCGGCCGCGTTGAGGGAGATAATAACATCCGAAGTGGCAAGTTCCTTCGTATTGGCAATTGTGATCGTGCCACCTGCGGTGCAGACGAAGGTGCCTTTGCGGCCTCCAGATGTATTGAAATAGCTCCCTGTAAATCCGCCGTATGCGGTCCAATTTCCAGCGCTATCACTCTTCAATGCATCGAAATTGGAACCTTCGCCTTCCACGGCTTGCCGTAGATCAAATATGCCGATACAACTAGCTCCCGAGGGGCAATTGCCGATTGAATCAATATAGGTGGTATTGCTTTGAAATCCTTCCAGGCTCCCATGGTCCGGGAACCCTGTGGCTGGAAACGAAGTAAACAAAACGGAACCGAAATTACCTCCTCCAAGATTGTCGACAACTTGCCGCGTGCCGATATAGAGCGAATCGAACTCTGCAACCCTTCGAACCGCGCTCTCTCCAGCTTGGATAGAAGTGCCTATGCCAAAGGTGTTGTTGACATATTGAGCCCATGCTCTATTCAGCTTGGCTGTGGTGTGAACACCTTCGCACGTATATTGGACGTCCCACATATCCGTGACGCGTGCTGCCCAATCAATAATGTAATCGGGAGCCGTTGTATATGTTGCGAATCGAATGTCACTATTGAGTTGGCCAATAACCTGGTCAAATAATGGGCCGTAAGCAGTCCAGCCCTGCACTGGCGTTATGCAACTCGCATCGGGCGATGAGGGATACCACGTCGGCGTGTAGGCGAAAGTACCGTCTGCTTGAGCAATTGGTGCAGTTGCTACTGGGTATACAGTATCCTGGATTACCGTCATACCATCAGCTTTTTCTGCTGATACGACCTCCTGAATGCAAGTAAATGCGGATGCTTCCGTGTTTCCAAGTAGGATGTCATTCACGCCCATTGCGTTGTGGATGTAGACGACGGTACGAGTGGTACCATTCACCGCATAGGCGTGGGCCGTGGCAGCATAATTTGCATAAATCTGGCAAGATGTCTCGCCCGGATAGCCCAACTTGATCACATTGATTTTTCCACCACTGAAATGGCTCATGGACTGGATAAAATCACTCGGCGCATCGCCCGCCTGCAGCGCCGAACCCGCGACGCGCGAATCACCAAAATCGACATAATAGACGGTCGAGCCTCGAGGCGGCACAAAACCTAGACTGTCCGAAACGAACTCAGTGGTAGCGATATTCGCGCTAGAGTCAGCATAGGGGCGCGTAACTGCTGTGGTTCCCACTTGCACGTAAACTCCGCCCACGCAACTCCACATTGAGCTATCAGTGGTACGCGTGAAGATTGCGGCGCTTTGGCATGAGGCAGGCACGCTTGCCCCGCTGGCAGCAACGAGCCCCTGATAGTAGCTGGTCGATGTTGGTGAGCCATAATGGTCAAGAGGCCATGTTGCGCCGCTGATCTGTGGGATCTGCTGCATGGTGTAGCATTTGCCGCTGGTAGTGCGGCCAGTGCTGGTATCGCAGACCTGCACCGTATAGAGGATGTTTGCCGGAGTCGTCTGGGTGGCATCAGGGATGGCGCAGGTGCCGCTCGTCGTGCCATCCGGCTGGTTCATGGTGGTGATGGCACCATCCGCAATCGCGCAACTGAATGCAGTGGGACCATTCTGCGAGCCCGTTGCATCCGCAAAGCTGATGGCGATATTGAGTGTGTTGACTGGGGTGAAGGTGACTGTGCCGGTAGTAATTTTGGCGCCAGCCATCTTGAGGTTGCTGGCGGTAATGGTGGTGGTCTGCGCAAGCCCGGCACGGCCGAGACAGAACAGACATGCGAGGGCGAGAGCTGCACTGAGCAGCCGCGGATAGCGGTTCATAATGGACTCCTGTTTGGTTTTTTTTGAAGTTGTATTACTGAATGAATATCTCGGAGACTTGCCCCTGCGCGGTAGAGATAGCGCCAGATGTGCCGCCGCTGCCCGGTGACGATACGACCTCGACCGAGATAGTACTGATATCTGTACCTGCTGGAACATCCTGCGTGAGCGTTGCGCCGACTGTAGTTGCGGTATAGGTGGCAAGCGTTGACTTCGTAGCGCCAAAGTAGACGTTGACAACTACAGAGCCCGCCGATGCGCCGTGGGTTACGTCAATATGTGCACCTATAAGAATGTTTAGTGTGCGATCAGAGGATGAACTGCCAACAGGAAAGCCGCTAAAGGTGCAGTCGCCAATTGGCCCCGTGGCGCCATCGAGATAGGAATAAGACCCCGTGATGCTGGCAAAGGTGCTGCTATTGCCGTCATACGCATAGCTAGCGTTGAGCGTAGTGATGCTCCCGCTATCTGTAGCCGTACTGGGCGCATAACGCGAAACTGGAGATCCGCCTCCACTGCCAGCGTAGGGAGTAGTAATGGCTCCGATGAGAAAGAGACCGTTTTTGCCGAGGAAGTCTGCTCGATTTGTGGTCGCGATAGGCGTGACATTGCCGCCAGCGACAGTTGGATCGCTGTAATAAACGTAGTATGTTGTCTGCTGCGCAAGAGTGCTACCTGCGCCTCCAAGTGTGCCGTCGTTGGTGAGCGTGACAGCCCCGGATGGGAAAAGCGAGACCGCTATCTGGCCGATGAGCACCGAGAATGGCAGGCAGGTGATCGTCGACGTGCCATTGGTGAATGATGAGGACTGCAGCGCTTGCGGGTCTTCACCTAGCGCTGTCTGCGAGTTGATGGTGAGGCCCGCAGTCGCAGCGAGAACCTGCACCCAGACCGAAGATGCCCCGTTTGGACGTAGACTTCGAATTTGAAAATCATACTGGGCCCCAGCAACAATACCCGCGATAAAGAGTTGATTGAGCGCAATGGAGACCACGGGGCCAGCCAACCATGTGCTTGTGCCTGTGACGCGATACTGGCTCTCAATCTGCGTGGCAAAACCATCGGCGGGCGTGTCCCATATAATCTTGGCGCGGGGCTGCACGCTACCATCCAGAGCGGTGATGGCTGTCGAAGCATCCGATTCGATAGCCATCGCGGTAGGTGGAACGACGATGCTTGAGATCTGCTGTGGTATTGCAGGAACAGCATAGATGGTCTGCTCTTCGCCGGTGCCAAAGTCCGCGTAGACACTTGAGTCGGTTTCGCCAACTGAGAATGTAAGTCGATACTCCGGCGCAGTGGGCGCAGCCCCAGGGTCTGCATCCTTCGAGATGACACGGAAGGTGCAACCAATGACTTCAAGCGTCTTTTCTGCCCAGCCATTCTGCGGGAGCGTGAGCGTGCATACATCAAAGTTCTGCTGCTCGAAGGCCTGCAATCCGAGCTCGATTGTTCCGCGTCCCCAGAATCGGCGCCGGAGCAATTCGATCTTCGCAAGACGCTGCGCCTGGGAGATGCTTAGCACTGATTGCAGCCCAAGCTCAATGGGCAGCGGAACAGCTGCATTGACCCAGAAGGCCGATGTAGGACCAGGTGCATTGCCTACATTTCCTGCGGAGATAGACCGCCACACACTGGCGAAACTGACGCCGGCGACAACCTGCGTGTAACTCACAGTATCGCCGAGTCCAAAGGTGGCGCCGCTCGTCCATGCCGCGATTACGCCTGAATCTTCGTTCAGCCATTGATCGGCAGCATAGCCGTGTAGCGGGTCTTGCGCATATTGCGGGTAGCTCGTCTGCGTGAAGCCGAACTGAAAGTTGTCCTGAATCTCTCCGTCAAAAAACCCGTTGCTGTCGTAAAGATTACCCGCAACGTTGTACGGATAGTTAGGCGCAATATACGTTCCCGTGATGCGGTTCGCATTGTCAGCGAAGGCAGCGACAGAATCCCAATTGACCGCAGAGGTAAGATCACCAGGACCCCAGTTGAAGCTCGGCCCCTGCCAATAAGCTGGGACAATGTACTCCTGTCCGCCGATAAGCGAGCGCCGCCCCCCCATGCTCTGGAGCAACGTGGAATAGACATCGCTGGGTGCTGTGACGCTGTCGAAGTGGTAGTGGCAGGCATAGCGATATTCATAAGCAGCCGCGACAGAGCTGTATACCTCTTCATCGCAGACATTCGCCGCCGCAATGAGCTGCGCTTGGTTGACAGTAAGGCCGAGTCCATTGACAGAGTCTGAGGCCCAGTCCGCGCAGACCAGCGCAGCATTGCTGCTGTAAGCAGTGGTGCTGGTGCGCGGATCGAAGATGGGCTTGCCATAGGTCGTGAAGCGGATTTGCGGCTCGGCCGGGAACATGCCGGGGTTGTACTCTACCTTGAGATAGACATAGGTGCAGCCGCCGACATAGGGATTTCCGCTAGCGCTCGCAGCCCAATTGGGATCATTCGCCGTGAGGTCGCCAATAACATCGCCGGAGACCTGCGTGCCGTATTTTGCACGGCAATAGACGAGGCCGCCGAAGTTGTACTGCACACCGTTGGGACCAGTGTGATTATTGCCATCGGCGCTGCCGCCGAATATGATTCCGCCAGGGCCAGCCTCCGAACCTTCGCTCGAGGTATCAAACCAAACCTTGCGCCCATCGAGATAGAGCGCATCGATACCCCAACAAACATGATTGGCAATCGCGATCACATAGTTGTATTGGTTATGCGTACTGCCGGTAGTAGAGCGGTAGATGGCAACACCGCCCACGCGCTGCATGCCATAAATGAACTGCCGCGGCGACGCTGGAGACCGCGTCGTAATGTTCATGCCAGGATTCGTCATGAGAGCGCCGGCAATCGCTGCGGCCTCCATCCCAATACCGCCTACAGCCAGCGAGAACATCAACTCGTCATAGACCGGATTGGCAATCAGCGTTGGATCAAAAAACGCAGCAGTGCCCATCGCCAGTGCTCCGCCGAGCATGGCTGCGCCTTGAATTGCCTTTGGCATGCGAATCCTCGAAGAGAGTTGAAGCTAGACTTTCCATGCGCGAACGACGGCCAGATGCGGATGCATCACAAAGCCCTTGTCATTCACACAGACAACTTGCGAACCGTTCAAGTGCACAACCCCTGCGATAGTCTCGAGCTGCCCGTCGACGGTCTGATTTAGGAGCACCAGGTCGCCGCGTTGCGCGCAAAGCGGGTGCGTCCACTCAACAAGCCCAAACTTGTTTGCAACCCACGCAGCGGCATCGGCAATAGTGGTACCACCGGTAACGGTTTTGATCGTCGCCAGCGCGCCAGCGAGATTGCTATATTTTCCCCGAAAATCGGAGGCAATATCGATCCCCGTATAGCTCTGAATCGCGTTCGCAGCGGAGGTGCAGCAGTCATGCTGGCCCCACTCGAAAGGGCGCGAGCGGTTGGCTTTGAGATAGTTCTCAAAATCTCCGCCAGCGCCGCGCTTCGGGTGCGCTTCCCATGTCTTCGATCGTTTGAGTGGCATAACAACCTTCTTAGGTAGTTGGCAGCTTAGGCCATGGCTTCAAAAATGTGGGCTCTGGAATCATGGATTCCGAGGATTGCTCTTCATCCTCGACATATAGCCATCGATCTCTTCCCCCGCGGGCTTTCTTGGCAGCTGCAATCTGCTCATACGTCATCGCAACTCGCAGTGCCGAAAGCGCAAAATGGCTTTTGCGCTCATATCGGAAACGCCGGTGATACTCTGCGCCTTCGGGGTGCGGCGCATCGCCAGTGATTGATCTGCGGTGTATCAGTCCCCATGCTGCTGCTGCCATTGCAAACTGACCTGCAAGCGTCTCGGCTGGCTCAAAGTAGGAGAGTTTCGCTTTAGCGATCGCAACGCAATTGGCATTTGGAAGATCAGGAGCATCGGCAGGAACAACGAGCCCACAATCGTCGCAGTGATATTTGAGTCCCACGGGAAGTTCATGCTTCATCGTCTACCCCCAAACCAGTGCAATGTCATTCAGAATTTCAACCGAGTTGAATCCGGTATCGTCCGGATATCCGTTGGCGTGCTGGTCTGCTGCGGTGTATCGCCGGTTGCTGGCGCGGGCATGGTTGATGAGCCGTGTTTCGAGCTTGAGGCTGATGGCAATCTTGTCTGCGCCGGTATAGATGCTCGGCTTGTCCACCTGGCCGAAGAAGTGCAGATAGGGCATTCCGATGAGCGTTCGCGTTCCCGGTTGCACCGCACTTGTCCAGCGCCGCACAGGTGCGCCGAGCCAGATGTCATTCAGCGACTCCCCGAGCCACACAGGATCGATGCCGCTTAGCGCTACACTGCTGCCATCCGCGTGAACGTCCGCACTCTCCTGAATGTCTCCCAGCGCACCCAGTGAACCGACGCCGAGAAAGGTGAGACCATTCCATGCGAGCGAGCCCACGCCCGACCACGCGCAGCAGGACTGCGAGCGAAACTGGATCTGCATGAGCGTCACAGGCTCTACATAGCCTGACGAAAATGCCGCCAGCAACGAACTGTCAACAGTGCGGGGCATCAGCGATACTCCACCAGCGGAAAGCTGAGAGCGGTATAAAAGTCAGGAGTGATGACCCAGTCGCGTTTATTCTGGGCCAGCCGATAGAGCCCCATAGGGTTGGCGGTGATAATGGGCGTGCCATCCGCAACATCTTCGCGGAGGCTTGGATAGATATTGAACGTCGCATTGCCGCTGGCGTCCGACGATACCGACGTAATGCCAATGCGATGCAGACGGTAGCCGAACTGAATCGCGTCCCAGGGCAGCAGCAGATTTGCCGCGCTGGCCCTCCAGCCACGAGTAACGAGCGTATAACTCCCTGCCTGGTTGGTGCCGCTGGCGGTGCTGTTGACTGTTGGCGTGCCCGAGGGCGCACCCTGTGGCCCCTTATACTCTGGGGGCGTCATCTGCACGGCATTGGCCATGCCACGCATCTCCGCGAGCCATGCCAGCAATGGCGCTGCCTGCTTGGGGTTCAGCGGCGGATAGGTCACCATCAACCCCGTCAGATCGGCTCCGGTGCTCCCCTGCGCCTGTGTCTGCCCCGTAAACGGCGATGTGATCAGCGCGACCGAATCACTCATCCACGGCGACACAGATTTGGGTGCTGGAGACGATGGCAGCGGCACGAGCGTGACAGCGTTTCCATCGAGAGTGATGGTGGTGATGGGCATCGGTTTCCTTTGGGGTATGGCTGACGCATGGGGCTAGTTGTAGCGCTTGCTGGGAGGCTTGCGCTGCGCATTGGAGGAGATGCCCTTCGCCGTGGCCTGCGCAATGTGTGGCGCTGCGGCCATGATCGCCTGATGCACCAGCGCTGCTGTCGCCGCAGGGTTGGTGGACCCGGTAGCATCGACGTGGATGGTGAGGCCGCCCATGGGCGGCGGAGTGCCGTTGGGATACACGCTGGATCCGCGCGGTATGTTGACATACTCCGGTCCCTCTTCACCGACCAGCGCCAGGCCGCCACCAAACCCATGCACGCCACTGGCAAAGCCAGGGATAGCGGAGAACAATGTTTTGGCAAGACCGCCAAATGTCTGCCCCATACCACCTGCCTTCATTGCTGCCGAGCTGAGTATGGCAGGAAGAGCTCTACCGTTCTGCTGTGAAGCATTTGGCATGGTGGCCAGGTCAGCGCTCCGCGTCCACATTGGATTACCACGCGAGCCCATCTGTCCTATACCACCGAGATGAAACATCCCAGCGACCGTACCTTCACCTGTGGTCAATGCCTTATTACCAACGTTGGTAGCAAGTGATTTGCCCAGCCCTGTCCAGGCAAATCGATGCTGATAATTATGCGTAGTCAGCACGCTCATCAATGTGCGATTGAAGTCTGCGATGGTGCCGGTAGTAAGCGACTTCAATGTGGCCGAGAGGTCATTCGCCTGCCGAATCAGTTCGGCGAAGGCTTCACCCACACCTCCAGCTGGCGATGCACTATTGATGCTCCACTGATCCGACTGCGCAGCTATCTGCGCCTGGACATTCAATTGCGCGATCTTCGCATCCCGGTCATCTTTGCGCACCTTGCGGTTTTCGGGATCGAGGCTTGCATCGGCGTCATCATTCGCCTGCTCCCCTCTCAGTGCTTCGAGCTGGTCAGCATAGGCCTGCGCGTGCAGTTTCGCCATCTGTATCGCCGCCGCGTAGCGCGAGATGCTTCCGGTAGCGAGGTCATGAGCGGTCTGCTGCTCCGCGATCGCCACTTTCCCCCGCTGCATCACATCGGCGAGCTGCGCCTGCGCATCAGCCATGCGGTGATTTTCTCGCTCCGCACGATTCATCACATCGGAAAGATGCGCCCATTCCTTAGCCTGCTCCTCGATCGCTTTTCGTTGCTCTGAAAGGCCTTGCGTATTCAGCCGGTTCAACTCCGACCAATATTCAGCCGTGAGCGATGCAATCTTGTCATATACGGCCCGCAGATTGTCGGGATACTTCTCCGCGGCCTTCACCATGGATTGCCAGAAGTTGAGCTCACTGACGATCATGGCATCGTGATCGTCGGCCATCTGGGCCTTCATCTTCGCAACAGTGTCTTCCCACCCCTTCATTTGGGCTTCAGCGGCTTTACGAGAAGCTCCATCGTCACCGTTATTCTGCTTCAATCCGCCGAGCTTGACCCTACCGGACTGAATGCTTTCGGCATACATCGCCTGCGCCATCATGTCGCGCAGTTGCTGAGCGCGCCCCTGCACATTCGCAATCTTCTGCGCATTATTGAGGGTGTCATAGACACCAGGATCAGCTCCCGTCTGCGCGGCTACCTGCTGTGCCATTCGGACGGACGAATTACTATCGTCCTGCTCCTTCTTTAGTCGGGCGGCTTCACGCGTGTAGGTATCGATCTGCGATTGGAACGCCGCCCGCACAGCAGCATTCCGTGCATCCGTGGCCGCTTTGATCTTAGCCTGGTCATTCGTGCCTGTAACGGCCTGTCCGTAGTCAGAGTTGGCCTTCTCGATTGCATCGCGTAAATGCTGCTGGTCGGCAATCATTTGCTTATTCTGCACGCCCGTCGAGGCAACGCCGGTGAACATGGATGCCAGCGATCCGACCTCATGCTCCTTCAGCAGAGCTTCGATCGCCTTCCGGTCATCCTGCAATGAATCGAGCAACTCGTCGGCCATCTTCTTTGCTTCAAGCAGCGCCGACGCCAGGCCATTGTTAGGGCGCCCAGACACCTTGTCAATTTGATCCTGGATCTTCTGATTTTCAATCGCCAGATCGTCAATGCGGACCTGCGCCTTGTCGTGCAGGTCGCTGAAGGTTTGCGTGGTCGCGCGGGCACCGTCACGTATCTTCGTGAAGGCCTCATAACCCTTCTCACCCATACTGAACAACATCCCCGCGAGACCAGCCGCTCCCAGCAACGGAAAGATGCCGCTGATCGCACCGGCGACCGCCGGAGACATATCAATAAAACGCTCTACAGACCGAATTCCAGCATTACCATCGCGCAGACTGCGCACGGCTGCGGAAGCAGCCATCTGCTGCGTGTAGCCCGTCTGCGAAAGCATCGACAGCTCGCGCTGAGCTGCAACCTGCTTCTGGATAGCAGCGGCGGCAGCCTGCGCGCCAGTGGCCTCATCCAAATAACCTCTCCTGACCGACTTCAATACGTCAGCCACATCACGGGCAGCCTGCGTCTGCTGTAGCCGTGCAGCCAGGATGCGGCGCGACTCATCGCTTACGGCGTCGCCGGCATACTTCTCAGCCTGCGCCATCGCCTTCGCTTCAGCCTGCTTGCGAGCGACGGCCGCCCGGGAGGTCGCGGAGCTCAGCGCATCTACCCGCTTGATGCCCTCCTCAGTTGACTTCGTATCAAGCGTCATCTTCGCTTGTACATCACCGATATTTGAGTTATTAGACATTTCGCAACTCCTCCCTCAGCACATTGTCACGTGCGCTGATAGCTTCGTTGATGCTTGACTCATAGGCCGCGCGTAGAAACGGGTGCGGTTCAACATCAGGCCCGGATCGGCCACCGTAACGCTTCTTCCAGAGCCAGCGATGTCCGAACTCCAGAAAGCGACAGACATATCCTGTACGCCGCGTGGGACCGGCGATGGCAGTTGTCATCTCATTATCTGGATCACGATCCATCCGTGCGCGTATATCCGCTTTTACGGAACCCGGCTCCAAGGCCTTACTGTTTGCGGTGCGCTTATCCAGCACGGGAGCGGCTTCGGCCATCGCTACAGCAATAACCTTCGCACCCGCCAAAACAGCTTTCTTTGCCGCGTCCTCCACCATCGTCTGGCGCAGCTTCTCCAGCCGCTTCTGCAACCCGGAGTTGTCATAGGTGATGGACATGGGAAATAGAAAAGCCGCCCGTGGGCGGCTCATTTACGAATAATCTAACATTACTCAATCGAGCGGGCTTGGGCGTTTTGCGCGCTCCGCAGATTCTTGCTGCAAGAGTTCTTTAGATATCAAATGCAGCGTCGCATAAGAATCTGCCGGGTTATGACTTTCAGATAGACATGCGAATGTAAACGACCCATCCCAGCAACTGGAGTTGTCTGCCCAGCGCGCACCATATACATTGAACTCCGCTGTTTCACTATTTTTCGGAGGAAAACCTACTCGCTTCGAGAAATCATCAGAGACTCTGTCGGCATCCTCTAAGGAATATTGAACAAGAATCTCCGCTAATTTTCCATTGCTGAACTGCCATTCAACACGGGCAATATTCTTAGACCGAGAGAAAAATCCACTAAGATGAGCTGACGATTCAAAGGCCGCATAGAGTATGGAGCAGCGACTCTTCTCTGTGGGCGTCCGATCATCTGGAAATTCCTGAAGTAGTTTACCTTCAGCAGCTAACCTCTCCGCCTCAGCCTTTGTGACTTCTTCCCCGTTCATGATGACGGCGCGCCGCTGCCGGAATGCTTCACGCACATCATCTTGAGTGAGTTTACGCGGCGGTTCCGGATCGTCTAAATGGCACGACGCCAGATCATCCACAATGCTCGGCTCTGACCTCAAAAAATCAGCAGCAGTCTCACCGATATAATGCCCTTTGACCATAACCTGTGCTTTCGCGGAAATAACCAGCAAAAGCGCCATGACACTCAGAATGGCTTGGCTTTTCATGCCGTTGAGTCTATCACTCCCGGCTGCATCAGGATACGCATATACATCTCCGAGGTAGCGGCGGCATGGCGCTTACGGTCTTCGAGAGATACCGGATGCTCGGCTGTTTTTCCTTGCATCGACGGCATAAACTCCTGCGGCTTGCGCCACTCCTTGAAACTACGGAAGCCGGTATTCGCGACCATGGCGACGATCTGCGCTCCCATTATTTCAATGACCGAGTCATGGGCTTTTTGCGCCGCATGGTGCTGGTCAAGCATCAGGAAGAATAGCCGTGGCGTCAGCCGGCGAAGTTCGTCCCACCCGATGCCGAGACGGCTTCGGGCTGCGGCGACGATCCACTCCCAGCATTCGACGCGGCCGAATCGTCGCTGGGCACCGAAGGGTTTTTGACAGCCTCATCACCTTCGACCACTGGCGGCGTCGACGCCTGCCATACCGCCAGAATCCCATCTGCGATTATGCCAATATTCTGTAAGCTTACAAGCTTGCAGGCCTCGTCATAGTTGAGTTCCGGCTGAAAACGTCGTGCAGCAATCGCAAAGAACATGCGTACCCGGAAAACTGGAAAGTTCATGCTGAGCGACTGTAGAAGGTTCACATCCTCATGACCTGACTTGATGAGGGCAGCTTCAGCCTCGGCCAGCGCCTCAAAGTCGAGGCAGAGGATGATATCGCCGATGGAAGTCGGCACGGTGACGGTGGGGAGTGTGGGGTCGGTGGGAATGATCACGGGGATGGACATGGCTTTCCTTTATTGGAGTGAGGTGTGTCGCGTGTGTGGTACGGGCGGTGGCCCCGCGACAAAACCACCGCCCGGCTTGTTTAGCTGCCCGCCGTGAGCACGGGAGCACTGACGATCTGCAGCGTGACGGAAAGTTCAACCGTCTTGTCAGGCTGCAGCGTGGAGCCCGGCGAGAAGCCCATGACGACAGCGTTGAAGGCATACAGATTTCCGGCCGTGGCCTGCCCCGGAGCCTTCGGGTACTGCATCGTGAACTGGTAGGGATTTTGCGGGTCCGCAAAAGCTGCGGCGAGCGCGAGTTGGCCAGGGTCTGCCGGTACGAAGTTGCCCTTCAGCTTCATCTCGCCGAAGTCGACCATACCCTTGCGGTATTCCTTGGCTTTGTTCAACGAATTGAAGTTTGAGACATTGAGCTTGTCCCATGTTCCCTCGGGAAATGCCTGGTCGGTGATTTCAAAGACGGGCAGCAATGCACCTGCGGTGCCGACAACTCCGCCGATCGACAATTGCGCCCCAATTCCCTGAAACGACTGGCTATCGATATAAGGCATAGAAATTTCTCCTTATGCCGTCGCGGTGGCATATGTTGGGGCCGCTTCACTGGTGAGCTATGCGGGCAGATTGTAGGTGATATAGAACTCTGCCGTGCAGCGGTACTGCCGGGCGTCGTTCTCAAATCCGTCGAGCGATTGGTGATACAAAATCGAGGTGACGTAAAACCCATTCGGCAATGCGCCAGTAAATCCATTGAGCAGGTGAATCACGGCATCGCGCAGGGCAATCGCCTGGTCATAGGTACCCTGCTCATAGTCCGCCCAAAAATCGAACTGATATCGCCTGCGCTGCACCCCTGACCGCGTAAGCGCTGGGTTAGCAGAGCCGCCGACAAGTTGATAACTGATACACGGCAGCGGCGGCTTCTCCGGCAGCATCACCGGAAAGACAAACGCTGCCGGATTGCCGACCAGCGCCTGCAGCGCCGCCGACTGCGAGAGCAGTTGAAAGAGCCCAGCCTCGATCGACATCACTGCACCCCGTTGATCTCAATGCAATAGAGATCTATGACTCGGTTACGTGGCGCGACTGGCACCACGGACTGCACCGTCAATGTGCGCACCGGCATGCCCACCGTGGAGAGAAGAACCTGCATTCCAGCCGTGAGTATGACGCTCGTACCGGGCCAATAGATGGAGATTCTCGATACGACCTGGCTTATGTACTGGCCATCTTGAAACGACTCCTTCGGAGTGAGTGCCATGACGGCACACATGCAGGTGAGTGCAGTCGTCCAACTGGATTGCTGCGAACCGGTGCCCGTCTGCGTGCTGCTTTTGGTCTGCACCTGCGCCTGACTACGAAGCATCCCAGGCGGAATGATGTCGGGATTGCTGATGTTTTGGAACGGGTAGGGCCAGCGTGCCATCGCTATGCGCTCCTGTTCACGTAACCGTCGAGAAGATCGTTGACGACGCGCGGCATCTTGAGGTCGGTGACCGCGCCCTGCTCGTAATAAAACTGTGTCGCCAGCTTGATCGCCAGCCGAATCTCTTCCGGCACCGGTTGGCCGACATAGACATTCGACGTGCTGGCGACGACCGCCTGCGCAGGATCTGCAAGTGTGGCCTGTCCATTGATGTCGACACTGGCGATGGTGGTGATGAGTGCCGCACCCGCTGCACCGGCCCCGGGAACGCTGACTGACTGTCCCTTATCGCCGGGGTTGAAGACTGGACCGGTGAGGATGGCTGAGGCGTTTGCCATCGACGCCGTGACGGGACCACCGAAGCCGGACTTGAAGGTGATCTGCACGGCATTGGCGACGAGCCGCAGCGGCGGCCAGGGACGCGCCCATGCAGGCAGCAGGCGCGCAGGCTTTACATCGGAGCCGGGGTCAAGCTGGTAAGCATATGTCGGGGTGACGGAGTTGCCATAGGTCAGGTCGACGGGCAGTGTCTGCGGCGTGCCCGTTTCGTCGATATAGACGAAGGATTGGATGGACTGAAACGGCGGCTTGGGAAGGCGGAGACCGCAGTACCAGTTGCGGGCGTAACGGCTGTCCCATGCGGGCCAGTGGTCGCCCTGGTAGAGCCAGTTGGTGGTGATATAGCAGCTGCGGGTATAACCTTCGCAATAACGCCGCGCGGCCAGCAGCAGGTTTGCGATCTGCGTGGTGAGCTGGGTATTGAGTATACTGTCGACCGGGTTGCCGAGGCCGAGCTGAACCATAGCCTCAGCAGGCAACACGGGCTCGACGGCCGGTTGCGAGAGTTGGATGATCTCTGAGTTCATCGCCCCCTCCGGCGTGTGCGCGGCTGCTCTGATACCTCAGCGCCAATAGGCGCGGACTTCACTTCGACATATGGAGCGATATTCTCGAGCCGTGGATCAGTGGCACGACCATCCTTGAGCATGGCCCACCCAGCTTCGCAGGAAACCTCAACGATTTCGCCCCTGCGAGGCCCATCCGACATGCGAACGCGAAGCATAGAAACCCTTCAAAAATGGCTACAATTCAAGAGGAAATCAGCGAATTCAGCCAGAAATCCGCGATATTTTGCTGATTTCTGGCTGTTTCCAAGGGTTGTTTTAGGTGGTAACAGTGGGCTGCTGGCTGCCGGCATAGGAGAGACCAGTCAGGATCGCGACTGCGGAGGCATAGTTAGCAACGGCACCGCTGGCGAGAGTGACTTCGATATACGGAAGACCCGCAGGCAGTTGATCGGACTGGATGACGATCTCGACGAACGTATTGATATTGTCCGCCGGCGTGAAACCCTCAGCCGTCGCCGAGTTGGCCGCGGAGGGACCGGTGACCAGATCGAGCGTATCGGCCGTATTGCCGGCCGCAGACTTCGTGTAATAGGTGAATGGAATGGCCGTTGCGCCGTCCCCCGAAGCATCCGAGCAAGCCTTGACCGTAATGGCTCCGGGCGCGCCCGCCAACGCACCATACTGGATGATGATGTTGGCCTTGGCTGCATACTTCATGTGGAAGGGCGTTGAGGTAACGCCACCGCTGATAGACTGCGGCGACAGGATGGATACGACATGGCCCTCTTCGGCCACATTGAAACCGCGTGCTCCCATGGTGCTTTCTCCTTCGGTCGCGAGGACCGCGTGAGCAGCGGGGCCGACATAATGCGGCCCCGCCACGAGTTGAGGTTGAGCTACGTGAGCAGCGGTTACGAGCGGGTAGCGAGCGTGACGAAGGAACTGAGCGCCTGCGTCCCGTTCAGGGGGGTCAGCGGGTCCTTCTGCTTCGGCTTGCCATCATTGCGCATGCGCCAGCGGTAGGCCTTCTGGCCAGTCAGGAACTGGACATGAATGGAGCTGTCCGCTTGCAGACCATCCCGCTCGCCGATCAGGTACTCGCTCATGTCTGCCAGCACTATGTCACCAACAGTGCCGAGCGTGGACGCCTGTTCAACCGGGATGACGGGGTGACCGAGGATCTTGCCATACTGGCCGTTGACGTTGCTACCCGTGCCGGGCTGCACATACAACGCTACCGCCGTGCCAGCCTCACCGGGGATGGTGAGTTGGTACAGCTGCTGCTCGCAGTTCTGATTGATAAACCAGCACGCATCCTTGCGGCTCGATGCTAACAACGCGGCATGCATATTGAGTACATTACTCGTGGTGATGGTCGCTGCCGCTTGCCCATTATCCTTCGCGATTTGCACGGTGCCTGGCGCCATTGTGATGCCAAGGAACTGCCCTGCTCCCGAGCCACTGAAGCACTCAAGGTCATATTGGAAGCCCATCGCCTTCGGAAAGGTCTTGGCGGCCCACACAGAGAGTGCATCTGTGTCCTCTTCGAGAGTGTCGGTGGTATACAGGAGACCGATGATCTCCTGCGCGATCAGTTCAAGCAGACCAAAGTTCGGCTTGCTCGGAGTGAGGAGGCCAGCTTCAGCCACACGGTAGACCTGGATGCCGCCATAACGGAACCCGGCCGCACGGCTGGTTTCGTTGAGCGTTGGAATGGTAAGTCGCGAAGACTTCATCGGTGTGCGGTCGGCCCGTCCGGCGATCTGCCCCTCATCCCACATGCGCTCGATAATGTCAGTTGACTGCTCTACTGGCACCAGAAAACCACCGTCTGCATCGGAGGTCTCCGATGCACCGAGAGCTGCCTGTAGACGAGGATCGCTGACATGACCACCACGGACGCTCTGCTTGCGCACAGCGCCGAGGAACTCACCGAAGTTGCGCCACGGCTTCTTTTCTGCGAGGTTGTCCCCGAGAGTGATACCAGCAACGGCAGGCTCGCTGCGCTGTGTTGCCATCAGGGCTTCCTTGTTGACGATCTGTTGTTTGAGGTTGGCAGCTTCGGCGATGGCGGCGGAGACGGCAGTCGTCTCTTCGGCGGTCATCGCGCGATTCTCGGTGGTGGCCTTCGCATCGATCGCGTTGGCCTTTTCGAGAGCCGCAGTGTGCAATTGCTTGAGTTCTGCAAGCGTCATAGTCCCCTCCATGGGGTTGCATCCGGGTTGGGGGCGAGCGCCAGCACGCGAGAGCCGTCGGGCTCTGCGTGAGCACACACAACCGGCGGCACGCAGCGCACCGGCACATAAGGAGCAAAGCAAAGGGCCACGCATCGGCGAGGCCCTTCACGAAATCGGGTAAGAGCTAAAGTTCAGCGTTGGCAATCTGCAGCCGAAACCGCATTCGATCGCTGGCGGCCTTTGCCGCCTTTGCCTGCATCGCACAGCCTTCGCAATTGGGGTCGTCACAGTCGTCGTCGGTGCAGCTTCCGCAGTCGCCACCGAGGCATGCAGCGCATTGACACTTGCAACCTACATCAGCCTTCGGAGCGGAAGTACTGCCGACGACCGGCGGCGCTTCCAACTCCATCGATGTCTGATTGCTACTACTGAGCGATACGCCGAACCGCGCCAGTACAGCGTCGAAGGTGTCCACCTTATCGACCATGCCGATCTTCACAGCCTGCGCAGCGCCAAACATCAGGCCCTGGCCGAAGGTATCGTGCACCTTCTGCTGCGGAACGCTGCGGCCTTTGGCGACGGCCTTCTCAAACATATTGCCGAACATGTCCACTGTCTCCTGCATGTGAGCGCGGGCAGCGTCCGTCAGCGGCTCATGGGGGTTGCCCTCAGCCTTGTTTTCGCCGAATTTGATGAGCGACACCTTGACGCCAAGATTTTCGAGATACTTCGAAGTATCCTCATGTGCACAGTACACGCCGATAGAACCGGTCATAGAAGACGGGCTTGCAACGATCTCGCTGCAGGCGCTGGCGATGAAGTAGGCAGCCGAAGCACAGAGTTTGTTGCAGACGGCGATGGTCTGCTTCTTGCCCTTCGCATTGCGGATCGCCGTCGCCAACTCATCGACGCCCTCCACCGTGCCGCCAGGCGAGTCGATATCGAAGATAATGGCGGAGACGCTGGGGTCATCCATTGCCGCATTGAACTGCTGCAGCAGTCGCACGGTCGAGGTCGCGGCGGGCCCACTGATGTCCCGCATGGAGCTGCCGCGGTGCAAGATGAGGCCATAGACCGGCAGCACCGCAATGGACGTTGCCTGCGAGTCTGCCTGCTGCACCTTCTTCGCGCGCGCTGCCTGGATCTGTGCGGCGCCATGAAGGTCGGCGACCACCGAAGCCTCAGCATCCTTACCCTGCGCCTTGAGCGCGAGAAAGGCCATGATGGCTTCGAGTTTGTTTGGGTCGATGGCCCAGACCTGCGACCGCATCGCACTCATGATGCTGCTATATGCCTTGCTCATTTCGCTCCTTCGACTGCCAGTGCAGCCAGTTTGATCGGCTCGGTTGCGGCGACATTCTCAATCCACACCTGTGCTCCGGCGCCGAACTCGTCATCCTCATCGCCGAGCAGCATAGTGAGGTGTTGTGCGCGGTCGTCGCAGGCCATCTTGACGGCCAATTGCTGTGCGGCATCCAGCGTGAAGACGGTATTGATAAACCGCACCTGCTCCGCATAGAACTCGGATATCTCCCACGCGCCGGCCTTTTGCTGGATCAGCCGCTGCACACCGCTGACTTCGCGACGCACACAACGGGCTGCGGAATCAACGGCCAGCAACTTCAGGCGCTCGAGATGCGCGCTATTATCGCCACCTCCGCCGGTCTCGTCGGCCTGGTCATCATCATTGTCGGACGAGCCATCTTTGCCGTCCTTGCCAGGGCTTCCTCCTGGTCCGCCACTCTTGACGGTCGTCCCATTGGTGAGTTGCTTGAGCGGTGCCCAGTTGACCGGACGCCAATAATTTGCGCCGACCCCATTGGGAATCGGGTTCATGTCCTCGGCCTCGCGCACATCATCCTGCGACATCCAGCCGTCGCCAATGGCCACATGATAGGCAGCGAAGCGGCTGGCCGTATCGCCACGCAGCAGCGACGCCAGCGACGCCTTCGCATAGTAGCGGAATCCGCTGATGAGACAGCGCTGAATTGCCTGCTCCCACATAATGGCCATGGGCAGCACGGACTGCACTGCATTCATGATGTTGAACTGCTCAACCGAGGCATATGTCGCAGCCTTGCCTGCATCTACGCCGACCAGGTGCGGAAGCACATTGAAGATGGTGCAGATCTCAACCTGCGAAGCCTTGTGGCCCTCGATCAGCTGCGCATCTACCGGGGTGACGCCGATGGATTTTACGTCGAGGCCGTTGGGTCCATAGATGGCGCGACCACGGTTCGAGCCAGTTGTCGAACGCTGAAAAGACTCAATAAAATCGTCTTCTTCGCCCTTATTGCGAAAGTTGCCGCCGGTGATGATGAACCCGGAGCGCGAATCATTCTTCAGGAACCGGCCGATATAATCCTGACGCGCCAGCGCCACGCCCAGCACATCAAGCGCCATACTGATGCGCGATTGCCCTACAGCCATCACATCTGACCAGTCGCGCAGGTGAAACATTTCCTCCTGCAGAATGACGCGCGTGGTGCCCGTCAGCGGATCGTTATAGACATACCGCAGGTCGCCGCTAGACTTGATCACCTCAACTTTCACGCGGTCCGGATGCAGCGGCACGAGCTCAAGCGGGATGCCGGTGCGGTCATCAATGATGATCTCGGCATAAGCGTTGCCGCGTAGCTCGACGTGCCCCTGCATCATCTGCTTGAATTCGAAGGGCGTCTGCCAGCGGTTCGGCTTGAAATAGATGAGGCGATGGACCGGGTGATTATCGATAACCCGCTTGCCACCGCGGGGATTGTCCTTATAAACCTTGAACGGCAGCGACGCGAGCTGCCGAGACTTGGCCGAAACGCATGCGATGACGGTGCCGAGACGCTTGGAAGTATCCGCCGTGACACGCATACCAGCAGCCGAAGCATGACCGCCAGCGGGACCATACCAGAAGTTGTCCCATGGCGCAGGCGCACCGCCGCCCATGTCGGCGCGCAGTTTGAGAGCGCCTTCGAAGATGCCGGAGATTAGTTTCAATTACCGCCCCTTCGAGTCGCGAACATCGTCATAAAGCCAGAAAAGAGCGGGAAGCACGATGGAAAGCCCAGCAACCATCCAGCCACCAGGCCGCCACGCCAGCCACACACCGCGCGTAAACACTACGAGCCCGGCAGCAAGAACTGCCATTGCCAGCAGTTGCGCAAGAGACTTCTTCATTTCCTTCGTCATAAAGCCACCACGCGGGTTGAGGTGTATTGGATCGTCGGTGCGTTATAGGCGCGGTTCATGCCGGTGATCATGGCAGCGACAGGGTCGATCTTCAGTTTGTCGTTAGGCCCGCGTCGCAGCATGACAGTCTCATTGATCGGGCTTTCGTTGATCAGCGCGTTCGATACAGCCCACGTGAGTACCGGGTCGCCATTGTGATGTACCCGGCCCGCATAGATCGCCGCTCGGAGTTCCTTGAGTGGGTCAGAGAAGTATTGCGGGGTCTGCGGGATGGAACAAACAACATCCTCACCAAAGGTTGAGGCAAGGTCCTGCTGCATCTGTTGCGCACCCCAGGGATCGAAGGCGATGCATTGCATGTCATACAGCGCGGCATCGTTTTCGATGTCGCGCTGGATCTGAGAGAGTCGCACCTCGACACCATCGCAAGCAATAAGAGCACCGTCCGCAACCCATTGCTCATAGTGCCGATGCTCATTGTCGTAGATGGTGGATTTGGGTGCATAGTGATAGCCGAACAGCGTGTAATGGTCCTGGTCGACAAGTTCATCCTTGTCCGTCGCCTCAATGAATATTCTGTCCGTCCGCGATTCTTTGAAGATGAGCATGCGACTGGCGAGATCGATGCGCGCCGCGAGATCATTGCCCATCCAGCAAGGCTTGCCTGCGAAGTCTTTGATGGAGAGCGACGGGTCGGCGCAGGCCTTCCACTTTTCCATATCCATCCAGTCAGCAGCGGCGTTGGTCCACACGCCGAAGTGCTTCGTCAGGATGGCGTTGCGTTTGTGCGCGAACTCAAGTGCGTCCTGCTGACGCCCACGCAGATATTCCCAACTGACAGAGACACCGACGTTAGGGTTCGCCTTGGCGATGCCGATATCTGTCTTCCACTCATCTACATGGTCGACCGTATAGATGATGCCGAACTGCCGGTCGTCTTTGACTGTACCTGCGAGGACCTTGATGATGTCGTCGCGCAGCATGTAGCACGGACCGCCGACGTTGAAGCCAGCCGTGGTGATGACGAACAGTAAAGGCTGCTCGCGCGCACCCATGCCTGACTCCATCGCGTCATAGAGTGTGGAGGTGTCGTGCTCGTGATATTCATCGACGATTGCGCAGGAAGGGCTGGAACCATCGCCAGGGTTCTTGACGAGGGGTTCAAAGCGACTGCCATCGGCGCGGGTAAGACTCTTTTTGTTGACCTCGACATTGAAGTTGAGAAGAAACTTGTGCGACCGCATCGCCATGAGCCGACCGGGACGGAAAACTTCAAGCGCCTGCTTCTCCTTTGTGGCGCCGGAGAAGACTTGTGCATCGACCTCGCCATCGCATGCGAGCATGTAAAGCCCGATTGTTGCTGCCAACGTCGACTTTGCGTTCTTGCGATTGACCTCGATATACGACTTCGTGAAGCGCCGGTTGCCAGTCGACTTCGATATCCAGCCGAAGAGACAGCAGACGATGAAGCACTGCCAGGGCTCAAGAACGAGCCGGTTGTCGAAGCCCTTGACTCGGCGCGCCCATTTGCCGGAGACATGCGGGAACTTGCTGATGATCCAACAAGGCCGATTCGCTTTTCCCTCATCAAAGCGATAAGGATAGAGTGGATCAAGGGACTTCTCCAGGTCATCGAGATGACGCTGGCAGGCCTGCTTGACGAAGCCGCAGGCGATGATCTCGCCGGTAACGACCCCGCGAGCATAGACCATCGCTTTCTCAACATAAGGGCTACTGAACTGGTAGTCCGGTACTGCCGTCAGCGGCTTGCTTCCACTCGTCTTCTTCCTGCTCCGTAGTTTTGACACCAACACCGTTGACGAGACTTCGACTGGCAGGGTTGAGCCCGAGCTGGCTGAGGTATCGGTTGAGCTGCGAGAAGACACTGGTAGGAGCTCCGGGTTCACGGGACTGTGCGAGCAGGCGCGCTGTGGTCTCGAAGTGCAGGCGATCAGCGGAGGTTACAAGCACTTCTTTCGTCGCGGCCTCTAGATCTCGCCACGCTTGGAGCAGCTTTGCTTTGTTGCGATAGCCGAGTTCGGTGCCTTCGGGGACAAAGTCAGGTGGAGGAGGGCCAAGCGGGCCGGTAACTACCGGCTCCAATGAACGTGCTTGCCCGCGCGCAGGGTCATGGTTGAATGCACCCTTACGTTCGAGTTCGGCGGTTGATTTGCGATGTCGCCCCATGGAATTACCTCAACGAGAAGGCGTCGCCAACGCGTTTACGCGACGCTAGTTGCATCGACAGCCAATAAACCTCGCTTCAAGAGGTGGCAAAACCCTGATTCCATAAG